>NZ_JBLRVY010000021.1:0-205810 GCF_048159485.1 Streptomyces sp. 4F14
GTCGCAGGAAACGTAACTGCGCTCGATGTAGGACTCGGTGAGGTTGAAGCCCTCACCCACCGAGGTGCCCTGGTTGTTGGTGGTCGAGGTACGGCCGTCCACACTGCCCGAGTCGTACGACAGCGACATCGGTGGCACCGGACCCGCAGCGGCGGGCGGCAGAGTGAAGTCGTACGACCACGTGAACGATCCCGAACTGCCCCCGGCCTGCCAGGACGAGGCGTTCGACAGCGGAGTCGCCGAGTAGTCGCCACCCCCCTTGGGGGACTGGCCGGCACCGGCCGAAGCGGCGGTGACCGCGAGGACCGTGGCCGTCGGGGCGGACGCCAACTGGGTCGACGTACCGCCCGGAGCGGCCGCGAGGCGCACCTTCGCGGAGACCGTCTGCTCGGTGAGGTCGTTGTCGGACGGAAGCGGCGTCTGGGTACGGCACTGCGGCTTCTCGGGGGTCGTCAGCACACAGGCCGGCAACTGCACCAGGCGCAGCCGCTGCGACCAGTTGCCGCCGACCGCCGAGGCGAAGTCGCCGTAGTCCACGCCGACTTCGGTGGTCGACGCGGTGTCGGACTCGGCGGTCAGCAGGACGCCGGTGATCCCCGCGTCACGGGCCGCCTTCTGGTCGAGGACCGTGACACGGGCCTTGCCGTCCGCCGAAGGAGCCAGGGTGACCGGGAGGCCGCTCGGCTCGGCACCCGTCTCCTTGCCCCGGGTGAGCGCGAGGGTCGCCTCGCCCTTCCCGGGCCAGGTGACCTTCCGCTCCGCGCGGGCGCGCGCCGCCTGAGCCGCGTTGACCTTCCTGTCCTCGGCGACCTTCCGGCGAGCCTCCTGCGCACCCGGGCCGTCGAGCTTCTTGGCCTTGCCTTCTCTGGTTTCGGGTACGTCGGGGCGTCCCAGGCCCTGAGGTCCGGCCGCCTGGGCGACCTGCGCGACGCCCAGCGGTAGGACGAGTGCCAGTGCCAGCGACTGCCCGAGCAGTCTTCTTCGTTTTCTTGAGGTACCTGTGCCGAAGCGCATGGTTGTTGTCCCCACCCAGTTGTACTGAAAGGTCATCGACGTGGTCGTGTGCGCAAGGGGACAGCCTCAGACTGTCCCCCTGCGTACGTCAGTTGCTCTCGATCTCCGCGACCTGCTCGGTGCCGGCCATCGCACCGGCCCACAGCTTGACCTCGGTGATCCGGCCGGGGACGGAGTGCTGCCACTTGCCCCCGGCGAACCCGTTGCCCACCGCGAAGTCGCCGGAGCCGACCTGCGCGGTGAACTCCTTCGCGTCGTTGTTCCGGTTGGAGCCGAGGTAAAGGCTGATCGTGCCGTCGGAGGAGTTGAAGACGCCGGTCAGCCGGACTTCGCTGTCCACGGCTGCCATCTCCGTCGATCTCACCGAGGTGAACGTGCCGTCCGCGCCGAGGCGGCCGAAGTGCCAGAAGCCCTTGGGAACGGTCTTCTCCTCCGCGGTTTCCGGGTCCAACTCGGTCGGCTTCCCGGTCAGCTCGTACCAGAGACCCCAGGAGGATCCGTCCGAGGTGCGCTGTCCGAGTACCTGGGCCTTGTAACCGACGTCCTTCTTCAGGAGTTGGACGCTGTCCAGCGCGACCAGCGTCGTTGCGGTGAACGATCCGGAGTCGTCGACCACCGGCCCCGCCGTCGTCGCCGCCGCGTCGGTGCCGTTGAAGACGATGGAATCGCCCTCCAGCGTCGCGCCGCCGCTCAGGGTCAGTGACTTGCCGTAGCCCAACGGCGAGTCCGCGACGGTGGTGCCGCTGCCCCGCCCGGCCGACCAGTCCGCGACCATCTCGACCCCGTTGAAGAGGTCACTGGTCTTCAGTAGCGCCTCGTCCGCGATCTGCTCGTCCGTCAGCGCGGACTGCCAGGTCGCGACCTCGTCGATGGAACCGGGGAAATAGTCGGTGTAGGTGTCACGCCACAGGGCCCGGCCGATCTGGAGCGGCCCGCTCGCGGCCCAGGACGGTGCCACCGGATCGCTGCCCTGCAATGTGCCGTTGACGTACAGCTTGATCACCTTGGCCGACGCGTCGTACACCGTCGCCACATGGGTCCAGGCCCCGGCGACCGCCGGCTGCTTGGCCACCACCGTCTGCTGGCTGATGTTGCCGTTCGCGTCGTCGGTCGGCGAGGTGCGGACCGTCCAAGTACCCACCGCGCTCTGGTAGGAGAGGTAGAAGCCGCTGTAGTAGGCGCCTTCCTGCGCGAGCACGGTCTTGTTGCCGGCGGGCAGACCGTTCAGCCGCACCCAGGCGGACACCGTGTACGAGGCCCGGGTGTCGACGACCGGAGCGGTGGTCGCCGCATGACCTGCGGAACCGTCCAGGGACAGGCCCTTGTCGGTGACTTGAGGTTCCAGCTTCACATTCGACGCATCGTGCGTCAGGGTCCCGCGCCGCCCCCGGTCGTCACGTGTCGCGCCACCGGCGAGCGTCGCGTTCTGGGCACTGCCGTCCACGGTGACCGTGTCGACCGCTGCGCCGCTGGCCTCGGAGAAGTTCCAGCGGCCCGTCCGCTGATCATCGTTGCTGACCAGGAAGTCGACCTGGTTCGTGGCGCCGACGCGCCCGCTTCCCACGTCGTCCTTGGCCCGGGCCTGGAAGGTGAATGTTCCCGAACGCTTCGGCACGAAGGTCGCCTGGCCGCTCGACGGGGACCAGATGGTCTCGGTGGAGAGCTTGTACTCGTAGGAGGCCACCTTCGAGTCCTCCGCCGCGTTCGGCGCCAGCGCGAAGTTCACCGTCTGGCCCGGACGGCCGCTCGCTGCACAGGAGTTGGGCAGGCACTCGCTGTACGGGGCGCCGATCGTGATCCGCGGAGCCTTCGGCGCCGTCGTGTCGACCTTGAAGTAGCAGTACGTGGTCGTCTCGGGGCTCATCAGGTAGCTGCCACCGTTGTTGTAGTACGACCAGGTCCACGCGTGGTACCGGTACAGGGTGCCGTCGGTCAGTTTCGACCACTTCAGCGCGACCGTCGCATTGTCGGCCGCGTACCCCGTCGACGGACGCAGCGAACCGTTGCTCGCCGTCGTGTCCGACCAATTGCCGTCGCTGCCCCGCTGGTCGAGGTCGAAGTAGATCCGCAGTTGCGCGTCCTTCTCACCGCCCGGCTTGGTCTGCGCGACGGCCCGCAGCAACGGCTCGGGGTCGGAGACGACGGCGGGCTTCGTGACGTCCTTCTCGCACGCCGTGCCCGACCCCGTGGCCAGCCCCACGCCCGTCGGCTTGTCCGGGAGACCCACGAAGGTGACCGCGAGCGTGGCGTCGTTCTTGAACCGCTTCCACGCCGACGGGTCCGACTCGTCGTGCGCCCGCACCTCCAGCGTCAGCCGGGAGAACTTCCCCGCCGCGAAGTCGGCGACCGTGGGCGTCAGGTTCTCCCACGTCTGCTTCGGGTCGTCGTTGAACTCGATCTGGGCGTTGGGGGAGTCCGGATCGCACAGGGAACCACGCCCGGCGGACACGTTCACGTCCACCATCCAGTCCCGCTCCTTGGGACGCGTCGCCCAGGTCGTGGTGGACGAGATGTTGTCTGTGCGGACGAGGTCCACCACCCGCGGGGAGCACTGGAACGCCCACGGCTCGGTGATCCGGAACGTGGTGTCCAGGACCTTCTTGCCCTTCAGGCTGTCCGGCGCGAACTCGAAGTACAGCTTCTGCACGTACCCCGGACCGCAGTAATAGCCGTTCCAGGTACCGCACTTGCCGGCACCTTTCCCCTGGTCGTCGTCGCCGTTGCCCCAGCCGTACGACTCGTAGCCGTCACTGCGCAGGAGCGTGCGCTCCGACTCGCCCCAGGAGACGACCGGGTCGATGAAGACGGGGAACGCGGACTCGGCGGCCCTGGTCAGCATGGAGGCGTCCGGGATCACCGAGAGGGAGTCCTCGGCGACCTCGACGTCCATGCGGGCCACCGCGTCACCCTGACCGGGTTCGAGACCCGAACCCGACGGCGCCGCCTCCGACGGGTCGGACGGATCGCCCGTGTCCGAGTCGGCCGACCGCACCGACATGAGCTGCGTCTGCGGCCCCGACGCGGACCCGGCCGAGTCCCACATCCGGGCGGGCGGCGCCCTGAACACCGTACGGCCGTTGTCGTCGACCGCCGTGAGATTGCCGGACGTGCCCTCCTGGACGTTCAGGCCGTCGGCCTTCATCCCGAACGTGAGCTTCCTGACCGCCTCGCTCGCCGCCGCCTCCGGCGTCTTGACCACAAACACCGGCTGGAAACTCTCCGGCGTGACCGTCACCTTCAGGTCGACGCCCGACAGCACATCGGCGTACACGGCGCTGGTGCCGTCCAGCCGGGGCGCCGGAAGAGTCCCCGGCCAGCGCAGCTCCAGCGACCTGCCCGCGTCCTCGATCCGGGCCAGGGGCGTCTTGTCGCCGCCCGCCGAGAGCGCCATCTGCACGGCGGCCGCCTTCGGCACCACCGAACCGTCGGCACGCTTCTCCAGCGTCGCGTCCGGCGCGGCCCAGGTGCCATCGGGCTTCGCCACACGGACCGGTACGGTCGACTCCTCCAGCGTGAAGGTGTACCCGTCGGGGTTGGCGAAGACCGTCGTCCGCTCGGTCCGCTCGCCGGTCACCTCCACCCGCCGGCCCGACTCCTGCGCCTTCGCCAGTGCCTCCTGACCCTCGCTCAGCGCGGCCGGGTCGGAGTCTGCGGCGAACGCGGATGCCTGTGGCACAGGGAACGCCGCGACGGTCAGGGCCATGCCAACGGCGAGCGCGGCACCCGCCCCTCTTCGCCGCCTGCGTCTCAGGCGTCCGGCCGTGCCTCTGTCTCCCCACCCGAACTGCATGAAGCCCCCGCCCCCAGAATCAACAAGATTCACAAAAATTAAGCACATTCAAACCATGGGCTTACCTGCGGTCAAGGGATATTTACTGTCCGCGAGGATGGCTGGTCAGCGTGCTGTGGGGAGTGTCGCGTGGGGCGAGGCGAACCTCGGGCGCCCTGACCTGATCGAACTCGCGTTCGAGTCAAGGCGGTTCAGGGGAGGGGTGAGGTGTTGGGGGTGACGTCCGGGCTTTGGTCGAGTGACGCGGATCACATCGGTTGACGGTGCCTCAGTCGCACTCAAGCACCGGAAACCGCCGCGGAGCGATCAGCAGCAGCGCCAGGAACGCGATCACCGCCGCCACCCCCGCCCCGACGTACACGGAGTGGACCGCGTCCGAGACCGCCTCGCGGATGTGGGTGGGGGTGCCGGAGGGGCCCCAGGTGTGGGTGATCGAGTCGAGGTCGGTGTTGTTGCCGAGGTGGGTGGCGAGGACGCCGTTGGCGATGGCGCCGAAGAGGGAGGCGCCGAGGGTCTGGCCCGTCTGGCGGCAGAAGAGGACGGAGGCGGTGGCGGTGCCGCGTTCGCTCCAGGTGACCGTGGACTGGACGCCGATGATCAGGGGGAGTTGGAAGAGGCCGAGGGCCGCGCCCAGGGCGAGCATGAGGAGGGCGGGCTGCCAGGGGGAGCCGGGAGTGGGGAGGAGGGGGAAGGCGAAGAGGAGCAGGGCCGCGAGGGCGATGCCGAGGAGGGCGGTGTCGCGGAAGCCGACGCGGCGGTAGACGTGCTGGCTGAGGGCCGCCGAGATGGGCCAGCTCAGGGTCCAGACGGAGAGGACGAAGCCGGCGGCGACCGGGCCGAGGCCGAGGACGGACTGTGCGTACGTCGGGAGGAAGACCGTCGGCGCGATCATCAGCAACCCCAGCGCGCCCAGGGCCAGGTTGACCGAGGCGATGGTCCGCCGCCGCCACACCCAGCCGGGGATGATCGGCTCGGCGGCGCGGCGTTCGACGACGACCAGGACCGCCACCAGCGCGAGCCCGGCGCCGAACAGCCCGAGCGAGGGCGCCGACAGCCAGTCCCAGGCGACGCCGCCCTGCACGAGCGCGGTCAACAGGACGCCCCCGCAGGCGAACACGGTGACGGCACCCGCCCAGTCGACGCGGGCCCGGGTCACCGACTCCCGTGCGGGCTCGTGGAGATGACGGACGATCAGCCACAACGCCACCGCCCCGACAGGGAGGTTGACGAGGAAGATCCACCGCCAGTCGGCGTACGCGGCGAGCAGTCCGCCCACCGCCGGTCCCGCGACCGCCGACACCGCCCACACGGTCGACAACTTCGCCTGGATCTTCGGGCGTTGCTCCAGCGGGTAGAGGTCGGCGGCGAGCGTCTGGACCGTCCCCTGGAGGGCCCCGCCGCCGAGCCCCTGCACGACGCGGAACGCGATCAGCGCGCCCATGTTCCAGGCGAACGCGCACAGCAGGGAGCCGAGCAGGAACAGCGCCGCGCCGACGACGAGGACCGGTTTGCGGCCGAACGTGTCGGACAGCTTCCCGTACACCGGCAGGGAGACCGTCACGGCGAGCAGATAGCCGGAGAAGAGCCAGGAGAAGACCGAGAACCCGCCGAGGTCCCCGACGATCTGGGGGACGGCGGTGGAGACGATCGTGGAGTCCAGGGCGGCCAGCGCCATCGCCAGCATGAGCGCGGCGACCACCGCGCCCCGTCGGTCGGAGGTACTACGGCCCTCCGTCGCAGGTATGACCGGCCGAACACTCCCCGCCACAGACCCTCCCGAGTCGCGTGCCCCTTGCATCTATCCGCCGTCGCACAGCTTCTCACTTGACCCTCCCGTCGCGGCAGGGTGCAGGCTGGGTGGACCGAGCAGGTGGAGAGAGCCCCGAAAGCGTCTCCACCCGTCGGTGGACATCCCCTAGGGGTATCTCCGTACTACGTCTCGGGGAGGGTTCGTACCGACGGAGGACGAGAGGGGCCGGGGGCGGTCCTTAATCTGGCTTTACGTCGACGGGGGCGACCGGATCACCGGGTACCCCCCTCGTCGGGGGGTGGGGTTAACCCCCCGGGAAGACGGGGTCCGGCCCCAATGTGCCGTACCCCTCCCGGGGGACAGACTCATCGTCGTACCGCTCAGGGCTTTTCGGCGCGGACGTCGCGGCAGTGGAGAACGCACGCGACGGGCACCCGTGGCCTCATCGATGACCGACATAGGAGACTTGCCATGACATCGGCCGTGACCATTCCCCGGCACGGGGGTTCCGGAGGGCGTACGGCCGTCGCCGCGCGGGGGCGGCAGGTCGTGAAGGCGTACGGGTCGGGGGAGACCCGGGTCGTCGCGCTCGACCATGTCGACGTGGACATCGCGCGGGGGGAGTTCACCGCGATCATGGGGCCCTCGGGGTCCGGTAAGTCCACGCTGATGCACTGCCTCGCCGGGCTCGACACCGTCAGCTCGGGTCAGATCTACCTCGACGACACCGAGATCACCGGCCTGAAGGACAAGAAGCTCACCCAACTGCGGCGCGACCGCATCGGGTTCATCTTCCAGGCGTTCAACCTGCTCCCCACGCTGAGCGCGCTGGAGAACATCACCCTGCCGATGGACATAGCCGGCCGCAAGCCCGACAAGCAGTGGCTGGCGCGGGTCGTGGAGACCGTCGGGCTCGCCGGCCGGCTCAAGCACCGGCCCAACCAGCTCTCCGGCGGCCAGCAGCAACGCGTCGCCGTGGCACGGGCGTTGGCCGCCCGGCCCGAGATCATCTTCGGCGACGAGCCGACCGGGAACCTCGACTCCCGTGCGGGAGCAGAGGTGTTGGGCTTCCTGCGCCGGTCCGTCGACGAACTCGGCCAGACCATCGTGATGGTGACGCACGACCCCGTCGCCGCCTCGTACGCGGACCGCGTGCTCTACCTCGCCGACGGACGCATCGTCGACGAGATGCTCCGGCCCACCGCCGACACCGTCCTCGACCGCATGAAGGACTTCGACGCGCGGGGGCGTACGTCATGACCGTCATGAAGACCTCGATGCGCAACTTCTTCGCGCACAAAGGGCGGATGGCGCTCTCGGCAATCGCGGTGCTGCTGTCGGTCGCGTTCGTCTGCGGGACGCTGGTGTTCACCGACACCATGTCCACCACCTTCGACAAGCTGTTCGCGGCGACGTCCTCCGATGTGACGGTGAGCCCCAAGGGAGCCTCCGACACCGGCGAGACGAAGTCCGACAACGGCAAGCCGCCGGTGATGCCGGCGTCGGTCGTCGACACCGTCCGCACGGCGAAGGGCGTCAAGTCGGCCGAGGGGACGGTCTTCTCGACCTCGGTGACCGTCATCGACGCCGACAAGGACAACCTGTCGCCGAGCGGCGGCGGCCCGACGATCGTCGGCAGCTGGAACGGCAACGACGCCCGCACCATGAAGATCACCTCGGGGGCGGTGCCCAAGGGCTCCGACCAGGTGATGGTGGACGAAGACACCGTCGACAAGCACCACTTGAAGCTCGGCGACGAGATCGGCGTCATCACCGCCCTCGGCACGCACAAGGCGAAGATCTCCGGCGTCGTCGCCTTCCAGGTCACCAACCCCGGCGCGGCCATCTTCTACTTCGACACGAAGACCGCGCAGGAGGCGCTGGTCGGGCAGACCGGTGTCTTCACCAACGTCAACGTCACGGCGGCGCCCGGGTTCAGCGACGAGCAGGTCAAGCAGGGCGTCAACTCCGCGCTCGGCGCCGGTGAGTTCAAGGTGCAGACCGCCAAGGAGACCGCCGACGCCAACCGCAAGCAGGTCGGCTCCCTCATGGACGTCCTCAAGTACGCCATGCTCGGCTTCGCCGGGATCGCCTTCCTCGTCGGCATCTTCCTGATCGTCAACACCTTCTCGATGCTGGTCGCCCAGCGCACCCGCGAGATCGGCCTGATGCGGGCCATCGGCTCCTCCCGCAAGCAGGTCAACCGCTCCGTGCTCGTCGAGGCGCTTCTCCTCGGGATCGTCGGGTCGATCCTCGGGGTGGGGGCCGGCGTCGGGATCGCCGTCGGGCTGATGAAGCTCATGGCCTCGTCCGGCATGAACCTCTCCACCGACGACCTGACCGTCGCCTGGACCACCCCCGTCCTCGGTATCACCCTCGGCGTCGTCGTCACCGTCCTCGCCGCCTACCTCCCGGCCCGCCGCGCCGGCAAGGTCTCGCCGATGGCCGCGCTGCGCGACGCGGGTACCCCCGCGGACGGACGCGCCGGATGGGTACGGGGGATCATCGGCCTCGCGCTCACTGGCTCCGGAGGGGTAGCGCTCTACCTCTCGGGTACGGCCGACAAGGCGGGCGAGGGCGCGCTCTGGCTGGGGCTCGGCATCGTCCTGTCCCTCCTCGGGTTCGTCGTCATCGGACCGCTGCTCGCGGGGGCGGTCGTACGGGTCCTGGGTGTAGTACTCCTGCGGGCCTTCGGTCCCGTGGGGCGTATGGCCGAGCGCAACGCGCTGCGCAACCCCAGGCGTACGGGGGCCACCGGCGCCGCCCTCATGATCGGGCTCGCGCTGGTCGCCTGCCTCTCCGTCGTCGGCTCCTCCATGGTGGCCTCCGCGACCGAGGAGCTCGACAAGACCGTCGGCACCGACTTCATCGTCCAGTCCGACGGCGGCCAGCTCATCACCCCGCAGGCCGTCCAGACGGTCAAGAAGACGCCGGGGCTCGCCCACGTCACCGAGTACAAGTGGACCGAGGCCGACTTCACCACCCCCGACGGCAAGGTCTCCAAGGACACGGCCATCACCGCCGCCGACCCGACCTACCCCGACGACCTGCGCGTCCAGACCGTGCAGGGCAACCTCAAGGACGCGTACAAGCCGGACTCCATGTCCGTCCACGAGGACTTCGCCAAGGACCACGCCATCCGGCTCGGCTCCGTCGTGAAGATCGGCTTCAAGGACGGGCGTACGGCGTCCCTGACCGTCCGCGCCATCACCAAGAGCGACGTCGCCATCGACTCCGGGGCCATGTACACGGCCATCTCGACCATGGCGAAGTACGTGCCGGCCGACAAGATGCCCCTCGACACGATCCTCTTCGCGACCGCGCAGAAGGGGCAGCAGGACGCGGCGTACACCTCGCTCAAGTCCTCCATGCGCGACTTCCCGCAGTACAAGGTCCGTGACCAGACCGACTACAAGCAGGCGCTCAAGGACCAGATCGGCCAACTGCTCAACCTCATCTACGGGTTGCTGGCCCTCGCGATCATCGTCGCGATCCTCGGTGTCGTGAACACCCTGGCCCTCTCGGTCGTCGAACGCACCCGCGAGATCGGCCTCATGCGCGCCATCGGCCTCTCCCGGCGCCAGCTCCGCCGCATGATCCGCATGGAGTCGGTCGTCATCGCCCTCTTCGGCGCGCTCCTCGGCCTCGGCCTGGGCATGGGCTGGGGGGCAACTGCCCAGAAACTCCTGGCACTTCAGGGCCTGGGCGTCCTGGAGATCCCCTGGCCGACCATCATCGGGGTCTTCATCGGGTCGGCGTTCGTGGGGTTGTTCGCCGCGCTGGTCCCGGCGTTCCGGGCGGGGCGGATGAACGTGCTCAACGCGATCGCCACCGATTAGGCCACCGCATACGGGGGTTGCGGGGGAAGACCCGGTGCCGGGGAGTCTTGGGGGACTCCTCGGCACCGGGTCTTGTTCATGCCGGGGGGGGGGCTCGCGAGGAGCAGGCAGTCGGGGCACACGTACACGTCGTCCCCGCAGGCGCACGGGATGGGTACGAGGGTCCGGCGCCCCGCAGTGACAGCAGTCCTCCTCCGTCCGTGCGGGCGGGCTGTGCGGGCTTCCTGGACGCTTGAAGATGACGAGGTCATGTTGGTGCGAAGGTCTCGTCGGGCCGTCAGGATGCCTGGAACTCTGCGTGCGGGGTGGCCCGCTTCCACACGGACTCGAAGGCCGTGTCGCAGAGTTGTACGAGGTCCGGCGCGTCCGTGAGTTCGACCTCCATGTTCTCGCCCTCGCCGTCGAAGTGGTTGACGAGGACGAGGAGGGAGTCGAAGAGCCAGAAGTCGTTCCCCGGGAGCGCGATGTCGCCGGCGTTCCGGCGGGACAGCCAGCGGACCTCTTCACCCGCCGCGATGTTCAGTCCGTCCGTCACGTCGTACTCGAAGCGGATGTACTCGCTGACGGGGGTGGAGACGATCCGCGCCCGGCGCACGCCGACGCCGCGCGAGGTCGCGGCAGTGACGAGGCGATGCCAGTCGGCCCAGCGCTCGGCGGGGTCGAACGCCGTCCCGGCCTGCCAGTCCGTGAAGGCCGGGTCCGACTTCATGTAGGCGTCGCGCATCTCCAGATGGACGGCCGACTGCCGGCAGTCACGGAACAGTTCCTCAAACGTCGGGGGATTCGTCACTGCCGCGCGCCTCCAAGAAGAACTGCACCATGCGCCGGGGGATTTCCACCGCCGACTCGTGGCCCGGGATGTCCATCTGCTTCAGACGCTCCTCGTCGTCCACCGTCCATCCCTGGACGACGTAGGTGTCCTTCTCGTCGTCGAGGTAGATGGTGGGGGAGCCTCCGCTGGGGCTCTCCGGGTCTTTTCCGAGTTTGATCAGGGTCATCGTGACCTCCTCGGCCGTATGAAGTCGATCTCTGCGTTTGAGCTTGTCCTCGATCTCGTCGGAGAGCTAGGAGCTTGCCGAAACTTGCTGGGACTTCAGAGGGTGACCGCTGTGGGGGCAGCGAGTCGGGGACGGCACGGTGTCCTCCGCTCCGCCGGCCTTGGGTGAGACGCCCCTCGCCAGGGAATCAGCTCTCGGGCATCGATCCGACGACGCGATCGAACTCTGCGAGGGACAGCGGCCGTCCCCACAGGGCCAGCGTCCACCGCCAGGCGCCGCCCTCCCAGTGGTGAACGAACGCCCGTGGATCCGCGGCCCAGCCCGGCTCGAACGCTGGGGCGTCCGGCGGGCGTCTGATCAGCGTCGCCATGGACGGCGTTCCCTCGGGTGCTCCGTCGGTGTACAGGTCGATCGCGAGGAGCCTGGTGGTGAGGTCGCCGTCGAACGCGGCCGGTTCGAAGTGGTCGTGTCCGCCGGGCCAGAAAGCCGGTACGGGCAGCGGCCGTTGACGGTGGTACACGGTGACGGCGTCCCGTCGTCGCTGCCGGGCCTCCTGCGATGCCGTCAGCGTGTCGTTCCATCGGAAGCGGTGTCCGGCAGCGCGCCGGGGAACTCCAGCTCGGACAGTTCCTCCCGGTAGCCGGTCTCCTCGACCTCGGCCATCAGCAGGATTCCGGTGCGAACGTCGACCACCAGGCGCCGAGACTTGTCGATTCCGTCAGCACCCTGCTGGGCAGGGGGACGAGCAGGCGGTTCGGGGAGGGTGCGAGGTCCCACGGGAACCGCGGGACCAACTCCAGCCCCTGCACGGCTCCCTCCGGGCGGCCCACATCGAGGGATACGTCCCCGTCCGTCGTCGCGGCGGGGTCGGAGCGAGGTGTGCAGGCCGACGGCAGCAGATCCGGGTCCCCGGACGAGGAGTTCGCGCAGGGGGGTCCAGTCCGTCATCGCCGTTCTCCCGGAGGGTTTCGTCCCGTCCGTGCGCCGTGGCAGCTGATGCGCGCGGATTCCGGAGTGTGGTGTTTCGTACCCCGGAGAGTTATAGGTACCCCCGCGACACCAGCTCTCCCCATCCTGGTGATCGTCCCGCCGAGCGGTGGGGCCAGGAAACGGGGAGAAGAACATGCAGATCAGGGCGAGGGTTGTGGCGACGGCTGTCACGGCGGTGTTCGCGGGGCTCGGTGTGGTGGCTACGGCTCTGCCGGCGCAGGCGGCGACTACGCCGAAGGGGAACAACAGCAGTAACGAGGACGTGCTGTTGGTGCACGGGTACGACCCGGTGTGGGAGGCGAAGTTCGACTGCAACGACTACTTCAAGGACATCAGGAAGGACCTCAAGGACTACCGGTGGAAGGGGAAGGTGCGGGGGGTCGCGTTCTACAAGGGGGACTGGAACTGTGACTTCCGGATCGCCAGTGGGGATCGGAACACCGGGCTGAAGGACCTGGGGAAGAAGCTCGCCAACAAGATCTACAAGGACTACACGGCGAAGGGGAAGTCCGTCGATCTCGTGGGGCATTCCATGGGCGGGCTCATCATCCGCGCCGCGCTGACCGGGGTCGCCAAGAAGGAAGCCGGGTTCCCGAAGAAGCTGTTCGTCGAGGACGTGGTGACATTGGGGACGCCGCACACGGGGACCAACTGGGGCTGGGGGCACTCGTACCAGCAGACCAAGGACATGCGGGAGAAGTCCTCGCTCATCAAGTGGCTGAGCAAGAACCCCCAGTCCACGCAGCCCACCGACTGGACGGCGATCGGCAGCGACGCGGACGCGATCGTCTCGGAGTCGTCGGCGACCGCGGGCGGCTTCAAGCACTGGGTCCGCTACCAGAACCTCCCGGGCGCGGACGACCACGCGGCCCTGAAGTCGGTCCGTACGGGGACGCACAAGCTGAAGTACCGCAACTCCCCGTCCGCGGCGACCGGTTGGAAGACGGCGGGCTCCCCGGCGGCCTGGACGACGTCCGCGCTGTTCCACTACACGAAGTGGTGACACCCCACTAGCCGCCACTGATTCGGGCGCCGTCGGGACCACCCCGGCGGCGCCCGCGCGTTCAGTCGAGGACGGCGACCGCCTCGATCTCCACCAGGTGCTCCGGTACGTCCAGGGCCGCCACCCCGATCAGCGTCGCCGGCGGCCGATGGTCGACGCCGAGGCGGGCGGCGCCCCGGGCGATGCCCTCCAGCAGCGCCGGCATCTTGTCGGGCGTCCAGTCGACGACGTACACGGTGAGCTTCGCTACGTCCGTGAAGGCGCCGCCCGCGCCCGCGAGGGCCGTGCCGACGCTGGCGTACGCCTCCTCGACCTGGGTCGCGAGGTCGGCCGGGGTGTCCCAGGCGACCTGGCCGGCGAGGTGGATCGTGCGGGTTCCGGAAGCGACCGACACCTGGTGGTAGACGTCGATGGAGGGCAGGCCGTTCGGGTTCAGCAGGGTGATGGTCATACCGGTGACCGTAGGGAACCCCGCTCTGACGTGGAAGAACGCACTTTTTGGTGCCCCGGGAACCCCGAGGTGACCGCGCAGGTCAGGCCGATTGTCAGGTTCGCGGCGTCAACGAGGAAGCCGTGCGCTGCCCAGGGCGAAGGGTGACGCCCGCGTCCACGATCCGGAGGTTGTCCACAGGCCCGGCGCTTGTCGGCGGCAAGCCGTACGCTGGATGACCCCCGGCCCGTGAGACGCGTCGGGTGGTTGGTGTTCGCCCGTCCCCCCTCACCGGAAAGATTCCATGAGCCTGCACGGTCTGCTAGACGCCGTTCTCAAGGACAAGGCCCTGTCCGAAGCCGTCCGGGCGGCCTCCGACGGCAACCGCACGCATGTCGACCTGGTCGGCCCCCCGGCGGCCCGCCCGTTCGTGATCGCGGCGCTCGCGCGGGAGTCCGGCCGCCCGGTGCTGGCGGTGACGGCGACGGGCCGGGAGGCGGAGGACCTCGCGGCGGCCCTGCGCACGCTGCTGCCGGCGGACGGCGTCGCGGAGTACCCGGCGTGGGAGACGCTCCCGCACGAGCGCCTGAGTCCGCGCAGCGACACCGTGGGGCGCCGGCTGGCCGTCCTGCGCAGGCTGGCGCACCCGAGCGTCGACGACCCCGAGACGGGCCCGGTGTCGGTGGTCGTCGCGCCCGTGCGCTCGGTGCTCCAGCCGCAGGTCAAGGGGCTCGGCGACCTGGAGCCGGTGGCGCTGAGGACCGGGCAGACCGCCGACCTGAACAAGATCGTCGAGGCCCTCGCGGCCGCCGCCTACGCGCGCGTGGAGCTCGTCGAGAAGCGCGGCGAGTTCGCCGTGCGCGGCGGCATCCTGGACGTCTTCCCGCCGACCGAGGAACACCCTCTGCGCGTCGAGTTCTGGGGCGACGACATCGAGGAGATCCGCTACTTCAAGGTCGCCGACCAGCGCTCCCTGGAGGTCGCCGAACACGGCCTGTGGGCGCCCCCCTGCCGTGAACTCCTGCTGACGGCGGACGTCCGCGCACGTGCGCAGGCGCTCGCTGAGGACCACCCCGAGCTCGGCGAGCTGCTGCACAAGATCGCCGAGGGGATCGCCGTCGAGGGCATGGAGTCCCTCGCGCCGGTCCTCGTCGACGACATGGAGCTGCTGATCGACGTCCTGCCCAAGGGCGCGATGGCCGTCGTCTGCGACCCGGAGCGCGTGCGCACTCGCGCGTCGGACCTCGTGGCGACCTCGCAGGAGTTCCTGCACGCCTCCTGGGCGGCCACGGCGGGCGGCGGCGAGGCCCCGATCGACGTCGGCGCGGCCTCCCTGTGGTCGATCGCGGACGTCCGGGACCGCGCGCGCGAGCTGGACATGATGTGGTGGTCGGTCTCCCCGTTCGCCGCGGACGAGGAGCTGGACGATGACACCCTGAAGCTCTCCATGCACGCCCCCGAGACGTACCGCGGCGACACCGCGAAGGCCCTCGCCGACACCAAGGGCTGGCTGGCCGACGGCTGGCGCACGGTGTTCGTCACCGAGGGCCACGGCACCGCGTCCCGCACGGTCGAGGTCCTCGGCGGCGAGGGCATCGCCGCCCGCCTCGACACCGACCTGGGCGCGATCCAGCCGTCCGTCGTACACGTGGCGTGCGGCTCGATCGACTACGGCTTCGTCGACCCGGCGCTGAAGCTCGCCGTCCTCACCGAGACCGACCTCTCCGGCCAGAAGGCGGCCGGCAAGGACGGCGCGCGCATGCCCGCGCGCAGACGCAAGAGCATCGACCCGCTGACCCTGGAGACCGGCGACTACATCGTCCACGAGCAGCACGGCGTGGGCCGGTACATCGAGATGGTCCAGCGGACCGTCCAGGGCGCCACCCGCGAGTACCTGGTCGTCGAGTACGCGCCCGCCAAGCGCGGCCAGCCCGGCGACCGCCTGTACATCCCGACCGACCAGCTGGAGCAGATCACCAAGTACGTCGGCGGCGAGGCACCCACCCTGCACCGCCTCGGCGGCGCGGACTGGACGAAGACGAAGGCCCGCGCGAAGAAGGCCGTCAAGGAGATCGCCGCCGACCTGATCAAGCTGTACAGCGCGCGCATGGCGGCCCCCGGGCACGCGTTCGGCACGGACACGCCGTGGCAGCGCGAGCTGGAGGACGCGTTCCCGTACGCGGAGACCCCGGACCAGCTCACCACGATCGCCGAGGTCAAGGAGGACATGGAGAAGACGGTCCCGATGGACCGCCTGATCTGCGGCGACGTCGGCTACGGCAAGACGGAGATCGCCGTGCGGGCCGCCTTCAAGGCCGTCCAGGACGGCAAGCAGGTCGCCGTGCTCGTACCCACGACCCTGCTCGTCCAGCAGCACTTCGGGACGTTCTCCGAGCGGTACGGGCAGTTCCCGGTGAACGTCCGCGCGCTCTCCCGCTTCCAGACCGACACCGAGGCCAAGGCCACCCTGGAGGGACTGCGCGAGGGCGCGGTCGACGTCGTCATCGGCACGCACCGCCTGTTCGCGTCGGAGACCAAGTTCAAGGACCTCGGACTCGTCATCGTCGACGAGGAGCAGCGCTTCGGCGTCGAGCACAAGGAGCAGCTCAAGAAGCTGCGCGCGAACGTCGACGTCCTGACGATGTCGGCGACGCCCATCCCGCGCACGCTGGAGATGGCCGTCACCGGCATCCGCGAGATGTCGACGATCACCACGCCCCCCGAGGAGCGCCACCCGGTCCTGACGTTCGTCGGGCCCTACGAGGAGAAGCAGATCGGCGCCGCGATCCGCCGTGAACTCCTGCGCGAGGGCCAGGTCTTCTACATCCACAACCGCGTCGAGTCCATCGACCGGGCCGCCGCGCGCCTGCGCGAGATCGTCCCCGAGGCCCGCATCGCCACCGCGCACGGGCAGATGAGCGAACAGGCCCTGGAACAGGTCGTCGTCGACTTCTGGGAGAAGAAGTTCGACGTCCTCGTGTCGACGACGATCGTCGAGTCCGGCATCGACATCTCCAACGCCAACACCCTCATCGTGGAGCGCGGCGACACCTTCGGCCTCTCCCAGCTCCACCAGCTGCGCGGGCGCGTGGGGCGTGGCCGCGAGCGCGGGTACGCCTACTTCCTGTACCCGCCGGAGAAGCCCCTCACGGAGACCGCGCACGAACGCCTCGCGACGATCGCCCAGCACACCGAGATGGGCGCGGGCATGTACGTCGCGATGAAGGACCTGGAGATCCGCGGCGCCGGCAACCTGCTGGGCGGCGAGCAGTCCGGGCACATCGCGGGCGTCGGCTTCGACCTGTACGTACGCATGGTCGGCGAGGCCGTCGCGGACTACCGCAAGCAGCTGGAGAACGGCGAGATCGAGGAGGAACCGCCGCTGGAGGTGAAGATCGAGCTGCCGGTCGACGCGCACGTCCCGCACGACTACGCGCCGGGCGAGCGGCTGCGCCTCCAGGCGTACCGGTCGATCGCCTCCGCCAACTCCGAGGACGACATCAGGGCCGTACGCGAGGAACTCACCGACCGCTACGGCAAGTTGCCGGAGCCCGTCGAGAACCTCCTGCTGGTGGCGGGGCTGCGGATGCTGGCGCGCGCGTGCGGGGTCGGCGAGATCGTCCTCCAGGGCACCAACATCCGGTTCGCGCCCGTGGAGCTGCGGGAGTCGCAGGAGCTGCGGCTGAAGCGGCTGTACCCCGGGACGGTCATCAAGGCGGGCGCGCACCAGGTCCTCGTACCCCGTCCGAAGACCGCGAAGGTCGGCGGGAAGCCGCTGGTCGGGCGGGAACTGCTGGGCTGGACCGGGGAGTTCCTGGCGACCGTCCTCGGGTCGTAGAGAAGGTCGTAGAGAAGGTCGTAGAGAAGGTAGTAAAGCGGGCATTCTTGACAGGCGCCGGGGGTGGATCGATGGTGGATCCACCGGCGCCTGCCAGGTGCCCCGTTCATTCCCAGGGGGAGGAATGAACAGTGTCGTCTTCGGCAACCTCTCCGTCTCTCCGGCCGGCCGGCACGGCGCCCGCCTCACGCGCGTACCGCCGGCCGCGACCACCCCGTACCCGCGCGCGCTCGCGCAGCCGCTCCAACGGCCGTACCTGGTAGGGCGATCACGGGAACTCGACCGCGTACGCCCGCGCGAGACGGTCGAGTTCACCGGCCCCTGCGGCACGGGGAGGACGACGCTGCTGCGGAGCGTCCCGGACAGCGTGTACCTGTGCACGGGCGCGACCGCCCTGGAGGACCTCCTCCAGGACCTCATGCGGTCCTTCTACGTCTGGCAGGGCCCCGTCAGGTTCACCACCCAGGAGTGCGCGCAGGCCCTCGGGGCCGTCGACGGGACCGTCGCCCTCGACGACGTCGCGTACACCGCGCCCCAACTCGCCTACCTCGGGCAGGTGTTGCGCGGCTGCGCGCTGGTGATCGCCACCGGGACGCCCACCCTGCCGCAGGCGCACGCCCTCCAGGGCCTCTCCGAGGCCGCCGCGACCGCCCTCCTGGCCCGGGACCTCGGACGCCCCCTCACGGGCCCCGAACAGGCCGTCACGCCCCGCCTCGTGGCCGCCGTCGCCGGACAGCCGCTGCACCTGCGGCAGGCCGCCGCCCTCGTGCGCCACGACGGGATGGCGCTCGCCGACGTCACCGCGCGCGCGGAGGGCGACCCCGGCGTCCTCGACGAACTGTGTGTCTCCGCGCTCGCGCCCGAGGCCAAGCGGGTCCTCGCCGTGCTCACCCTGCTCGGCGGGGCGCTGCTGCCCGCCGACGTGCTCTCCCGGATGGCCGACGTCGCGTACGTCGCGCAGACCTTCGAATCGCTCTCCGCGCGCGGGCTCGCCGAGCAGCGCGACGACCGGTTCGGGCTGCCCGTCTGCAAGGCCGAGCCCTACCGGCACCTCCTCTACGGCCACATCGGCCTCGCGAGCACCGTCCGCGCCCTCGCCGCCTGGCTGGCCTCCGGCGACCCCGCCGGGCCCGACGCGCGCGGGGCGCTCGACGCCGCCCTGAGCCTCCTCGGGCTCGCCGTCGAACGCCGCGAGTGGCAGACCGCCGTCCGCCTCGTCACCGCCCTGGAGCGGATCCTGTTCGTCCAGAGCCACTGGCAGGCGTGGCAGGACACCCTCGCGCAGGGCATCACCGCCGCGCGCGAGGCCGGGGACGTCGCCTTCGAGGCGTACTTCACGCACCAGCAGGGCGTCCAGCACTTCCTGCACGACCGCACGGAGCACGCGCGCCGGATGCTGCGGCGCGCGCTCGACCTGCGTACGCAGCTCGGGGACGCGGCCGGGGCGGAGGTGACGCGGGCGAACCTGGCGCTGCTCGACGGGCCGGTGGCGCCGCCGATGCCGTCGGCCCCGCCTCGCGCGCCGTCGGGCGGCGGACGGCGGGTGGCTGTCGTCGCCGCCGCGGTGGTGGGGGTGCTGGTGGTGGGGACGGCGGTCGCGCGGATCGGCGGCGGCGGGGGTGGGGGAGGCGGTGGCGGGGAGTCCGGCGGCTCGTCGCCGTTGGCGTCGGCGGGGTCGGTGAGCCCGGTCGCGTCGGTGTCGGCCAGTGGTTCCGCGAGCGGCGGGGGTACGCCGTCGTCCTCGGTGTCGGAGTCCTCGTCCGGCGGCGGGAGCGGGCCGCCGCCCCAGGCGATCGTGAACGCCCGGATCGAGCCGTCCGCACGGGACTTCGGGATGACCCACGTCTTCCCCTCCGTGGACGCGCCCGTGCTCGACTTCACCGTCACCAACCCCGGCGACGCGTCCATCGCCCTCGGCCCCGCGCGCCTCTCCGAGGGCAACGCGTTCTCGTACGCCGACGGCACCTGCGGGGAGCGGCTCGCGGGCCACACGTCCTGCACGGTGTCCGTGGAGTTCTCGCCGAGCCGCCTCGGCACCGACAGCGGGCGGCTCACCGTACCCGCGGGCGGGAAGACGCTCACGGCGGACCTCAGCGGGACGGCGTACACGCTGCTGACCGTCAACCTCATGGGCGGGGGCGAGAGTTCGGAACTCACCGCCACGGACGACCGGGGGCGGGTGGTGTGCCGGGGGTACGCCGCCGCGACCTGCCAGGTCCAGATCACGGGTACGCCGGTGAGCCTGACCGCGCTGCTCACGGATCCAGGGGCGCGGTACGTCATGAAGGGGTGGTCCGGGGCCTGTACGGGGTCCAGCGCGTGCGTGCTGTCGAGCCTGCCCTCGGACGACTCCGGGGCGGTCACCGCACGGTTCGCGCCCTACCTGGGCTGAGCCTCTGTCCGCCGGAGCCCGGCGACCAGCAGCGACACCAGGAGCCGTGCGTCGTAGCGGGTGTCCTTCTCCGCGCCCGCGCACAAGTTGCCGATGCCGCGCAGGAGTTGGTACGCGTCGAGGCCGGGGGCGATCTCGCCGGAGGCGGCCGCGGCGGCCAACAGGTCGGTGCAGACAGGGAGGAGGTGGTCGAGGAAGTACGTGTGCAGGGTGCCGTAGCAGGTGCTGTCCGACTGCATCGCGGTCGCCAGGCCGTGCTTGGTGACGAGGAAGTCGACGAACAGGTCCGTCCACTGCGCGAGGGCGGCGTACGGGGTGGGGGCCGAGGCCAGCAGTGTCGGGCCCGCCTGCGCGCACGTGTCGACCTGGTGGCGGTAGACCGCGATCACCAGGTCCGCGCGGGTGGGGAAGTGGCGGTAGACCGTGCCCGTGCCGACACCCGCGCGCGCGGCGATCTCGCGGACCGGGGCGTCCACGCCGGATACGACGAACACGGCCGCGGCGGCGTCCAGCAGGGTCTGCTGGTTGCGGCGGGCGTCCTTGCGGCGGGGGGTGTCCTGGGGGGTGGTGGGCACGGGGGTGCTCCTCGGGTCGGGCGGCCTCGGCGCGGCCTTGCTAAGCGGAACCGTGTTCCGTATCGTAAGTGGAACAGGGTTCCGCTTTGCCCATGATGGCAGACCGGGGGCGGGCTGTCATGCCGTCGTGCGGTCGTGCGGAACCGCTCCCCGACTTACGAACGGATGGCACAGCCATGCCCGGATCGTCCCCGACCGTGTCCGTGAAGCCCGTCGTCCTGCCCGCCCCCGAGCGCGGCGAGGACCTCCAGGTCCGCGTCTCCGCACCCCTGTTCGGCACCGGTCTGCCCGTCCTCCTCTTCTCCCACGGCTACGGCTGGTCCCTCGACGGGTACGCGCCCCTCGCCGACCACTGGGCCGCCCACGGGTTCGTCGTCCTCCAGCCGACCCACCTCGACTCCCGGACGCTCGGCGTCCCCGCCGAGGACCCCCGTACGCCGCGCATCTGGCGCCTGCGCATCGAGGACGCCGTCCGGGTGCTCGACTCCCTCGACGTCCTCGTCGCCGCCGTTCCCGGACTGGCCGGGCGCGTCGACGCCTCCCGCATCGCCGTCGCCGGGCACTCCTGGGGTGCGCAGACCGTCGGCACACTCCTCGGGGCGCGGGTCCTCACCGACCCCGACGAGGACTTCACCGACCCCCGCGTCCGGGCGGGCGTCCTCCTCGCGGCAGCCGGCCTCGGCGACGACCTCACCCCCTTCGCCGCCGAACAACTCCCCTTCATGCGCCCGTCGTTCACCACGATGACCCCACCGGTCCTCGTCGTCGCCGGCGACCACGACCAGTCCCACCTCTCCACCCGCGGCCCCGACTGGTTCACCGACCCGTACGTCCACAGCCCCGCCCCCAAAGCGCTGTTGACCGTCTTCGGCGCCGAGCACTCCCTCGGCGGCATCGTCGGACACGAGGCCGCCGAGACGACCGACGAGAGCCCCGAGCGCGTCGCGTTGATCCAACACGTGACGACGGCGTTCCTGCGCGGCGCGTTGGGGTTCGAGGGGGAGGAGTGGGCCGGGGACCCCGGGGAGTTGGGGAAGCTGGAGACCAAGTAGCCCGCTGTCAGCGGCCGTTCAGGCCCCGCCACTCCCGTTCGAGGATCGCGTGTACCACCGAGTCCCGCCAGGCGCCCCGTTTGTGGACGTGTTCGCGGATCCGGCCCTCCACGGTCATGCCGGCGCGGGTCATCGTGCGGGCGGACGCCTCGTTCGCGGGGGCGCGGGCGCCCCAGACGCGGTGGAGGGCGAGGTCCTCGAAGGCCAGGGCGAGGAGGAGGCGGACGGTCTCGGTGCCCAGGCCGGTGTGCCAGGAGGCGGGGTTCAGGGCGAAGCCCAGGGTGGCGGCGCGGGGTTGGTGGGGATCGGAGGCCAGGCGGGCCACGCCGATGAGGGTGGTGGGGGCGGCTACGGCGAGGACGTACTCGGTGCGGGGTTCGGTGCGGGCGGATGTCCGGGCGCGGGTCACCATGTCCCGTACCTCGTCGTGGGTGCGGGGTTCGAACGACAGGTGGGCGGTGGCGAGTTCGCTGCCGTAGACGGCGAACACGGCGTCGGCGTCGGCGGGTCGCAGCTCGCGGAGTTCCAGGCGGTCGGTGCGGCGGAGGACCGGGTACATGGCGGGACTCTAACGGGGCGGTGGGCCGGGGGCGTTCGTCCCGACGCCTCAACGGCCGTCGCCCGGCGGGGCGTTCACCCCGTCGGCCCGTCGTACCACCCCGCCACGCCCGGATGCCGCTTCCACCCCCCGTCGGGTGCGGAAGCGGCGTATCCCGGTCGCCCTCGGGCGCGTACCGCTACTGCTGCTCCGGCTGGTCGCGTTTGATGCCCAGCGCCTCCTCGGCCTTCTGCTGGACCTGGTCGACCTGGCTCTCGTACTTGTTGCCGGTCTTCTCGTTGATCATTTTCTCGGCGGTGTCGGACATGTCCTGCGCCTTGTCCTGCATCGCCTTGTTGCTCTTGAACCTGTCCAAGAGGCCCATCAGAAGCTCCTTCCGGAGGTGATTCATCACGACCATATGTCCGAGTTGCTCCGAATGCCCACCCGAAGGGGGGTGGCCGCGCGACCCGGCCGTACCCATGGAGTGACCCCGCACACCCTCCCGCTAGCGTGTACGCGGCCCTGACCGGGGCAAACGTCCGGTGCGGGGCGTCGGGAACGGGCGCAAGAGAACCAACAGGACATCGGGAGGGACGCGCGTGAAGCGTGTTCGGGGCGGGGTCGCGGTCGCCGCCGTACTGGTCGTGGCGCTGGCGGGCTGCGCGGAGAAGAAGGACGGGGGCGGCGCGTCCGGCCCCCAGAGCGGCGCCGCCCTCGCGGCGGCCGAGGCGCTGCCGGTCAAGGGCCGCGCGCCGAAGACCGGCTACTCCCGCGACGCCTTCGGCTCGGCGTGGGCGGACACGGACTCCAACGGCTGCAACACCCGGGACGACATACTCCAACGGGACCTGGCGGACGTGAAGTTGACCGGCGGCGACTGCAAAGTCTCGTACGGCGTACTGGAGAAGGACCCCTACTCCGGCAAGGACGTCACCTACCGGCGCGGCAAGAGCCAGGTCGACATAGACCATGTCGTCGCCCTCTCCGACGCGTGGCAGAAGGGCGCCAAGTACTGGGACGCCGGCAAGCGCATCGCCCTCGCCAACGACCCCCTCAACCTCCTTGCCGTGGACGCGAGTACGAACCGCTCCAAGGGTGACGGCGACGCGGCGACCTGGCTGCCGCCGAACGCGTCGTACCGCTGCGCGTACGTCGCCGCGCAGGTCGCCGTCAAGAAGAAGTACGAACTCTGGGTGACCGGCGCGGAGAAGGCGGCGATGGAGAAGGTTCTCAAGTCCTGCCCGAGCCAGAAGTTGCCAGCCGGCGGGAACCCGACGAAGGCGCCGGAGCGGTTCAGGGCGAAGTGAGGGTGGCGGACGCGGACTCTTCAACTTAGGCTTACCTAACCTCAATTGGGGAGTCCGCCCTGAGGGTCCGCCCCCACCCATGCCCGGGGAGTCCGCCCATGCCGCAGCCCAAGCACACCCCCGAACTCGGCGAGATCCAGGAGACGTTGCTCATCCCGCTCTACGCGCGCGCCGTCGAGACCCGCAAACGCCGCGGGATGCTCCACGACCCGCGCGCGGTGGAGATGGTCGACGCCCTGGAGTACGACTTCTCCCGCTTCGCCGGCGCGAGAAGCCTGGTCGGCGCGAACCTGCGCACGCTCCTGTTCGACCACTGGGTACGGGAGTTCCTCACCGCGCACCCCTCCGGAACGGTCGTCGAGATCGGCACCGGCCTGAACACCCGCTTCGAACGCCTCGACAACGGCACCGTCCACTGGTTCGACCTGGACCTCCCCGACGTCGCCGCCCTGCGCCGCCGCTTCTTCGAGGACACCCCGCGCCGCCGCATCCTCTCCGCGTCGGTCACGGACCCGTCCTGGACCCAGGCGGTACGCGACTCCCCGGGCCCGCACTTCCTCGTCGCCGAGGCCGTCCTCATCTACCTCGACGAACCCGGGGTCCGCGCGGTCTTCGACCTGATCGCCGGCCAACTCCCCGGCGCCCACCTGGCCTTGGAGACGGCCGGCTCCCGCATGATCGACCGCCAGGACACCCACGACGTCCTCGCCAAGGTCTCCGCCCGCATGCGCTGGCGCTGCGACGACCCCAGATCCGTCGAACACTGGCGCCCCGGCCTCCACCTCGCCGACACCTGCTCCTTCACCGCCCTCCCGGACGCTGTCCGACGTGAACTCCCGCTGGCGTACAGGCTGTTGCTGCGGGCGATGTCGACGGCGCGGCGACGGGACGTGGAGGCGTACCGGTTCAACGTGTTCCGCTTCGACTGAGACTCAGCCGGCGGACGGCCGGTACGCGGAGATCACGTACGTCGCCTCGTCGTCGATCGCGTTCCTGTCCTCGTCGAGGACGATGCGGGTGGGGTGGCCGTCCGGCGCGTACTCGACGGTGGCCGTGTCGGCGTCGTTCGCGCGGGCGGTTTCCAGGTGGGTCAACAGGACGCCGATCGTGGGGAGTTCGGCATGAGCGGACTGGCCGGGGCCGGTCGCGGAGGTGACTCTTCCGTCCCGGACGGTGAGGTGGAAGGTTCCGGCGAGGACCTGGGACTCGGCGTCGAGGGTGCAGGTGTACGACGCGGGCTCCCGCCAGGCCGGGTCGGCGCCGGTGTGGTCGGGGCTCTCGCCGCAGGCCGTGGTGGTCAGGGCCACGGCCAGGGCGAGGACGTGCAGTGGGCGGGCGGTCATGGGATTCCCCTCGTCGTCGTCATGACCTGGACGCCGGGCGCCTACCGGGCGTTCAGCGAGGCCACCACCTTTTCCGTCAGCTTCTTCGCGCTGGCGGCGCCGTTCGCCGGGCCGTCGGTGGACAGGACGCTGACGACGTTCGTGCCGACGCGGGACGCGACGAGGGTGGTGCCCGTCTCCCAGGCGTCGCTGGTCAGGGTGATCGTGTACGCCTCGTCACCGAGGGCGGGGGTGGCGGCGCCGGTGATCTTCACCTTGCTCTTCGTGTCCGCGTCGGTGTAGCCCGGGCAGGACGCCACGACCTTCTTCAGCGCCGTCATGACGTCCGCCGACGTCGTCCCCCGGTAGGCGTCTATCTCCTGGTCCAGCTCGGCGGTCGTGTTCTTGTCCATGTACGACGCCTGCGCGAACGACACGCCCTTGATGCCGGTCAGCTCGATCCACGCGGTGCCGCCGAAGCCGGAGCAGTCGGGCTTCGCGGCGGTCGTCTCCGGCGCTCTGTACGTGCTGCCCGTGTCCCGCGTCGCCGTCGGGTCCACCGCGAACCCCGCGGCGAAGTACGAGGCCGGCGCGAGCGCCTTCGTGAGCTGGTCGCCGGTGAGGATGCCCGCGTTGGGGTCCTTGGGGGCGGCCTTCGCGGGGGCGGCGCTCTTGCCCGGGGCCGAGTCCGAGTCCGAGTTCGAGGAGCAGGCCGCCAGGGCGAGGGGGAGCGCGGCGGTGACGGCGAGCGTCTTGAGAGTGCGGGCGTGCATGGGTGTCCTTGAGCTGTCGTACACAAAAAGGAGGGCCCGATGGTCACCGGGCCCGGAGGGTTCATCCTAAGAAGGTAAAGGACACAGAAAAGTCTCTGAATGTCCAAAGATGGATCAAAGAGGGTGCGGTTCCTTCACCGGCCGTACGGATAGCCCTGCTGGTACGGGTTCGGCTGAGGCTGAGGCTGCGGCTGGGGCGCTCCCGCGTACCGGACCGGAACCGGCCGCGGCTTCTGGTCGAAGACCGCGAACAGGAGGAGCGCCGTACCCATGGCGGTCGCGAAGAGGAGGACGAGGCCGAAGGGGCCGTCGCCCCTGCCGTCCTCCAGGGCGATGAGCCAGGTCCAGACGGCGGCCTCGTAGACGAGGAAGGACACGCACGCGGTCCAGTCGGACGGCAGACCGCGGCGCAGCGCCACGTACGCGAAGGGGATCCAGGCGAAGAGGCCGAACGTGCCCCAGACGGGCAGCGTCCAGGCGATCCGCTGGCCCCAGCCCGCCTCCAGCCGCTTCGGGGAGGGTGAACCCGGCGGCGGCGTCGCGTAGTTGTAGCCGCCTGGTATGCCCGTCATGCCGTCCCCATCCCGCCCGCGTGTCCGGTCAGCGTAGGGCACGGGGTCCGGGGCGAGCGCCGCACGCCTCCCCTTTACTGTGGCATGAGGGATTCATGGGGACGCGGTCGGTACCTTGCGACGCGTACGTTTGAACGAACCGAGGGGTGGGCATGGCAGAGCACCGGCAGTCGAGGAAGCGCAGATACATCGCGTGGGGCGTGGCGAGCGCCGTCGTGGTCGCGGGGGGCGCGGTCGCGGCGCAGCAGTCGATGGCGGCGACCGTCTGGCCGGCGCAGAAGACGTTCACGGGGCGCGCGTTCGACACGTGCACCGCCCCCTCGCTCGCCGCGATGAAGGCGTGGAAGACCGACGGCTACTACGGCGGCGCGGCCGTCTACATCGGCGGCAAGAACCGCGGCTGCGCCCAGCCCAACCTCACCAATTCCTGGGTGAAGTCGGTCAACTCGCAGGGCTGGAAGCTGATTCCGCTGTACGTCGGCGCGCAGCCGCCCTGCCAGACCGGGTCCAGCCCCGAGAAGATCACCGCCGCCACGGCGACCTCGCTCGGCGCGACCGACGCCGCCGACGCCGTCACCAAGGCGTCCGCGCTCGGCATGAAGGCCGGCAGCCCGATCTACCTCGACATGGAGGCGTACGACATCACCAACAAGGCGTGCAACGACGCCGTGCTGGCGTATGTGCGCTCGTTCACGAAGACGCTGCGCGGGAAGGTGTACCGCGCCGGGTACTACGGCTTCACGTCGTCCAGCGCGAAGGCGATCGCCACCGCCACCAACAAGACCGACCTGCCGGGCAACCTCTGGTACGCGCTGTACGACGGGCAGGACACCACCACCGCCGACTGGCCCTGGGGCAAGGACCAGTTCACCAATCACAGCCGCGGGCACCAGTACAAGGTCAACAGCAAGGAGACGCGCGGCGGTTACACGATCACCATCGACCGCAACGCGTGGGACGCGCCGGTCGCGATCGTGGGCTGATCCTCCCGGAGTCTCTCGAACACGCGCCGGACGACACCCCCTGAGCGCGTGACGCGGGCGCGGCGGTGCCCCAAGTCCCGGTGAATCGTTGGTCGAATGGGTTGGCCCCAGGCGTACCACTGCCTACCATCGATCACCGCAAGACTTTGTGCACCGCCGCACAAGCTCCTACAGGAGGTCTCCTTGCACCGCCGTCGTCGCACCGCGCTCCTGCTGACCGCCACGATCGCCGCGGCAGCCCCCCTCCTGACCGCCTGCGGGAGTGACGCGCACCCCGGTGCCGCGGCCGTCGTCGGCGGCCAGCGCATCACCGTCTCCCAACTGGAGAACCGGGTCAACGAGGTCCGGGACGCGCAGCGTTCGGCCGTCAAGGACGACGCCCAGTACGCGCAGGCCATCGCCCAGACCGGCACGCTCACGCGGGACACCCTGCACGGCATGGTCCTCGACAAGGTCCTCCAGAAGGCCGCCGAGAACGCGGGCGTCACCGTCAGCCGGCGTGAAGTCCAGGAGATGCGCGCCGGGTTGGAGCAGCAGGCGGGCGGCGCCGAGGGGCTGGAGACGGCCTGGCTCCAGCAGTACGGGGTGCCCCCGCAGCGGCTCGACGAGAACCTCCACCTCCAGCTGGAGGCGCAGAAGCTGGCGGCGAAGCTGGGGACGGAGACCAGTCAGCCGGCGTTCTGGAAGGCGTTGTCGGAGGCGTCTCAGGAGCTGGGGGTGGATCTCAATCCCCGGTACGGGGGATGGGACGCGCAGAAGGTGAGCCGGGTGGATGCGGGGACGCCCTGGGTGCGGGAGATCAGCGCGGGGGCGTAGAGGGGTTGCTTCCGGGGTTGGCGTCGGCGTCGGTGTCGGCATACAAGATGGTTGTACGACTGGCATCCCCAGGCTGTGGATAACTTTCCCGGCGGGATCACGGGGTGGGTTACGTTCGCTGTGTGAACGAAACCAGCCCCGTAGATCCCGCACAGGCCACCGGCCGCATCGTCCTCCTCACCACCAGCCACCGCGTCGCCCCCGGCCTGCTCTCCTGGCCCGCCTGGCAGGTGCTCCGCGCGGCGGACCGGGTCGTCTGTGCGGACGGCGCGCATCCCCAGGTGCCGTATCTGCGGGAGGCCGGTGTCGCCGTCTCCGAGGGGGCGCCCGCCGCCGAGGAGCTGGTGGCCGAGTGCGCCGGCGGGCGGACCGTGGTCGTCGTCGCACTCGGCGAGGGAGAGCCCGCCCTCACCGACGGCCTCGCCCGCCTCGCCGGCTCCGGCAGGTTCGCGATGCCCGAACTGGAGCTGCTCCCCGCCTCGTACGACCTGCCCGGCGCCCGCCTCCTCGACCTCGTCCAGGTCATGGACCGCATCCGCCTCGCCTGCCCCTGGTCCTCGCAGCAGACCCACAAGGGGCTCGCGAAGTACGGGATCGAGGAGTCCTACGAACTCGTCGAGGCGATCGAGGAGGGTGACTACGACGAACTGCGCGAGGAACTCGGCGACGTCCTCCTCCAGGTCGTCTTCCACGCGCGCATCGCCGAGGACGCCGGGGAGGAGGCGTTCTCCATCGACGACGTCGCCGCGACGATCGTCACCAAGCTGATCCACCGCCACCCGCACGTCTTCGGGGACGCGGTCGCCACGACCCCCGAAGAGGTCAAGGAACACTGGCTGCGCACGAAGGCGATCGAGAAACGCCGGGCCTCTGTCACGGACGGCGTCCCCCTCCACCAACCCGCCCTCGCACTCGCCGCCAAGCTGTCGTCGCGGGTTCGGACGGCCGGGCTGGATGTGCCGCTGCCGGGCGGGGAGGGCGTCGGGTACGAGCTGCTGGCGCTCGCGGCCCGGGCCGAGGCGGAGGGGGTGGACCCCGAGGCGGCGTTGAGGGCGGCGGCGCGGGTGTACCGGGAGGCGGTTCGGGGAGCCGAGGGGGTGGAGGGCGACTGAGGGGGCGGGCGGTGCGGGTGCGGCGATATGGGTGTCGTCACGGATAGGACTCCCCTTCCCCGCGACGCCAGGCTGTGCGGTGGCCGCGATCAAGTCGGCGGCCTGTACGCCAGTCAGTTCGAGAACGGGGAATCTTGTGCTTCGTCATGTGTCCAGGGTGTCGCTCGCGTTGGCCGCGGTCGCGACGTTCGGTCTGACCGGGATGTCGGGGGCGGCGCAGGCCGCCGACGCGGGGATCCTCAGCGCGACCGGCTGTGCCGGCAACGCGGGGTCGACGGACGGTTCGGGCTCGGTGTGCCTGGAGATCAAGGGCACCAAGCTGCACGTCGACAGCTTCAAGCTGTCCAAGAAGTCCAACAACCGCGCGTGGACGGACCGCCCGATCCTGGAGATCGGCAGCACCTACGGTTACTACGGCACGCTGGAGAGCGCGTCCCGCACGGAGACGGTGACCGTCGGCTCCGCCATCAACCAGAACTTCGCCAACAACACGAAGGCGTGCGGCTGGTGGGAGAAGTACCCCGGGACGAAGGCGTGCATCACGATCCACAACTGATCGCCGCGAGCAGGTGGTTGAGGACGCCCTGTCCGCCGGAGGTTCGGCGGGCGGGGCGTTGTCCCGTGGCGGGAATTTGGCGGCGGGGACGAGTACGGTGGGATCTCTGATCCGGTTCTCGGGGCGCGGGGGCGTGTATGGAGCGGGAGTTGGAGGAGCTGGCGGTTCGGGCGGCGGAGGTGCTGGGGGCCGCGATCGACGCGGAGACCGAGGCGAGGGCAGAGGCATGGCGCGATGTCCGGAGCTGGTTCCTCGGGGTGTCTGCTCCGACCGGTGGCGGTGCGACGATGTTCCACCTCTTCTGGGAGGGGGCGTTCTCGTTCCGGGCCCGCCACATCCTGGAGTCCCTGGCTCTGACCGACGACCAGGCTACGGCCGCCGCCCGACTCCGTGAGCTGGTCGCCCACTACGAGACCGACGTGGACCCCACCCCGTCCACCACCCCCACGCCCCCGCCATCCCCCGACCGCGCCGACCGCGTAGCCACCCTCACCTCCATGCTCGTAGGCGCGAAACTCGAACGACCGGCCCTGAGCCCCCTGGACGACGGCCACCCCACCCCGGCCCCCGAGCCGCCCTCCGACGACGACCCCCCTCCCCGCGACCACGTCGACTTCAGAGGGTCCACCATCACCGCCCCCGTCATGGGCTCGGTCACCGGCGACGTCTACATCAACCACCTCGGCCCCACCCCCTCCCACCTGGACCCCTCGACCTGGCCCACCCTCGCCGATCTCTCCGACGCCGATGCCCTCGACCACGGCGTGCGGGAGGCGCGGCGGCTGGAGGACGGGCCGGAGCTGCCGCTGTACGCCGTGCGGGACGTCGAGACGGGCCGGGACTGGTTCGGGGACGGCGGGCTGCTGGTGATCACGGGGCGGAGGTTCGCGGGGAAGACCCGCACCGCGTGGGAGGCGCTGTCCGAACTCCCCCCGGACACCAGGGTGTTCGCCCCGTCCCCCGGCACGGACCTCCGTACCCTGCCGGCGCTGCTGGCCGGCCGCTCCGGCAGACACGTCCTGTGGCTGGACGACCTGGACGCCCACCTCAGGGAACGCGACCTGGACGTCAAACTGCTGGCCGAGCTGACGAAGGCCCGCGTACAGGTCGTCGGGACGATGAACGACGACGTGTACGACGCGCACATGGACGAGACGGACAGCATGGCGCACCGGCTCCTGGCGCGCGCGAAGAAGGCACGGCTGAGCACGGTGTGGAGCGACACCGAGCTGGAGAGGGCGAGGGACGGCGAGGACCCGAGGCTGACGGAGGCGCTGGAGTGGCGCGGGGACACCGGCGTCACGCAGTACCTGGCGGTCGCCCCGCTGCTGGCGGACACCTGGCGCCGGATGCTCGGCGCGCGCAGCCTGCGCGGTTTCCGCGAGAGCCTGCTCCCGGCGGCGGTCGGCCTGGCCCAGTGCGGCGTGCGCGGTGACATACCCGAGGACCTGCTGACCCGGGCCCTGGCGACCTACGACCCGTCGCCCCGGCACAACAGCGGGACCGTGGACGAGGCCCTGGCCTGGGCGTCCGAGCGACGGTACGGCGTCACCGGCTTCCTGGTCCCCGGGGTGCGGGAGGGCACGTGGCGCCCCCACGGCTCCCTCGTCGCGGCGGCGCTGCGCGAGAACGCACCCGTGCCGTTCGACGTCTGGCGCCTCGTCCTCAAGGACACCTCCTACGGCCCCGAGGACCGGCACACCGTCCATATCAACGCCCGTACCTTCTTCACCCCCCAGGCCGAGAAGGGCACCCTCGACGCGATGTACCTGCTCGGCCTGCTCAAGGAGGCCGAGGGTGACACTCAGAGCGCGATGTACTGGTTCCGGAAGGCCGCGGACGCCGGGTGGTACGGGGTGGCGGAGCGGGTCGGCGCGCACTTCCTCGGCGAGGGCCACGCCGAACAGGCCCTCCCCTACCTCCGCACCGCCACCGAGAAGTCCCCCACCCCCACAGCCCACCGCCTCCTCGCCGAAGCCCACCTCGCCCTCGCCGAACAGGCACTCCACCGAGCCGCCGCCGTGGACAGACAGGCCGCCGGACAACTCGGCGACCTGGACCTCCGCCTCGCCGACGCCTCCCGAGCCGCCCAGTACTACATACGCAAGGACCAGCCCGCCCCCCTCGCCCGCAACCTCGCCGCCTACCACGTCCTGCGCGGCGAGACCGAGACCGCCCAGCCCTACCTGGAGCGCGCGGCCCACGACGGCGACGACAGAGCCGTACGCATCCTGGACGACATCCGCGCCGAGCCGCAGACCCTCCAGGACGCCGAGTCTTACTTCAGAGGTAGTACCGACCCCCAGGACCTCGCGCACCTCGGCGTAGTACTGGAGAGGTCGGGTCGTAGTACCGAGGCGCTACGCACGTACGACGAGGCCGCCGCACAGGGCGACCCCTTCGCCCGCGCCCGTGCCGAAGCGCTCCGGCGGGGACGGGATACCGTCGACGGGTGACCGACAGCACCCCCACCCTCTTCACCTGGGAGTTCGCTTCCAACCCGTACCCGGCGTACGCGTGGCTGCGCGAGCACGCCCCCGTGCACCGGACCACCCTCCCCAGCGGAGTGGACGCCTGGCTGGTCACCCGGTACGCCGACGCGAAACAGGCCCTCGCGGACGCCCGCCTCTCCAAGAACCCGGCGCATCACGACGAACCGGCGCACGCGAAGGGCAAGACCGGTATCCCGGGGGAGCGCAAGGCGGAGCTGATGACGCATCTGCTGAACATCGACCCGCCGGACCACACGAGGCTGCGGCGGCTCGTCAGCAAGGCGTTCACCCCGCGCCGGGTCGCCGAATTCGCGCCCCGCGTACAGGAGTTGACGGACCAGCTCATCGACCGTTTCGCGGCGAAGGGCGAGGCCGACCTCATCCACGACTTCGCCTTCCCCCTCCCGATCCACGCCATCTGTGACCTGCTCGGCGTACCCCGCGAGGACCAGGACGACTTCCGGGACTGGGCCGGGATGATGATCCGGCACGGCGGCGGCCCGAGGGGCGGTGTCGCGCGGTCCGTCAAGAAGATGCGCGCCTATCTCCTCGACCTCATCCACCGCAAACGCGGCGACCTCGGCGACGACCTCATCTCCGGCCTGATCCGCGCCTCGGACCACGGCGAGCACCTCACGGAGAACGAGGCCGCGGCGATGGCGTTCATCCTCCTGTTCGCCGGCTTCGAGACGACCGTCAACCTGATCGGCAACGGCACCCTCGCCCTCCTCACCCACCCCGACCAGCGGGCCCTCCTCCAGAAGTCCATCAGCGCGGGCGAGACCGATCTCCTCGAAACCGGAGTTGAAGAGCTCCTCCGCTTCGACGGCCCCGTCGAGCTGGCGACTTGGCGGTTCGCGACCGAGCAACTCACCCTCGGTGACCAGCGGATCGCCCCCGGCGACCCGGTCCTCGTCGTCCTCGCCGCGGCCGACCGCGACCCGGCCCGTTTCGAGCACCCCGACACCCTGGACCTCGCCCGCCGCGACAACCAGCATCTGGGCTACGGACACGGCATCCACTACTGCCTCGGCGCCCCCCTCGCCCGCCTGGAGGGGCAGACCGCGCTGGCGACACTTCTCACACGCCTGCCGGACCTTCAACTCGCGGTGAGCCCCGAGGAGTTGAGATGGCGCGGCGGCCTCATCATGCGTGGCCTGCGGACTTTGCCGGTCGCCTTCACCCCGGCACCCCCGCCCCGGTGACCCGGCGCAAACATGACACGCCCTCAACTCCGTGATCTTCACGTGATCTGCGCGGCATGAACTTGTGACAGGTGATCGTATGCCGATACGTTCACAAGCCGGAGCGGCCCAGCCACTCCCGCCCCCACTGCCGTGAGAAAGGTGCCCGCATGCTCTCCGGGAACGGCCGTCACCGTCGCCCCCGCCAGGCCCCGGCCCTGCTCGTCGCCGCCGGAGTGACCGGCTCCGCGATCGCCATCCCGCTGCTCGGTGCGAGCGGCGCGAGCGCCGCCGGCAACCCGGCCGGGGTCGAGGGGACCACGGTCTGGGACAAGGTGGCCGACTGCGAGACGGACAGCGCCTGGGACGAGAACACCGGCTCGGGCCAGTTCGGCGGACTGCACATCAAGCTCGACGACTGGAAGAAGTACGGCGGCCTCACCTACGCCGAACGCCCCGACCTCGCCGGCCGCGCCGAGCAGATCGAGGTCGGCAAGCGGATCCTCGCCGACCAGGGCCCCGGCTTCTGGCCCGTCTGCGCGCTCACGGCGGGCCTGACGAAGGACAACGGCGCGGCGGCGACGGACACGACCCCGAGCCCGAGCCCCAGCACGGGTACGGGTTCGACCGGTACGTCCGGCTCGTCCGGAACGTCGGATCCGTCCAAGGAGCCGAGCCCGACGCCCGGTTCGGGCACCTCCGGCGACACGGGCACGGCCGCCAAGCCGACCCCGACCCCCACGCCCACCCCGACGCCGACCCCCACCCCGTCGTCGTCGGCCCCCTCCGAGGAGACCGGCACCTCCGCCGAGGCGGGCAGGTCCAACGGCTCCGGCCGCGTCGTACCGGACGCCCCACAGGTTCCGGACGGCAAGCCCACAGAACCGTCAAGCGGTGACAAGTCGGACAACCCGGTGCAGGGTCCCGGCTCTTGGAGCCTCGTCGACACGGGCGTCGGCGCGGCCGTGGGCGCCTCCCCGCTCTCCGTCCCCGCCCCGAAGAGCGCGTCGACCCTCTCGACCGCCGGCACCGGCAAGCACCGCGGGCTGAGCGCGGACGAGCCCCAGTCGTACACCGTCCGGGTCGGGGACACGCTCAGCTCCATCGCCGACTCCCTTGAGCTTGACGGCGGATGGCGTGCCCTCTACGCCGCGAACGAGGGCCTCATCGGGGCCGACCCGAGCGCCATCGTCCCCGGTCAGACCCTGTCTCTCGGCGACTGAGCCGACGTACGGCAAAGGCGTAAAAGCGGGCGGAACCACGGCAGTTCGGCGTCCCGGTTGGCGTCTAATGTCCGGGTTTGGCGAAAGTGTGGGATGAGTCTCAGAAGCCCTGATCGTCTTTGAAAATCCGCTGAGCGCATGTCTACGGTCGTGACCGCTCGGCAACCCGAGCCCCGGCTGCCGCAACGCCGAATCCTGCCAGCGGCCGTCCGGGAACAGTCGTCGCGTCAAGCGCCGTAGGCAGGAGCGGGGGACCCAAGGTAAGTGCTGGGAACGGTGGTTGACGCCGGACCCGGCTAGGGGTGAAGTCGCGGGAGCGACAGGGCAACTCAACCGGCCCTAACCCGACAGCTCACCTCGCAGGCGTCGGTGAGGGGATCGATCCATGCTGTTTTCCGGCAAGGGCAAGCACCGCCGCCCGTCCAAGGCCACTCGTGTCGTCGCGCTTGCCGGTGTCACCGGTGTCGCCGTCGCCGCCCCCCTGATGGCCGCGGGCAGCGCTTCCGCCGCCACCGCCTCCGAGTGGGACGCCGTCGCGCAGTGCGAGTCCGGCGGCAACTGGGCCATCAACACCGGCAACGGGTACTACGGCGGCGTCCAGTTCTCCGCCTCCACCTGGGCCGCGTACGGCGGTACCGCGTACGCCCCGACCGCGAACCTGGCCACCAAGTCCCAGCAGATCGAGATAGCCGAGAAGGTCCTCGCGGGTCAGGGCAAGGGCGCCTGGCCGAGCTGTGGCGTGGGCCTGTCGGGCGCCAGCTACAACGGCGGCTCCTCCTCCAACTCGGGCTCCTCGTCGAGCGGTTCGAGCAGCAGCCGTACGGAGTCGAACTCCTCCTCCCGCTCCACCGAGCGCCCGGCCGCCCCCAAGAGCACCACCCCCAAGGCGTCCAAGACCGTCACCACCCCGACCGGCCAGAAGGTCAAGAAGGGCGACGGCGAGTACAAGGTCGTCAAGGGCGACACCCTCAGCTCCATCGCGGCCAAGCACAAGGTCGCCGGCGGCTGGCAGAAGCTGTTCCAGCTCAACAAGGACATCGTCCAGGACGCCGACCTCATCTACCCCGGTCAGCAGCTCCACCTGAAGTAGACACCTGAACCACAGGCCGCTCACATCCGTGGACCTCACAGTGAAGACGCCGTGAGGGTCACCCCCCGTCCCTCACGGGCCCCCGCTCCGGTGCGTGTTCCCCCGTACGCACCGGAGCGGGTTTTTCTTTGCCCCCCGTCCTCCCAGCTGTCACCCCCTCTTTGTTCCGAGTATGAACAATGAGTACGGTCGGTTCTGTCCCACGGGGCGAGCGGTCGGCTGGCCGAAGCCCCGGAGCCGGTTAGGCTCGTCCTCGCAGCGCCCACGAGGTCTGCGTACCCGCGTCACACTGAAGGAGATGCTCGTGCCGTCCATCGACGTCGTCGTAGCCCGGGAAATCCTCGACTCGCGAGGCAACCCCACCGTCGAGGTCGAGGTCGGCCTCGACGACGGCAGCACGGGTCGTGCCGCCGTCCCGTCCGGCGCCTCCACCGGTGCCTTCGAGGCCATCGAGCTGCGCGACGGTGACCCCAACCGCTACCAGGGCAAGGGTGTCGAGAAGGCCGTCCTCGCCGTCATCGAGCAGATCGGCCCGGAGCTCGTCGGCTACGACGCGACCGAGCAGCGCCTGATCGACCAGGCCATGTTCGACCTGGACGCCACCGACAACAAGGGCTCGCTGGGCGCGAACGCCATCCTCGGCGTCTCCCTCGCCGTCGCGCACGCCGCCTCCGAGGCGTCCGACCTGCCGCTCTTCCGCTACCTCGGCGGCCCGAACGCGCACCTCCTGCCGGTGCCGATGATGAACATCCTGAACGGCGGCTCGCACGCCGACTCCAACGTGGACATCCAGGAGTTCATGATCGCGCCCATCGGCGCCGAGTCCTTCTCCGAGGCCCTGCGCTGGGGCACCGAGGTCTACCACACCCTCAAGAAGGTGCTGAAGACCAAGGGCCTGTCCACCGGCCTCGGCGACGAGGGCGGCTTCGCGCCGAACCTCGGCTCCAACCGCGAGGCCCTCGACCTCATCCTCGAAGCGGTCAAGCAGGCCGGGTACGTCCCCGGTGAGCAGATCGCCCTCGCGCTCGACGTCGCCGCCTCCGAGTTCTACAAGGACGGCAAGTACCTCTTCGAGGGCAAGGAGCGCTCCGCCGCCGAGATGACGGAGTACTACGAGGAGCTGGTCGCCGCCTACCCGCTCGTCTCCATCGAGGACCCGCTCTTCGAGGACGACTGGGCCGGCTGGAAGGTCCTCACCGACCGCCTCGGCGACAAGGTCCAGATCGTCGGCGACGACCTCTTCGTCACCAACCCCGAGCGCCTCGCCCGCGGCATCGAGGACGGCGCCGCCAACGCGCTCCTCGTCAAGGTCAACCAGATCGGCTCCCTCACGGAGACCCTGGACGCCGTCGAGCTGGCCCAGCGCAACGGCTTCAAGTGCATGATGTCCCACCGCTCCGGCGAGACCGAGGACGTCACGATCGCCGACCTCGCCGTCGCCACCAACTGCGGCCAGATCAAGACCGGCGCCCCGGCCCGCTCCGAGCGCGTCGCCAAGTACAACCAGCTCCTGCGCATCGAGGAGATCCTCGACGACGCGGCGGTGTACGCCGGTCGTAGCGCCTTCCCGCGCTTCAAGGGCTGAAACACCCTTAGGGACGCTGCTTAGAAGGGCGTCGCTCGTACGTCCCCGTACCCGGTCCCGTACCGTGTGCGGGGACGTACGCACGTATGAACGGGAACGGGAGGCGCGGCGCATGGCCGTCAAGGACAAGGACCGGTTCTCCACCGCGACCAGACTCCGCGCCCTCGGCGAGCAGACCGCCGCCCGCGTCTACCGCTCCCAGACGAAACGCCAGCAGCGCCGCTCCCGCCTCACCGGCCGCGCCGCCCTCCTCGCCCTCGTCCTGTGCACCCTCGTCGTCGCCCTCGCCTACCCGATGCGCCAGTACGTCTCCCAGCGCGCCGAGATCGCCGACCTGGAACGCGAGCAGGAACAGGCCCGCCAGAAGGTCGAGCAACTCCGCGACCTCAAGGCCCGCTGGCAGGACGACGCCTACGCCGAGCAGCAGATCCGGCTGCGGCTCCACTACGTCCTGCCCGGGGAGACCGGGTACGTCGTCGTCGACCCGGACGCCGCGAAGCAGGCCCGCGTCGACGCGGGCGCGGCCGACCGGCCCTGGTACGCGAACGTCTGGGACGGCGTCGACAAGGCGGACGCGGTCGGCAGGTGAGGCCGGGGGCGGCGTACCCCGATACTGGACGCGCCCGCCTGACCTCTTACCGACAGCAGAGAGACTCCCGTACGACATGCAAACGCCTCCCCCGACCACCGAGCGCACCGAGCCGACCGACGCGGACGTCGAGGCGTTCCGGCAGCAGCTGGGCCGCCCCCCGCGGGGCCTGCGCGCCATCGCCCACCGCTGCCCCTGCGGCCAGCCGGACGTCGTCGAGACGGCCCCCCGCCTTCCCGACGGCACCCCTTTCCCCACGCTGTACTACCTGACGTGCCCCAAGGCGAACTCCGCCATCGGCACGCTGGAGGCGAACGGTGTGATGAAGGAGATGACCGAGCGCCTCGGCCGGGACCCCGAGCTGGCGGCGGCGTACCGGGCCGCGCACGAGGACTACGTCCGGCGCCGGGACGAGATCGAGGTGCTGGCCGGGTTCCCGAGCGCCGGCGGCATGCCGGACCGGGTGAAGTGCCTGCACGTCCTGGTCGCGCACTCGCTCGCCGCGGGCCCCGGCGTGAACCCCCTCGGCGACGAGGCGCTCGCGATGCTGCCGGAGTGGTGGGGCAAGGGCGCCTGCGTGACGCTCGTCGAGGGGGACGCCCGGTGACCCGCGTCGCCGCCGTCGACTGCGGCACCAACTCCATCCGCCTGCTCGTCGCCGACGTCACCCCCGGGACCGGTGAACTCGTCGACCTGGACCGCCGGATGACCATCGTGCGGCTCGGCCAGGGCGTCGACCGTACCGGGCGGCTCGCGCCGGAGGCGCTGGAGCGGACCTTCGCGGCCTGCCGGGAGTACGCGGCGGTCATCAAGGAACTCGGCGCCGAGAAGGTCAGGTTCGTCGCCACCTCCGCCTCGCGGGACGCCGAGAACCGGGACGAGTTCGTACGGGGCGTCCTCGACATCCTCGGCGTCGAGCCGGAGGTCGTCAGCGGGGACCAGGAGGCGACGTTCTCCTTCGTCGGCGCCACCCGGGAACTGACCGCGCGGCCCGACCTCGCGACGCCCTACCTGGTCGTCGACATCGGCGGCGGCTCCACGGAGTTCGTCGTCGGCGACACCGACGTCCGCGCCGCACGCTCCGTCGACGTCGGCTGCGTACGGATGACCGAGCGCCACCTCGTCCACGAGGGCACCGTCACCGACCCGCCCACCGAGGCGCAGATCGCGGCGATGCGGGCGGACATCGAGGCCGCCCTCGACCTCGCGGAGCGGTCGGTGCCGCTGCGGGAGGCCCGGACGCTGGTCGGCCTCGCGGGCTCGGTCACGACGCTCTCGGCGATCGCCCAGGACCTGCCCGCGTACGACTCCGCTCGGATCCACCACTCGCGGATCCCCTACGCGAAGGTCCGCGAGCTGACCGAGTGGCTCCTGCGCTCCACCCACGCCGAGCGCGCGGCCATCGGCTCCATGCACCCCGGGCGGGTCGACGTCATCGGCGCCGGGGCCCTCGTACTCCTCTCGATCATGGAGCGGACCGGGGCGGCGGAGGTCGTGGTCAGCGAGCACGACATCCTGGACGGGATCGCGTTCGCGGTCGCGGAGGGTTAGACAAGGGGGAGGCCCCGGCGGTGTGCCGGGGCCTCCCGTGTGCGTCAGGCGTGTACGTCGATCTTGTCGCTGCACTTGCTGTACGAGCCCTCGACGTAACAGGCCCACAGCTTGAGGTCGGCGCCCTCCCGCAGGTCGCCGGTCACCTTGTCGGTGTACGGCGCGGAGTGGCCGCGCGTCGTGGCGGTGGCCCGGCCGTCGTTGACGCGCGCCTCGATGCCGTAGCCGTCCGCCAACTGGTCGGAGGCGATCAGGGTGTCCCCGGTGGAGGAGCCGAAGTCACCGGGATCGGCCGCCCACTGGGCGGTCCCGGCGTACTCGCCGTCGTTGAAGACGTCGATGCGGCCGGCGCCGTTGCTGAAGGTGTAGCTGTGGAAATAGACGTTCGGCGCGGCGCTCGCCGGGTTCGCCGGGCCGGCCAGAACCAGACCGGCCGCGAGTGCGCATGCTGAGGCGACTATGGACGCCGCTCTCCTACCCCGTGTCTTCACGTGTGACCTCGTCTCACAGAGTTGATGTTGTGAAGGAGCCACATCATTCAGGCCAGGGACGAGGTGAGGGAAGAGGCGATTTTCGGCCAAGGGGGTTCGGGGTGTGTCTCTGTGGCGTCTCCACTGAGCAGGGAGAACACCGTTTGAGCGCGCTTCGCGAGGACGCGGTGGCGTCGCGTCGACAAAGTTCGTGAAGTTCTTCACAAGGAAAAGGGTCCCGTTGGGCGAGGAACGTGCCCCGGTTGGCCCTTCCGGGGCCCAACACCCGTGTGAACACGTTCAAAACGGGGGTACGGGGACGTATCGCGAAGGCGTCTCACGGCCGCCGTACGGACCCCTCACGGAGCCCTTCCGGGCCCGGAGAGGCAGGTCGGGGGCCATTGACAACGGCGCCGCGGGGGAGTGGGTTCCCGCTCCCGGACATGACATGGATCACGTGAGTCGCGGAGGATAACACACCCCCTGCCGAAGCTTGTGAAGGGGCGCACGAGCGACCCCCCTGACCCGGGTGGATACTCGATGGCATGAGCACCACGGAGCGTCCCAGGATCCTCGTAGTAGGCGGTGGGTACGTCGGCCTGTACGCCGCTCGGCGCATCCTGAAGAAGATGCGCTACGGAGAGGCGACTGTCACGGTCGTCGACCCCAGGTCGTACATGACCTACCAGCCCTTCCTCCCGGAAACCGCCGCCGGCAACATCTCCCCGCGCCACGTCGTCGTCCCGCTGCGACGCGTGCTGCCGAAGGCGGAGGTGCTCACCGGCCGGGTCACCACCATCGACCAGGACCGCAAGGTCGCGACGATCGCGCCGCTCGTCGGCGAGGCGTACGAGCTGCCCTTCGACTACCTGGTGATCGCGCTCGGCGCCGTCTCCCGCACCTTCCCGATCCCCGGCCTCGCCGAACAGGGCATCGGCATGAAGGGCGTCGAGGAGGCCATCGGCCTGCGCAACCACGTCCTCGAACAGCTCGACAAGGCCGACTCCACGACCGACGAGGAGATCCGCCGCAAGGCGCTGACCTTCGTCTTCATCGGCGGCGGGTTCGCCGGCGCGGAGACCATCGGCGAGGTCGAGGACCTGGCGCGGGACGCCGCCAAGTACTACAAGACGGTCTCCCGCGAGGACATGCGCTTCGTCCTCGTCGACGCCGCCGACAAGATCCTCCCCGAGGTCGGCCCCAAGCTCGGCCTCTACGGCAAGGAGCACCTGGAGAGCCGCGGCGTCGAGATCTACCTCTCGACCTCGATGGACTCCTGCGTCGACGGCCACGTCGTCCTGAAGAACGGCCTTGAGGTCGACTCCAACACGATCGTCTGGACGGCCGGCGTCAAGCCCAACCCCGTCCTGTCCCGCTACGGCCTGCCCCTCGGCCCCCGCGGACACGTCGACACCTCCGAGACCCTCCAGGTCCAGGGCACCGACTACATCTGGGCCGCCGGCGACAACGCCCAGGTCCCCGACGTCGCCGCCCGCAAGGCCGGCGTCGAGAACGCCTGGTGCCCGCCCAACGCCCAGCACGCGCTGCGCCAGGCCAAGGTCCTCGGCGACAACGTGGTCTCCGGCATGCGGGGCTTCCCGCAGAAGACGTACTCGCACGCCAACAAGGGCGCCGTGGCCGGCCTCGGCCTCCACAAGGGCGTCGCGATGATCGTCATGGGCAAGATGAAGATCAAGGTGCGCGGGCGCCTCGCCTGGTACATGCACCGTGGCTACCACGGCATGGCCATGCCGACCTGGAACCGCAAGATCCGCGTCCTCGCCGACTGGACCCTCGGGATGTTCCTCAAGCGTGAGGTCGTCGCGCTCGGTGCCCTGGAGACTCCCCGCGAGGAGTTCTACGAGGCGGCCAAGCCGGCGCCGGCGCCCGCTCCGGCCAAGACCGAGGCCAAGGCGTCCTGAACGGTTTGCTCTGCTGAAGGGGCCGTCCGCCATCCGTGGTGCGGGCGGCCCCTTCGGCATGCGCGGGCCGCTGAGTACGCGTGCTCATGCCGGGGCGTGGATGTGGGGGTTGGATGGATGGTGGGGCCCTCGGGGGCCGGGTGTCGGTGGTGGTGGTTAGAGTTGGCCGTGTGATCCGTACGGGGAGGATGACGGGATGTTGCTGGAGGGCGGGGGGAACCCGTCGAAGGACGCTCAGAACGCGATTCAGGCGCAGGCCGACATGGCCACGGAGTACGCGTCGTTCACAGGTTTCCGCACGCGCATAGACGAACTGATCCGCACGCTCAAGGGATCCTCGGCCGGTCCCACCGAACTGGCCCAGGACCAGCTCACCCGCCACCAGTTCGGCGGCGGCAGCGAGGGGTGGATCGAGGCGGCGGGCCTCTTCACCGCGTACGAAACGGTCATCGGCGAACTCGAGAACCTCTCCAAGCTCCTCTCCGACTCCATGGAGGGCATGGGCATCGCCGTCCTCGCCTCCCACAAGGGGTACGAGAACATCGACCTCGACGTCCGGCAGCGGATGGCGGCGATCAGCGCGGAGACGACGAAGGAGTACGGCGGGGTGTACGACCCCGGCCGGCCGGAACAGACGGCGGGTCAGCCGGCGTCCGGCGACGGGCCGAAGAACTCGAAGGGCGGGGCGATCTGATGCGTGAGGCAGAGAGTTCGGGCGGGACGTTCTTCGACGGCATGAGCCACGAGCAGATGCTCGCGTGGCTCGATCAGGCGAACTCGGGCGTGGTCAGCGGCGCCGCGAGCCGGCTGGAGAAGGCCGCCGCGGAAATCCTGGACATCGCCGACGAGTTGAAGGTCCGCCCCCAGTGGGTGGCCTGGAAGGGCGAGGGCGCCGACGCCTTCCGCACCTGGGCCGCCGACCTCGCCGCCGCGACCCTGCGCCTCAGCGACTTCAGCAAAGACTCCGGCACGTGGCTCATGCACGCCTCCGACGCCATCTCCCTCGCCCAGTCCTCCATCCCCCGCGACATGCCGAGCGCCAAGGCGAACCTCGCCGCGGCCAACGCCGCCCACAACGACCCCGACGCCGCCGGGATCGCCTCCAAGTCCTCCGCGGAACTGGCAGCCCTGACCGCGGACCGCGAGAAGGTCCGCCTTGAGGCGGCCTCCCAGATGACGAAGCTCGCGCAGTCGTATTCGTGGTCTGCTACGCAGCTGAATTCTTTGGAGAGACCGAAGCTTCCGCCGCCGCCTGAGGCGTTCGTGCCCACGGGCTATTTGGTCGATGACGCGACCAATAAAGCCAGGCCTGGTGAATCCTCTCGCGCTAGCTCTTCTGTTCAGGCAGTCCATACGACGAGTTCCGCGGCAGAGGAAACGGGTTCAACAGGAAGCCCTTCCCTGCGGCATGCCCCCAGCGCTCTTGCGGCTCAACCGCATTCTCCGGCTGAAACGCCGTCCTCTGTACGGACGTCCATTGATTCGGCCGTTACTCTCCCGTCCCAGTCCCTGGTGGAGCCGCCGCGTAGTGCTGTTGATCCTGCTGCGGTGAAAGGAACGATGCCTCAGGCCGGTTTGCTGCCGCCGCTGTTCGGTGGTGGACAAACGCCGTCCGCCAACAACCCGGCCGTTCAGGGCCGGGTGCTCGGCACGGGTATGCCTGTGACGCCGTTGGGCCAGGGGACAGGGGGCGGTGCCCCACCCCTCGGTCGTGTTTCGGGGGTTACAGGTGGCAACGGCATCGTCGGTGGACGTCCTGTCCTGCAGCCAGAGGGTAGACCGGCGGGGGCCATCCCACGAGGCATGGTCGTAGGAGGGGAAGGCACACCGACGCGCGGCCCGATGGGACAGGCAACAGGTGGTCCAGTCGGCCGGGCAACCGGAATGCCGGGTGCGGCTTCAGGTGGCCGTCCAGCATCGATGCCTGGCGGAATTGTCGGGGGGCGCCCGACGGCTAACTCCGGTGCTGTGGGCAGTAGCCCTCTTCAGCAGGCAGGGCGTCGAGGAGGGCGCGTCCCTGCTCCCGGAGTGGTGGGTGTCGGCCAGGAGGGAACACGGAACGTGGTCTCGGGCGGTACGACTGTCGGTGCAGCGCGCTCTGGCGAGAATCACAGCGAAGCAGGCCCTGCTTCGCGACCACCTCAAGGGACGCCCGCAGCGAATACGAGAAGCGCGAGCAGCCGGCCTTACGGTGTGACCGAGGACGAGGAGACCTGGCGCCGAAATCAGCGGCCCACCGTGCCGCCGGTCGTCGAGTGACGTGTTCAGGAACTAGGGAGAGCGAAGTTCATGCGCTTCAGGGGTGATCGAAGCGGGGCTCGTCGCGTTGCTGCCGTGACAGTCCTGGGTTTGCTGCTTGTGGGCGCTGCGGGGACGTCGGCGGTGGGCGCCGAGTCGACTCGTGAAGAGCAGTGGTACCTGGACCGGATGCAGGCTGAGAGCATGTGGAAGACCAGCACCGGCGAAGGTGTCACGGTCGCGGTCATCGACTCAGGAGTGGATCCCACCAACCCTGACCTGGTAGGACGAGTTCTCCCGGGCAAGGACTACGCTACGGACGAGTCCGGTGATGCCCACACGGACTATGCCGGTCATGGCACGGGCATGGCCGGCATTATTGCGGGAACTGGCGCGTACGGTGGTGGCAAGGGCGCATTCGGCCTTGCTCCTGGAGCGAAGATCCTGCCGATTCGTGTACCCAACGCTGAAGCGACCAATAAGCTTGAAGGCGACAAGATATTCAACGCATCGTTGCCCCCGGCGATTCGTTATGCCGCCGACCATGGTGCGAAGGTCATCAATATCTCCATGGCCGCTTCGGAAACCACTCAGGAGGTTTCTTCCGCAGTTGCATATGCACTCAAGAAGGGTTCATTGATCTTCGCGGGTGTCGGCAATAATGCGGAGAAGGGTAACCCGGTGATGTATCCGGCGGCGACTCCTGGTGTGGTTGGTGTCGCGGCAGTGGGCAAGGACCTCCACAGGATCAATATGTCCGAGTATGGCCCGCAGGTGGATATGGCGGCCCCCGGCGAGGAAATGGTGCACGCCTGCGGTGGCAAGACCGGCCTCTGCGAATCGAGCGGCACCAGTGACGCCACAGCCCTCGCCTCCGCCAGCGCCGCCCTCATCTGGTCCATCCACCCCACCTGGACCAACAACCAGGTCCTCCGCGTCATGTTGAACACGATCGGCGGCCCCACCGACGGCGCGAAGCGCAACGACGCCATCGGCTACGGCATTGTTCGCCCCCGCATCGCCCTCCACACCCCCGGCGACCCGGGCCCGGCGAACGTCTACCCCCTCCCCGACCTCGCAGCGGCGGAGAAATCGGCCTCCCCCACGCCCGCCCCATCGGCGAAGGCGAGCGAACCGGCAAAAGCGGCACCCGCCGCGAAGGGCGACGACGGCCCCCCGTGGCTGCTCATCGGCATCGGCGTGGCCGCCCTGGCCGCAGCCAGCGCGGCGGCAACGGCCGTCCTAAGGAAGCGCCGCACCACCCCGCAGCACTCCCAGACCCAGCCGTACCCGTCCCCGCAGCAGGGCTTCGGCCCACCCCCGCCGATGCCCGGCAACGTCCCCCCGAGCCAGGGCCAGGGTCAGGGCCCGTCCTGACCGTACGGGTTGAGGAGACGGCCTCCGGCAGAGCTCACGGAGGCTGTCCCCCGCCACTGACGTCCACCAGGATGCGTACCCGTCGACGGCCGCCCCTCTTACCTTCCGGAGCCGACCCGGGCCCCACCCTTACCGGCCCCGCCCCAACCGGACGCCCGCGCCCGGCCCCTCCGTATATCCGGAATCGGAAACACCTCCCCGAATACTTCACACCCTCAGGCCGATCAGCTCGAAACGCCCATCGCTGATTCTCTTACCGAGTTGCTAACTTGTACCGGAGATCGGGGACGCGTGGCCACGAGAGTGGTGCCGTACGGAGGACAGAGGCGGCGACCGAGCCGCCCACGGGGAAGGTACCCATCGATGGCCTGGGACGAGTGGGAACAGCTCAAGGCGGGCGCGCTGGAGCGCCAACAGAGCTCCGCCGGGATGCAGTTGAACGGCGTGGACGACGGATCGGGCCGCCCGGGCGGCGCACAGTCCACCCCCAGCTCGTACGGAGTCCTCAAGGTCTCCCAGAAGGACCTGGCGGCGATCGGCAAATCGGCCCACACCCTGTTCGACGACCTGTGGAGCAAGGCCCGGGTCTCGGTCCCGTCCAGCGACTCCGCGGCGACGGACCTCACCTCCCAGGGCTTCGCGCTCGGCGGCGCCCTCCAGCACGTGTCGAACCGCTGGGAAGCCCAGCTGAAGTCGCTGATGGACGCGTGCTCGCACATCGCGAACCACATGCACGTGACGAAGAAGCTGCACGCGAACGACGACGACTACATCGCGAGGTCGGCCAGCAGCATCAGCGTCCTGGACGCCGGTTTCGACGAACGGGTCGGCGCCCCGGGCACCCCGAACCAGGTCTACGGCGAGCCGAAGAAGAAGGAGTGAGGAGCGGCGCACTCCCGGACGGCCAGGCCGTCCCACCCGCAGCCGACGACCCCCTCACTCAGGAATGACCCCTCGTGAAATTCGACGCCCTGTTCCACGCCAACTTCAAGCTGCTCTCCGACGCCGTGACCGACTGGGGAACGCTGGTCAAGAACCTCGAACAGCTCCAGAAGGACGCGGAGGACGGCCTGCACAAGGCGGCCAACAAGGCCAACTGGGCCGGTGTGAACCAGCAGGTCAGCAAGGAGTTCATCGGCAAGACGGCCGGTGAGTTCGCCGACGCCCACACCCAGGCGAACAGTATCTACCGGATCCTGGACGACACGCTCGGCGAACTCAAGGGTTTCCACGAGCAGTTGACGTCGGCGGTGCAGACCGCCCGCACCAAGGGCTTCAGCGTCCTGCCGTCCGGCGACGGCTTCATGGTCACCCTGGCGACCCGCCCCCAGGACCCCTCCGGCAAGGAGCCCGACCGTACGGCGGAGATGACGGGCGTCCGCGACGACATCCAGAAGATCCTGAACCAGGCGTCCACGAGCGACAGTTCGGCGGCGACCGTCCTCAAGGCCCTGGCCGATCAGAGCGAGTTGGGCTTCTCCGGCGCCGACTACAAGGACCGGGACACCGCGGCGGAGGCCGTCAAGGAGGCCGACAACCTCGCCCGGCTGGCGCGCAAGGACCCCCACGACCTCACGGTCAAGGAGTTCGACCAGCTCAACGCGGGCTTCAAGAAGTACGCCGACGACCCCCTGTTCGCCGAACGGTTCGCCACGACCCTCGGCCCGCAGAAGACCCTGGACTTCTGGTCCGGCCTCACCGACGGCCGCAACTACGAGGTCGTCGACAAACGCCGCGACCAACTCGACGACCTCCAGCGCGGGTTGAGCCTCACCCTGGCCGGCGCCTCGCAGAGCGACTCCACGGCGATGCACACCTGGAAACGCGACATGATCGCCCTGGGCCCCACCCGCGTCGGCGACACCGGCCCCATGGGCTTCCAGGTCATGAGCAACCTGATGCGCGTGGGCGACTACGACGACAGGTTCCTCACGGACTACGGCAGTCGCCTGATGGCCACCGAGAAGGAACTCACCGCATACGGCCAACAGCCCAACCGCGTCTGGCAGTTCGGCGGCGCGGGCGGCACCACCCAACGCCTCAGCTTCCTCGCCGACGACACCGGCGCCGATCCCCTCACCGGCTACATGCGAGCCCTAGCCAACAGCCCCGACGCTGCCACCACCTTCTTCAACGACGACTACGTAACCAAATCCGACCCCAACAACCCCTTCGAACGAGACTCGGACGACGAGAACGACTACAAAGGCAAAGTCGGCCTCTCCAACTTCCAATACCTCTTCGAAGAACGAGACTGGCCCGAAGAAACCAGCCTCAAAGGCGACGACCTCCACACCGGGCAGAACTACATGGGCATGGCCCTGGAGGCAGCGACCACAGGCCATCCGGCGGGCGAGATGCCCACGCTGGACACGCCGGCCCACAACGCCGAGCAGACCAAACTCTTCGAGTCCATCGTCTCGTCGATCTCACAGAAGGAATCGCTCCTTACCGGCAATGGCTACATGTCGGACAGTATGGGGCAGATCGCGGCAGAATATATGCCTGACATTCATCGGCAGCTTTCTGCAGGAAGAAACGATGAGGCCCTTTTCCCGGTCGCAGGTTCTGTTGCGAATCCCGGAGAGAAGGATGTGACTCGATTCCTTTATGCGGTCGGCAGGAATCCGGAAGGGTATGCTGCCGTAAATTTGGGTCAGTACAGCTATACGACACAGTTGATGCATCACCACTTCACGCATCCCGGTGTTTATCTCGACCCGGGATTTTCTCAGTCTGAGAGTCTCAAGCAGGGAATGGACGGGATCGCGAAGGCCGCCGGGCAGATCGAGGGGATTATTGGCGCCGGTCGCGCTTACGAGAACGAGGTTCGAGGCGCAGAAGCGGATGCCGAGTACAACTCGGCGCTGGAATCCGCTGGAACTTGGGGTGGGACTGCCATCGGTATCGGTATTGGAATGGCTACTGCGCCGATGACAGGGCCAGGTGGGGCCATTATTGGGGATGTGGCGGGTACAGCCGCGGAAGAGGTTATCAACAGCATCACTGGCGGCATGGCGAAGGACAGTACCGATGAAGTTGTCTACCGCAACGGAACTCTGTTCAACGGCACTAGGGACTCGACGTATGCCTTGGTCGAAGAAGCGGCCAAGAAGGCCGGGGAAGCAGCTGGCCAACGTCATCCGCTGATTGAGGGTTCCGTGGCAAATGCCGCAGAATCGGGATTTGACACTGCCCGTTCTAAGGTTCATGACTATATCGACGGTGAGGGCGTACCCCGAAGCCTCGACTCGGAAGGCTAAGCGTTGAAAATCAACCGCCCGAAGATCCTCATCCCTGCTGGTGTCGCGCTGGTCGTAGTCCTGGCTATGGCGATGCTGTACGCCTTGGACCTTCCACCGTTCAAAGAAACTCGAGAAATCAAGGCGGGTGAAGTATGCGGTTCGCTCGGTGACGCGGCACGGGCTGAAACAGCGCTGAAACAAATTTTGCCCAAGAAGTCAGAATATTCTTCCAGGGACGATACAACCGCTTCTCGTGTCGACGAAAAGGATAGCTCTTACGGGACGTATTGCTTTATTTACGGTGACGGCAAGCAGATCGCTGTGGCCCGAGCAGAGTTGGTGGAGTATGAAAATACGGACCAATGGGTGAAGGAAGTGGTCGAGCAACTGGTTCCCGCGTCCTCCTTGACTCCTTTCGATGCTGGTGACAGGGCCGTGGCTTCGAGCCGGATCGCAGCGGTCTACTCACCCTGCCTGTCGCGTGGAGCGAGTAGGTACCTTAGCGTGCACGTCCACTTGAAGGAAAGGGGTAGCGCCAGCGATTCGGAAATCCGGTCGGGCCTTATTGAATTGGTAGAGAATGCGACCGCTTATGCCCACTCTCGCGCGAGGTGCGACCTGCCTTCTAAGGTGAATTCCACAAACTGATTTTCATCTGCCTCCAGATGTTCGAATAATGGCAAATTTAAAAGTCTGTAACCCTATTTGCGAGGCTGCGAAGAAGGTAATTGTGAGAGTTGAGCTGCGGCCCGGGTTGGGCTGCTGTCAGGCTCGGCGCCGACGTTTCGGCATGACCCACATGCCGGCCCATCCCGTTGGGGGTATAGCCGTGCTTCCCATCCCTGGCTCAGCCGCAGCCGGTGTGGCTATCGCGCCGATTGCCACAAATTTTGGCGGAGAAGTGGTTAATACGTTCATTGGACGGGAGATCTGCAAGGCGGTCGATGGCGCAGAAGCGAAGCTGGGCGAGAAGGTTCAAATCGCCAGTAGGGAATTTTGTAATAAGGATATGAGGGATATCGGGCAGAGCGGTGAGAGTTACTTTCCTCATTGTCGTCCGGCTGATCAGAAGGCTGATTTATCGCAGATGAAGGAAGGGATTAAGCGGACTTATGTTGCAACAGGATCGGCGGAGAATCAATACCGGGGTCAGGATCCGTACAAGGAGTAAACTTTCGTGCGCTTTCTCGGGCCCAGTTCATCCTAGTGTCGCCGCCCTGTATCGAGGGGCAGTCGCTTGAAGCCGCACAGTGCACTCTTCGCCCGCCGCAACGTGAAAGTCATTGCCGCGACGGCGTCTCTCCTCGTGGCGGCATCGGGCTGCTCCGAATCCGAGCCGAGTCGCGAATACGCGGCCCCGACCTCCCTGTGTGGCGTATCCGTTGACGCGAGCGAGATCACACCCTTCCTGCCCGGGGGGCGCAGCATTTCCGTCCGGGAAGAAAAAACTCTGACGAGGAGGGGATGCGATGTGAGTGTTGACAACAAGGTCGTCGCGACTGTCGTGCGTGAGTGGGTGGCCGCAGGGAAGACGACATGGTATTTCGTCTCCATGCAGACTCTGGACAAATTTGACAAATCGACGGATAGTGACAGGTATGTCTACTCGGGCAACCAGGCGTTCGGGAAGACCCGCACCTGCAAGGACCCTCAAAACAAGCAGGAACTCTATGCATCCATTCAGTTCTGGGATGCGAAACATAAGGACGCCGACTCCATGAAGAGCCTCATCATGGACTTCACCGGCGAGGTCGAGAAAACATCAGAGTGTGCCACAGGAGTATCCCTATGAGGATCATCATCGCCGTGGCTCTGGCTGGGGCATTCAGCGTGGTCGCATGCTCCGCCGATGGCGGAGACGACGAGAAGAACTACTCGATACCTGGATCCTTGTGTGAGATTTCATCTGATCCCAACCTGATTGATCCCTTCCTGCCGGGAGGTGACTCCCTCACAGTGAAGTCGTCGATCCTCAGCGGTGGGGCAGCGCGATGCGATGTGACCGTCGATGGCAAGGTCACTGTTCGAGAGATTCTTACATGGTGGGGTGACAGGGAGAGTGCCGTCACTGTCGCCGCAGCATATGCGAACACCGATGACGGGAAAGTGACCGACGATGAACGCTATCTCTATTCAGGCGTGGGAGCCGTCGGCAAGACCTCAGAATCTTGCAAGTCGACGGAGCATCCCGACCAGGACCTGTACGGTGTTGTGCAGGTTTTCACAGCCGGCCGGTCGAATCCGGAGGCCATGAAGAAACTGATCATATCTTACATTAAGGGCCTTGAGGCGTCCGCCGAATGCGGTTGACCATCTCGTTCTACGACTGCCTGCTGGAGACGGCGCACCCATCGATCGCCAAGCGCGTACACGGTCTGTCTTGACGCAGGTCATCCTTAGAAACACCTCAGCCAGGATCAGCCTGAGGATCCTGAGCTGTTGGAGCGAGCGGGAGCGGAGGAAGGCCGCAGCAGGGGAACGCCGGGGATCGGCCCTGGCCCGGTGAACTGATGGGGGCAGCCCCAGGAAGTGTGCAGATTCCCTTATGAAATCTCAAAAAGTACGCTCTGCCCACTTGGGGGCATTGGTTTTCACCGCACTCTCCGTCCTTCTTGTTTCGAGCTGCTCAAATTCTGAAGGGGGTCGGGATTATGCGACTCCAGGAGAACTGTGCGGAATTTCGATCAACCCTGAAGATATTGAGCCGTTTCTTCCTGACGGAAAATCGATCACGGTTCGGGAGACGAAGTATGAAACGACAGATCTGTGCAAGGTGATCGTCGACAACAAGGTTGTTGCGACAGCCAGCATCGGGTGGGTGGAGAAAGGGAAGGCGACTTCGTACTTCGCCGCGCTGAATACCTTGAAAACCCTCAAGGAGGTGGACGAGGGAGGGAGGTACGTGTACTCGGGAAATGAAGCTTTCGGGAAGACGCGAACTTGCGTTGATGCTCGTTACGGCCAGGAGCTGTACACCGGGTTCCAGTTCTGGGGGGATGAGCATAAAGATGCTGATGCGATGAGGCGTATTATTGGCGATTATACGAATCGGGTTGAGAAACTGCCTGAGTGTACCGAGGGCGCGTTCGGACAGGAGGAGTCACCAAGCCCCACGAGTTGGCGGTAGGGGCGTGATTGGCCGAGATCTGTCGGTCGTGTGGGACTGGATCGAGGGGTTTCCTGTGTTTACGTGGTGACAGGTCGTTCCGGGAGTGTTGTCACGGAGGTGGGTGGCCATGGGTGGTGCCGCTGGGCGGCTGGTGGGGGCGTTGGAGTTGGTGATGGGTGGGGAAGTGCCGGTGAGGGTGCGGGCGTGGGACGGGTCCGAGGCCGGTGGGGAGGGGGTGCCGACGCTGGTGGTGCGGAATCGGCGGGCTGTGCGGAGGCTGTTGTTCAAGCCGGGGGAGTTGGGGCTCGCTCGGGCGTGGGTGGCGGGGGACATCGAGATCGAGGGAGATTTTTACAGGGCGCTGGAGTTGTTGGCGGGGGTGGTGTGGGAGCGGGGGGAGGAGGCCCCGGGGTTGGGGGAACTGGTGCGGCGGGCCGGGTTCCGGCGGGGCGTGGCCGGGCTCGTACGGCTCGGCGGGGTGCCGTTGCCGCCCGCGCCGCCGAAGGAGGAGGCCCGACGGGTGCGGCATCTGCATACGCGGCACACGGACCGGCGGGCGATCAGTCACCACTACGACGTGGGGAACGAGTTCTACTCGCTCGTGCTCGGGCCCTCCCTGGTCTACTCCTGCGCCTACTGGGACGAGGGCATCTCCCTGGAGGACGCCCAGCGGGACAAACTCGACCTCGTCTGCCGGAAGCTGGGGCTCCGGGAGGGGCAGCGGGTGCTCGATGTCGGGTGCGGGTGGGGTTCGTTCGCGATGCACGCCGCGCGGGAGTACGGGGTCCGCGTCGTCGGCGTGACGCTCTCGCAGGAGCAGGCGGTCCTCGCGCGCAAGCGGGTCGCCGACGCCGGGGTGGCCGGGCTCGTCGAGATCCGGGTGCAGGACTACCGGGACGTGGACGACGGGCCGTACGACGCGATCTCGTCCATCGGGATGGCGGAGCACGTGGGGGCCGAGAAGTACTTGGAGTACGCCCGGCATCTGCATCAACTCCTCGCGCCCGGCGGGAGGTTGCTCAACCACCAGATCGCCCGGCGACCTCATGGGGACGAAGAGGCGTACCAGCTGGACTCGTTCATCGACGCCTACGTCTTTCCCGACGGGGAACTCGCGCCGATCGGCACCACCGTCACGCAGTTGGAGCGCGCCGGGTTCGAGGTGCGGGACGTCGAGTCGCTCCGGGAGCACTACGCGCTGACCCTGCGGCGCTGGGTGCGGAACCTGGAGGCCGGGTGGGAGCGGGCCGCGAGACTCGCCGGGCCCGGGCGGGCGAGAGTCTGGAAGCTCTACATGGCCGCCTCCGCGCTCGCCTTCGAACGCAACCGCATAGGGGTCAACCAGGTCCTGGCGGTACGGACACCGGACTCGGGCACCGCGGGACTCACACTGCGCTCACGGGCCTGGGCCGGGTAACCGGTGGACAGCCCTCAAGGATGAGGGCCGTGGAAATGCCGGCCCGCGAAGGCGCGAGCCGGCTTGGGGGAGACGGGCCGTCGAAGCGCCCGCCCGCGAGAGCGAGCCCCGAGGCCGGCTGACCCTCGAAAGCGCGAGCTCTCGAAGCACTCGCCCCCGAAAACGCGAGCCCTCAAGGCCGCTGCCCCCGAAGCGCCCCCCGTACAAGAGGAAGCCGGGCGGTCTCCACCCCCGTTCAGGAGACCGCCCGCCCCCGCCCCCGAGCTACTCCGACTTGATCGCCCCCAGCATGTTCAGCCGCGCAGCACGCCGCGCCGGCCACAGTGCCGCCAGGACGCCCACCACACCGGCGAGCGCGAGGAAGACGGCGATCCGGGCCCAGGGGAGGACGAGTTCGTACGTCGGCAGGCTGGTCCCCATCAGTTCGCCCGCGGCCCAGCCGAAGAAGACTCCGAGGCCGACGCCGAGGACCCCGCCGAAGAGGGAGATGACGAGGGACTCCAGCCGGACCATCCGCTTGATGCCCTGCCGGTCGAGCCCGATCGCGCGGAGCATCCCGATCTCCTGGGACCGCTCGAAGACGGACATCGCGAGGGTGTTGACGACCCCGAGGACGGCGACGATGACGGCCATCGCGAGCAGCCCGTACAGCATGTTCAGCAGCAGCGTGAAGAACTGGGCGATCTCGTTGGAGATGTCCTTCTTGCTCTGGATCTTGATGCCCGGGTTGTCGCCGAGCGCCTTCACCAGTGCGGCCTTCGCCTCGGCGGAGGTGCCCTCGGCGGTCTTGACCATGACCTGCATGTCGGTGACGTCGGTCTGGTGCGGGGCGAGGGTCGCGGCGTCGAGCAGGATGCCGTGCAGGAAGTCGTTGCCCTTGTAGACCCCGCTGACCGTGAGCCGCTGGCTCTTGCCGTCCTCGTAGTGGACGGTGAACGCCGACCCCGCCTTCCAGTCGTACAGGCCGGCCGTGGTCTTGTCGACGACGACCTTCGTGCCGCCGACCTCGAAGCGGCCCTCCTGGACCTCCGGGCTGATCAGCTTGCCGATCGTGGCGCCGTCGACCCCGGTCAGCGATTCGAAGTCGCCGTCGATCCGGGACGGGGAGTTGCGCAGCGGGCTGGTCGCCTCGACGCCGGACGTCTCCTTGAGCTTCTTCTCCACGTCCGGCGTGAGGTAGTTGCCGTTGACCATGGAGACGACGTAGTCCGCGCGGATCGAGTCGGACGCCATCTTCTCGATCGCCTTCTGGAGGCTGCCGGCGATGACCGTCATGCCGGTGATCAGCGTGAGGCCGATCATCAGCGCGGACGCCGTGGCGGCCGTCCGGCGCGGGTTGCGCACGGAGTTCTGGCGGGCCAGCTTCCCGGCGATCCCGAAGCCGCGCATCAGCGGCGCCGCCGCCGCGATCAGCGGCCGGGACAGCAGCGGGGTGAGGATGAAGACGCCGATGATCAGCAGGACCGCGCCGATGCCCATGGCGGTCTGCGCCTCGGCCCCCTTCATCGTCGTCGCCGTCAGGACCGTCCCCGCGCCCGCCGCCGAGATCAGCGAGCCCAGCGTGTTGCGGACGACGAGGGAGCGGGTCGTGGCCTTCGCGTGCAGGCTGCTCATCGCGGCGACCGGCGGGATCTTCGCGGCCCGGCGGCCCGGCAGCCAGGCGGCGAGCATCGTGATGACGACGCCGACGAGCAGCGCGGAGGCGATCGTGCCGGACGAGATGATCAGCGGGCCGTCGGGGATGATTGCCCCGGTCTGCTCCAGGAGCGTACGCAGGCCCGCGCCGATGCCGATGCCGACGACCAGGCCGGTCACCCCGGCGACCACGCCGACGACGAACGCCTCGATCAGCACCGACCGCGTCACCTGACGCCGGGAGGCGCCGACCGCGCGCAGCAGGGCCAGCTCTTTGGTGCGCTGCGCGACCAGCATCGTGAAGGTGTTGGCGATGATGAACGTGCCGACGAACAGGGCGATCCCGGCGAAGACCAGCAGGCCCTGCTTGAGGCCGCTCATCGACGCGGAGATCATCCGCGCCTGGTCCGCGGCGAGTTCGTCGCGCGTCGTCGTCTCGACCTTGTCGGTCGGGAGGGCCTTGTCGAGGGCGGACTTCAGGGCCGTCTGCGAGACGCCGGCGGCGGCCTTGACGTCGATCTCGTCGTACGTGCCGGTCTTGCCGAAGAGTTTCTGGGCCGTCGCCGTGTCGAAGAGGGTGAGGCTGCCGCCCGCCGCGACGTTCCCGTCGTTCGTCGTGAAGATGCCGGAGATCGTCGGCGTGAGGACCGGGCCGTCGACGGAGATCCGGACGGTGTCGCCGACCTGGTAGCCGGCGCGCTTGGCGGTGTCGGCGTCCATCGCGATCTCGCCGGCGCCCTTGGGGGCCGCTCCGCTGGTCAGCGGGTAGCGGGCGTCCTTGTCGCCCCAGTAGTTGCCGCCCTGGGAGGAGAAGCCGTTGCCGATCAGGTCGCCGTCCTTGTCGGCGATGGCGGTGAAGCCGGTCACCACGCCGGTCGCGGACGCGGCGCCCTCCACGGAGGCGGCCTTCTTCAGGAGGGCGTCGGTCAGCTCGGGGTCTTTGGCGACCTCGTTGGCCCTGGCCTTCTGGGTACGGGACTGGACGGCTACGTCGACCTGGTCGAAGCCCTTCGCGGAGCTGTTCTCCAGGGCGTTGGACAGGGTGTTGGTGAAGACGAGGGTCCCGGAGACGAAGGCGACGCCGAGCATGACCGCGAGGACGGTCATCAGGAGGCGGGCCTTGTGCGCGAGGACGTTGCGCAGGGCGGTGCGGAACATCAGCTCGTACGGCCCTTCGCGTCGAACTCGGGGGTCCGGGGCCGCGCGGCGGAGCCGCTGGTGTTACTGCCCCCGGGAAGGAGGCGCATCAGGTCGAGGACGGAGTCGGCCGTGGGGCCGTACATCTCGTCGACCACCCGGCCGTCCGCCAGGAAGATCACGCGGTCCGCGTACGACGCGGCGACCGGGTCGTGCGTCACCATCACGACCGTCTGGCCCAGCTCCCGGACGGAGTTGCGCAGGAAGCCGAGGACCTCGGCGCCGGAGCGGGAGTCGAGGTTCCCGGTCGGCTCGTCGCCGAAGACGATGTCGGGGCGGGAGGCCAGGGCCCTGGCCACGGCGACGCGCTGCTGCTGGCCGCCGGAGAGCTGGGACGGGCGGTGGCTGAGACGGCCCGACAGACCGACCATGGAGATGACGGTTTCCAGCCACTGCTTGTCGGGTTTACGGCCCGCGATGTCCATCGGCAGCGTGATGTTCTCCAGGGCCGTCAGCGTCGGGAGCAGGTTGAACGCCTGGAAGATGAAGCCGATCTTGTCGCGGCGCAGTTTCGTGAGCTGCTTGTCCTTCAGCGAGCCGAGTTCCGTCTCGCCGATGCGGACCGAGCCGGAGGAGAAGGTGTCGAGTCCGGCGACGCAGTGCATGAGCGTCGACTTGCCGGAGCCCGAGGGGCCCATGATCGCGGTGAACTGGGCCTGGTGGAAGTCGACGGATACCTGGTCCAGGGCGACCACCCGGGTTTCGCCCTGTCCGTAGATCTTCGAGAGATCCGTGGCTCGGGCGGCCACGGCGGCGGTCGGCCGAGCTGCGAGGGGAGTGGTGGTCACGGAAGTCGCTCCTGAGGACGGGGTCGGGACTCGTCCATCGTCGGCGGCGGACCACGTAGTTGTAGTCACTCTTCGGTTCTGCTTCCGGCACCAGTCTCCGGAGTGACAGGGGTCGGTCCTGTCATACCTGGGTATGACCCTGACCCTGACACCGGAGGTGACGGTGAGAACACGGTGTGCGGCGAGGCTCGATTGTCGAGAACCGGTGGAGCGCCCTTGTTCAAGCGGTGAAATTCCGTCATTCCGCGTACACGCGCGGTGATCGCCGGTCAGGCTACTGGCAAGTGCGGATGGCCTGTTCCGTGGTCTGATGCTCCCTCAGACATCAATAAAATAAGACAACATCGGTTCCCCCGGCCGCTGTTGGGGAGGGGCGTCCCGATAGGCTCGGGGCGCGACGAAGCGGAGCCCTTGGCCAGCCCAGATGGTGGAATGCAGACACGGCGAGCTTAAACCTCGCTGCCCCGAAGCGGGCGTGCCGGTTCAAGTCCGGCTCTGGGCACCTCCGCTCGCACCGTTGACCGCGTGGCCCCTCTTGGTTGACTGCGCCGTCCATCAAGGCGTTGGCCGCACCCCGTCGAACCGTTGACACTGCCTGAACGCGGGCGCAGACTCATGGCCAGAACCTGGTGAAGGAAATTTCACCAGGCGAACACCCTTCAGGGGGAGTGCCTTCAAGGCCCGAACACCCCTGAGTGAACGGTTGCGAAGGGAACGCGCGATGCGCACCACCGTCGGCATCATCGGCGCCGGCCCCGCCGGCCTCCTCCTCGCCCGGCTGCTCCACGTCGCCGGCATCGACTCCGTAGTCCTGGAGAGCCACGACCGCGCCTACGTCGAGCACCGGCAGCGCGCGGGAATCCTGGAGCAGGGGACCGTCGACGTCCTGCGCGAGGCCGGCGCGGCGGACCGCCTCGACCGGGAAGGGCTGCGGCACGACGGCATCGAGCTGCGCTACGACCGCCGCCGCCACCGCGTCGACTTCCCCGGCCTCACCGGCGGGCGCTCCGTCACCGTCTACGCCCAGACCGAGGTCTGCAAGGACCTCATAGCCCTCCAACTCGCCGACGGCGGGCCGCTGTTGTTCGAGGCGGAGGCGCTCGCCGTGGAGGGCGTGGAGGGGACGCGGCCGACGGTCCGGTTCCGGCGCGGGGGCGTCGAGGAGACGTTGGAGTGCGACTACGTCGTCGGCTGCGACGGGTTCTGGGGCATCGCCCGGCGCGTCATACCTGAGAGGGACGCCCGGGTCTTCGAGCGGACGTACCCCTACGCCTGGCTCGGCATCCTCGCCGACGTACCCCCCTCGCACGACGAACTCGTCTACGCCCGCCACGAACGCGGTTTCGCCCTCCTGTCCATGCGGTCCCCCTCCGTCTCCCGCCTCTACCTCCAGGTCCCGGCCGGCACGGACGCGGAGAGCTGGTCGGACGACGAGATCTGGGACGAACTCGACCGGCGCTTCGAGACGGACGACGACTGGACGCTGCGGCGCGGCCCCATCACCCAGAAGTCCGTCACCCCCATGCGGTCCTACGTCCACGAGCCGATGCGCCACGGCCGCCTCTTCCTGGCCGGCGACGCCGCCCACATCGTCCCCCCGACCGGCGCGAAAGGGCTCAACCTCGCGGTCGGCGACGTCGTCACCCTCGCCCGCGCGCTCGCCCACGAGCGGTCGACCGGCTCGGCCGGACTCCTCGACACCTACTCCGCCGACTGCCTGCACCGCGTCTGGCAGGCCGAACGGTTCTCCTACGACATGACGACGATGCTGCACCGCGCCCCCGACGCCGACCCCTTCGAGGACCGCCTCCAGCGGGCCCGCCTCGACCGGATCGCCGAGTCCAGGGCGGCGAGTGCGGAGCTGGCCGAGGGGTACACGGGGTTCTTGTACTGAGGGGATAAGCGGACGGTCTCCCCCCGGTTCCGGACGTGTCGCGACTTGGTCATGAATGGAGGTCGGCAGGTCAGGGAATCAAGGAACCGCGTAGCGTGTTGGAGCAACCACGGCGGAGAAAGATCCTCCTCAAGCACTAGGGTCAATCTTTTGCCGTTCCATTACTCTTGATGCCAAGGCCACGCGAGGTGGCCATGGAGGAGTGAAATGAGGAGCAGAAACCCGGTCTTCTCGCGACGGGGCTTCAGCCGCGACAACGGCTACGCGGGCTTCAACGCCGCGCCGCAGGCCGGGGGACCCGCTGTCGCCACGCAGGCGAACCCGTATGCCCAGCAGGCGGGTAACCCCTACGCGACGAACCCGTACGCCCAGCAGACCCAGCAAGGCGCACCGCCGCAGGCCCCCGCCGCGTCCGGCGCGATGACGATCGACGACGTCGTCTCCCGCACCGCCATGACGCTCGGCACGGTCATCGTGACCGCGGTCCTCGCCTGGCTCCTGCTGCCGGTCGACGAGGCCAACCTCAACAAGTCGTACGGCATCGCCATCGGCGCCGGCCTCATCGCGATGGTGCTGGCGCTCGTCCAGTCCTTCAAGCAGCGTCCGGCCCCCGCGCTGATCCTGGCGTACGCGGCCTTCGAGGGCGTCTTCCTCGGCGTCATCTCGGCGACGGTGTCGACGTACATCTCGGCGGGCGTCGTCACGCAGGCCGTGCTCGGCACGATGGCCGTGTCCGCCGGTGTCCTGGTCGCCTACAAGGCCGGCTGGATCCGCGTCAACCGGCGCTTCTACGGCTTCGTCATGGCCGCCGCGCTCGGCTTCGTGCTGCTGATGGCCATCAACCTGCTGTTCTCGGTCTTCGGCGGCGGTGACGGCCTCGGCTTCCGCAGCGGCGGCCTCGGCATCGTCTTCGGGATCATCGGCATCCTGCTCGGCGCGTGCTTCCTCGCGCTGGACTTCAAGCAGGTCGAGGACGGCATCGCGTACGGCGCTCCCCGCGAGGAGGCGTGGCTCGCGGCGTTCGGGCTCACGATGACCCTCGTCTGGATCTACATGGAGTTCCTGCGGCTGCTGGCGATCCTCCAGGGCGGGGACGACTAGTCCCGACCTGGTCCTGAGGTAGTCAACAGGTAGTACCTGAGAGGGACCCCGCGGTTCGCGCCGCGGGGTCCCTTCATGCGTGGGCGCCGGTGCGCGGCTACCGGAGTTTGCGCGCGGCCCTCCTCAGGTCGTACTCGTGGATGAGGGCTTTCGCGTGGCCGTACGCCAGGTTGTGTTCGTGGCGCAGCCAGCTGACCTTCTCGTCGAAGCGGAGAGCGGGGCCTTCGTCTACGGTGCGCAGCCAGTCGGACACTTCACGACCGGTGCAGTGGGGGATGCGGGCGAGCAGGTTGCGATGGGTCTCCTCGGAGAAGACTTGGGACATCGGCGCCTCCGGGGCGTTCGGGTGTAAGCCGGTCCTTCAGGTCACCGTGCCTGAGGGTTCGCCCGTTGGCAACAGTCCCGTACCCGGGGAGTTTCGGTGGCGTAGGCTCGCGGCGTGGTGGATACGACGCCGTTGTTGCGCGCGGTTGATTTGTTCGCGGATCGATTGAGGGCGGCGCCCCAGAGTCGCCTCCAGCGGGGCGCTGCCGCTGAGGCTCTGCGGTTGGCCCAGGAGCTGGCCCGGTGGGCGCAGGCCGTTGAGGAGCCGGGGGCTGAGGCTCGGGTGATGCCTGATGCGGGGATGTTCGCCGTCGCCGATCAGATCACGGTGGCTGCGCATGATCTGGCGGTGGTGCTGAGGAGTGCGGAGGAGGTTGAGGAGGCGGTGCGGGTGGTGGAGGAGGCGCGGAAGAGTGCGGGGGTCTGAGGTTCGTACGCGGCTGACCCGCCGTGGGGGTTGCTCGCGCAGTTCCCCGCGCCCCTAAAAGACGACGGTCACCGTCGGTTTTTTTGTCTTTAGGGGCGCGGGGAACTGCGCGAGCAACCACGAACCACCCGCAGCTGCCCACCTTCACAAGCTCGCTATCACCCGGTCCGCCAGGATGTACACCGTCTCCTCGCCGCACTCGAACGTCAGCGTGTACGCCCCCGAGATCCCCGAGCCGCCCAGCAGGACCGGTGCGTGACCGGCGGTCAGGGCGGAGGCCAGGCGTTCGGCCGTCTCGCGGTGGCCCGGCGTCATGCACAGGGTCGTGCCGTCGGCGAAGACGTAGACGTCGAGCGTGCCCAGCGGGCCCGGGCGGACGTCCGTGAGTTCCACGCGGGCCGCCGCGAGGTCCTCCAGTGTGGACACCGTCCGCTCGTGGTCCCCCATGACCGGGGACTGGACGGGGACGAAGTCGGGGTGGGAGGGGTGGCGGCGGCGGGCCGCGGCCAGTTCGGGGGAGTCGCCGGCGGTCAACTCGTCCGCGTCGGCGGGGAGTTCGCCCACCGGCTCCAGGCCGACGAAGTCGCTCTGCCGGGGCAGGAACAGCTCGCTGTCGGGCAGCCCGAGCAGCGAGGGCGCGTCGGAGACGTCACGCGCCTCCTGCGCGGCCCAGAACGCGCGCGCCTCGGCGAGCTCCCGCTCCCGCTCCTCCGCGAGGGCCTCCGCGACGGCGGCACGTATCCCGTCGGTGTCGGAGGTGCGCGCGGCGGGTACGAGGCCATGGGCGAGGGCGGCGTGGTTGTCCGCGAGCTGGACGCTCAGCGCCTTCACCTGGCGGCGCAGCGCCAGCAGGGTGCGCAGGACGGCGACACCCACGGCACCGGTGGCGGCCGTGGTGACCAGCAGGGCGATCGGCAAGGCGCTCACTGACGTACTCCCGGTTCAAAGTCGACCCCCGACTTCCTACCTCAGCTTGGCGGGCGGACTCTCCCACTGTCAGTGCGTAACGTCACGAAACGGACAGGACTTTGGGCCCGGAGGGGGTGGGTGGAACGGCCCTGAGCTGGGGAATTGTGGTGGCCAGGGAGATAGGTCACATCCTGGGTGAGATTGGATCACAAATCGGCCCGGAGTTCGGGGGAATCCCATACTCCGGGCCGACTACTACGTCAAGTGTCAATTCGACTACGTACGGCTGTCATTCGCGCCCCGGAAGGCCGTCCGACGCACCGCTCAGCTGAGCCGCTCGATGACCATCGCCATGCCCTGCCCGCCGCCCACGCACATCGTCTCCAGGCCGAACTGCTTGTCGTGGAACTGGAGGGAGTTGATCAGCGTGCCGGTGATCCGCGCGCCGGTCATCCCGAAGGGGTGCCCCACGGCGATGGCGCCGCCGTTGACGTTCAGGCGGTCGATGTCGATGCCCAGCTCGCGGTAGGAGGGGATGACCTGCGCCGCGAACGCCTCGTTGATCTCCACGAGGTCGATGTCGTCGATGCCGAGCCCCGCGCGCTTCAGCGCCTGCTTGCTCGCCTCGACCGGGCCCAGGCCCATGATCTCGGGGGAGAGCGCGGAGACGCCGGTGGAGACGATCCGGGCGAGCGGGGTGAGGCCCAGCTCGCGGGCCTTCGTGTCCGACATGACGACGACCGCGGCGGCGCCGTCGTTCAGGGGGCAGCAGTTGCCCGCCGTCACCAGGCCGTCGGGGCGGAACACCGGCTTCAGGCCCTCCACGCCCTCCATCGTGACGCCGGCGCGCGGGCCGTCGTCCTTCGAGACGACCGTGCCGTCCGGCAGCGTCACCGGGGTGATCTCGCGCTCCCAGAAGCCCTTCTTGATGGCTTCCTCGGCGAGGTTCTGCGAGCGGACGCCGAACTCGTCCATGTCGCGGCGGGTCACGCCCATCGAGCGGGCCAGGTTCTCCGCGGTCTGGCCCATCGCGATGTACGCGTCCGGGACGAGGCCGTCCTCGCGCGGGTCGTGCCAGTTCGCGCCCGTCGACTGCGCGACCTGCTCCGTACGCGCCTGCGCCTCGGCGAAGAACGGGTTCGTCGTGTCCGGGAGGCCGTCCGAGCTGCCCTTCGAGAACCGGGAGACCGTCTCGACGCCGGCCGAGATGAAGACGTCGCCCTCGCCCGCCTTGATCGCGTGCAGCGCCATCCGGCTCGTCTGGAGCGACGAGGAACAGTAGCGGGTGACCGTGCAGCCCGGGAGGTGGTCCAGGCCCATCTGTACGGCGACGATGCGGCCCAGGTTGTAGCCCTGCTCGCCGCCGGGCAGGCCGCAGCCCAGCATCAGGTCGTCGATGTCCTTCGGGTCCAGCTCGGGGATCTTCGCCAGCGCGGCCTGGATGATCGTCGCGGTCAGGTCGTCGGCGCGCAGCTCCTTGAGGGAGCCCTTGCCGGCGCGGCCGATGGGGGAGCGGGCGGTCGAGACGATCACGGCTTCGGGCATCACGGCTCCATGGGCGTTCGAGGATCTGGTGATTGGAAGTTACCCGTACGTATGGGGTTGGTCACGGGGATGACCGTGTGACCCTGGCCGCAATTGTCTAAGCGCTTGCTTGGACGCCTCCCGGCTCTCTACGCCTCCGGCTCCCACTCCTCCAGCCGCCCGAAGACCGTGACGTCCCCTTCTGCCTTCAGGGACGACACGGGGGCCCGGCCGTGGAGGTACAGGACCACCTCCTCGGCGGTGCCCTCGACGGACGCCGTGGGCGGGGTGGCCGTGGGCGGGGTGGTGGCCCGTGCGCCCTCGGCGGAGAGGGTCAGGCGCCAGGCGGGGGCGTCCGTGGTGAGGAAGTCCAGGGTGGCCGGGGCGTGCGGCCACGGGGACGTCGTCGCGCAGCAGGTCGTCAGGAACTCCGCCACGCCGTCCCGGGCGATCTCCGCCGGCAGCGTGTGGGGCGTGCCCGCCGTGAGCTGGGCGTCGTACGTGTGGACGAGGAGCTGCTGGAGCTGGTGCCGGGCCACCGCGCCCGCCGTCCGGGGGGACTGGGAGGCCGGCCACCAGGTCCAGCACCCCTGGTCCGGGCCCGCCTGCGCGAGGGCGTCCACGAGCTGCCGGGTCGATTCCGCGAGCCACTCGGAGTGGGCCGCCCGGTCCTCGGGGAGTTCGGCCGTCACCGGCGGCGGGGGAGCGTCCGCCGGCCCCGCCTGCACGATCGCCGCCCAGCGCCGGCGCCCCTCCCCGATGTGGTGGACCAGGTCGGCCAGCGTCCACTCGGGGCACGTGGGGACCTGTACGTCGAGACTCGGCGCGGCGGCGACGGCCGTACGGAACGCGGTGGAGCGTTCGTCGATGAGGCGCAGGAGGTCCGGGAAGGAGAGTGTCGTGTGCACGTCGCTTTTTAGCACCGGGTGTCCGGTGCCGGGCAGTGATTTATTCGGGTGAACGGGCGGGTGTCCCCTGCGTAGGGTCCCCGCGTGGACCCAGCTGACTTCTACACCGGCATCGTCGCCGACCTCTACGCCCCCCTCAAGGCGTACTCCCAGGACCCCGGCCTGTACGACGCGTTCGTACGGGAGGCCGGTGGTCCGGCGCTGGAGCTGGGCTGCGGAGACGGTGAGCCCCTTCTCGAACTGCGGCGGCGCGGGCTGGACGTGGAGGGGGTCGACTCCTCCGCCGACATGCTGGCCCGGCTGCGGCGCGAGGCGGACGTACAGGGCATCGGCGTCACCGTTCACCACCAGCGCATGGAAGCCCTGGACCTGCCCCGGCGCTACCGCGCGGTCTTCCTCGCGGGGCCCACCTTCAATCTGCTGCCCGACGACGCCACCGCCCTCGCGGCGCTGCGCGGCATCCGGGCCCACCTGGACGAGGGCGGGACGGCCCTGATCCCCCTCTTCACACCGACGCCCACCGCACCGGAGACCATCGGCGCGGTCCGTACGGTCACCGCCCCCGACGGCGCGGAGCTGCGCGTCTCCGTCGTGTCCGAGCGGCGCGACGAGCAGGCCCGCACCCAGACGACCCTGCTGCGCTACGAGCGCCACCACGGCGCGGACAGCGTCGTCGAGGACCGGCCGTGGGTCCTGCACTGGTACGACCGCTTCGAGCACCTCGCCGAGACCGCCGGCCTGACCACGACGTCCGTCACCGAGCAGGACGGCGTCCGGCACCACCGCCTCCGCCCGGCCTAGGCCGTCTGCGGCAGCCTCCTGCGGCGGCGCTTCAGCAGCGCCCACGGACCCCGGGGGCCGGTCGGCATCGCCGCCGTCACCTCCGTGCCCGGCTCCGCCGCGGCCTCGGCGGCGGCGCGGGCCACCGGGAGGAAGCCCTCGCGGCGGGAGACGTCCGGACGCTCCTCCTCGGACGGCCACAGGCCGAGGGCCGCGCACAGGGTGGGCAGGACGGCCATCGCGGCGGTCGCGTACCCCTCCGCCGAGGGGTGGTAGTGGTCGGGGCCGAACAGCTCCCGGGGGTTCGCCTCGAACTCGGGGCCGAGGAGGTCGCCCAGCGAGACCGTCCGCCCGCCCTGCTCGACCGTCCCGATCGTCTGGGCCGCCGCCAGCTGCCGGGAGGCTCTGCGGGCCAGCCAGCGCAACGGCTGCCCGACCGGCTCGATCGTGCCGAGGTCGGGACACGTGCCGACGACGACCTCCGCGCCGGTCGTGCGCAGCCGCCGGACCGCCGACGACAGGTGACGTACCGAACGGGTCGGCGGCATGCGGTGGGTGACGTCGTTCGCGCCGACGATGATCACGCAGATGTCCGGCACCTGTTCGGCGGAGCCGACGACCAGGGCCACCTGGCGGTCGAGGTCGTCGGACTGGGCGCCGGGCAGGGAGACGTTGCGCAGCAGCACCGGGCGCTCGGCGACCGCGGCCAGGCCCGAGGCCAGCAGCGCGCCCGGCGTCTGGGAGGCCCGGTGCACACCCTGCCCGGCCGCCGTGGAATCGCCGAGGAGCACCAGGCGCAGGGGCGCCTCGCCGGGTGCCGCGTAGCCGGCGCCGTACACGCCGTCCGCCTGCGGGACCCGGGCGGACGCGCCGTTCTCCACATGGCGCCGCGCCCACCGCGCCTCCGCCAGCAGCAGGCCCACCGCCGCCGCGCCGGCCAGCCCGATGCCGCCACCGCCGTAGGCCGCGCCCGCCGCGATCCGCCGGGCCACCCTCGCCCTCGACATGCTCGTCATACCTGCCCGCCACCTCCCTCGTCGCCGTACAACCTCTCCTTGCCCCGTACGACCCGTCGGCCAATCTCACCCGAGAGTGAACACGTTTAGGCTGGCCACCATCACAACCACGTTTTTTGCAAGCAACCGGAGACAACGGTGCAATTCCACGACTCGATGATCAGCCTCGTCGGCAACACCCCGCTGCTGAGGCTCAACAGCGTCACCAAGGGCATCCGGGCGACCGTCCTGGCGAAGGTGGAGTACTTCAACCCGGGCGGTTCCGTGAAGGACCGCATCGCCCTGCGGATGATCGAGGCGGCGGAAGAGAGCGGGGCGCTCCAGCCGGGCGGCACCATCGTCGAGCCGACCAGCGGGAACACCGGCGTCGGGCTCGCGATCGTGGCGCAGCAGAAGGGGTACAAGTGCATCTTCGTGTGCCCCGACAAGGTCAGCACCGACAAGATCAACGTGCTGCGGGCGTACGGCGCCGAGGTCGTCGTCTGCCCCACCGCCGTCGACCCGGAGCACCCCGACTCGTACTACAACGTCTCCGACCGGCTGGTCCGTGAGACGCCCGGCGCGTGGAAGCCCGACCAGTACTCCAACCCGAACAACCCCCTCTCCCACTACCACTCCACCGGCCCCGAGCTGTGGGAGCAGACCGAGGGGAAGATCACGCACTTCGTCGCCGGCGTCGGCACGGGCGGCACGATCTCCGGCACCGGGCGGTACCTGAAGGACGCGAGCGACGGCAAGGTCAAGGTCATCGGCGCGGACCCCGAGGGCTCCGTGTACTCCGGCGGCTCCGGGCGGCCGTACCTCGTCGAGGGCGTCGGTGAGGACTTCTGGCCCACCGCCTACGACCGGACCGTCGCCGACGAGATCGTCGCCGTCTCCGACAAGGACTCCTTCCAGATGACGCGGCGCCTCGCGAAGGAGGAGGGGTTGCTCGTCGGCGGGTCCTGCGGGATGGCCGTCGTGGGCGCGCTGCGGGTCGCCGAGCGGCTCGGGCCGGACGACGTCGTGGTCGTGCTGCTGCCGGACAGCGGGCGCGGGTACCTTAGTAAAATTTTCAACGACGAGTGGATCTGTCAACATGGGTTTGACGAGCCCAAGACAGAGACCCCGACCGCAGGCGCGGTCCTCGCACAGAAGGGAGAAGCTGAGGCAGCGGGCATCCCGAACTTCGTGCACATGCACCCCTCTGAGTCCTTGGGGGAGGCCATCAAGGTGCTGCGAGAGTTCGGCGTCTCGCAGATGCCCGTCGTTGCTCCAGGAGCCGGACACCCGGATGTGATGGCTGGAGAAGTCATTGGGGCTGTTGAAGAGCGCGAGTTGCTTCACGCTCTGTACGTCACGCAAGCCTCGCCTGACACCCCGCTGGAGAAGCACATGTCCGCGCCGCTGCCGGTAGTTGGAGCGGGCGAACCGGTAGCCCGATTGATGGCGGCCCTTGAAGGCCGTGATGCGGCGGTCGTCCTGGTGGACGGCAAGCCCTCAGGGATCGTCACCCGCCAAGATCTCTTGGCGTTCCTCGCGACCACCACAGCATGACCTGACCTGAACTTTTGGTGTCAGTAGCCATCAGTGGTCGCGTTCAGCTGAACGACACAACCAGTAGGAGGCCGCTGATGGCTGACACGTTTGAGCTGCCGCAAGATCGGGAGAAGTGGGTTGCGAGGGAGTTGGAGAAGCTCCTCCCGCAGATCACAGAAGAGTCTTGGGATGAGGTCTGGGCTGTGATCAGTCCTCAGGTGGGCTGAGCTGTCTCAGAGCACTCCTAAGAGCGAGACCCCCCGCAAGGTTAGTGCGGGGGGTCTCGGCCATCCTAGATGGCTTTGCGGGCGCTTGAAGACAAGGCGAGCCCCCCACAAGGACAGCGTGGGGGCTCTCGGCCATCCTAGGCGGCGGTTCCGTGACAGCAGAAGGCCCCACCTCTCCGACGGGGCTAGAGAGATGGGGCCGCTGGTCAAGCTCCTACACGGCGGCGCTGCGAGCGAACTCGACGAGCCCGGCGAAGGCGCGAGGTGTGAGGTGCAGATGTACGTTCGGGACCTTGCTGTCACGGACAGGAACGGCACCAGACACTCCTTCCCCAACCTCAAGGCAGTTGCCTCCGTTGGTGCTGCTGTAGCTGGACTTGCGCCAGCCGACAGGCAGCTTGCTTCCGTTGATCATCTCTCTTTCAACCTCTCAACGTACTTGTTGATGCGATCGGCCGACGCCTCCGGTGACAGCGCGTAGCTTCTCAACAGATCATAGGCGCGGGCGCCTTCGTTGACTTCGTCCGAGTCCAGGGCCGTCCGACCCTGAGAGAAGCCGTCTACGTGAAGCACATCATGGGGCGGCTTGGGCGCGGCAGTCCCCGAGCCTTTTGTTTCATGCTCGAAGGCCAGGAGAGTGAACGGCCCGGCAAGCCCCGGGTGGGCTGGTACCTCGTCCGGCACAACTTGAATTACGGTTCGTGGATCTTTGCCCGCGCTCAGTAGGCGCTCAAGCTGAGCTGCCATTATTTGAGGGCCACCGATGCATCGGCGTAGAGCCTGCTCGTCCAAAATGAACCAGCACTGTGGTGGCTCCGGGCGCTCAAAGATTGCCTGGCGCGTCATGCGAGCTGCTACGAGGTCATCAAGGTTGTCTGGACGAACTGCCATGAGCATTGCGCGGGCGTAGTCCTCAGTCTGCAAGAGGCCGGGGATGATCTGCGACTCAAATACGCGGAGTCGGGCAGCTTGCGCCTCCAGCTCGATGAAGGGGAGGAACCACGAGGGGTAGGCGTACCTGATCACCAACGGGTAGAACCCCACGAAAAAATCAGTTCCGAACGCCCCATCAAGGTCACGAGCCAGGTCGGCCGTTGGCACCCGCTTAGCCTTCTCGATGTAGCTGATCAGGGCAGCTGAGGTGTGGATCTTCTCTGCCAGCTTCGCTTGCGACCACCCCCGTGCCTCGCGCTCCTTGCGTACCCGCGTGCCGAAGAAGGCCAGCAAGCTGACTTCGGCTTGTCCGCTGTCACTCTCCATGGGCACGAGCGTGCCACCTCCGTGTCTCAGGCTTCTTAACAGCTGCGTTGTTAAGGCCAACCCCCTGTTGCGCGGCGGGCTGAGCCGTAACTCTTGAGGCACGGACAGTGAGTGATGCCCCAGCAGGAGAAGCGCGAGACTTCCGAGGTTCCCGTGATCCATACCCTTCCCATCCCCAGGTCAGGTATGCCGCCACAGCGTACACAGACCGCCGAGACGGCGGTGCCAAGTTCGGTGACGGAGCGCCAACGGGTCTTGCGGTCGACGGGTGACCTCGGAGCCGCGCGCATACGGCTTACAAGGAGGACGCAGGCGCTCTTGCCCACCATGGGCGAACTAGGAGAAGGGCGGGCCATGGGCTCGTTGGAGGAGCTGGAGGCCCTGATCGTCTCCAGGACGTTCCTCAGGTTGCAGGATCAGGATGACGGGCCCTTCTTCTTGGAGGGGGCGGCGCCTGCCGACCTTGAGCCCGTGCCGCATGCGAAGTGCCGGCTGTGCTCCGAGATCCACCAGTTCCGCGAGGTGCAGCGGGACGTGGGGTCAGTGCTGGGAGTGCAGTACGCCAACGCATTGATCAGCCAGCACCCGCATGAGCCGAGCCGGGAGGACACATGACCGGCCCCGAGGAACCCAGGATGCCCCAGCGCGGAGAGATTGCGCGGGATACCCGCACCAACTGCGTAGGGAAGGTAACGGGGAACATCGGTGGTCGTGTCTGCCTCCGCCCAATCAGGGGTGGGCTGGAGTGGGAGGTACCCCCGAACAAAATCGAGATCTTGGCGCTGTCGGAGGGCCTCAACGGGGCTATCGCCGCAAAGGGTTATAGGGAGTGCTCGCTATGACCTTCGAGGTGGGGGCGATCGTGTACGACCGAGAAAAGGACATGGTCGCGGAAGTTGTCAAGAAGATCGACAGCGTAAACGTGATGCTTCAACGCCCCTACGGAAAACCGTGGAAGGCGCCTAAGGCGCGGCTTCGCCCGGCGACCCCGTACGAAAAACGTCAGCTCAATAAGCTAGGGCCTTTCCGTGAGGCCCAGCGTCGGGGCAACTTTCCCCTACAATGAATCTCCGCTCCTGCCGGGTTACATTTCGCGACTCTTGGTCCTCGGCAGGGGCGGTCATCCCCCACGCAACAGAAGGAAGCAGAGCTATGAGAAAGGCGCGCGTCGAAGCACTGGAATTCCTGGCAACGCATGGCATTGCCCTGGTCGCCGGTTTCCTACTGGGAGCCCTTTGGTTCTCTGTCTAGCTAGTCTCCTGTCCTGCTGGCATCTGCTTGGGTGGTCTTCATTTCCCCCAGGGCTGCTCAAGGCCAGCAGGGCAGGGCGCCACCTCCCTATTGTGATCACGAGCCACAGTAGTGGGGACCACCTCTTACCGGTCTCCCCGTACCGGTGAGAGGAAATGCCTACTCCGGGGTGCCAAGCGGTGTGGAGTAGGCCCCCTGCCGAGGGTTACTGAACGGCCCTCGGCAGGGGAAACCCGATCCCTTTTAGCTCAGGTTGGAAGAGCCTGGTTCGAAACCAGGGAAGGGGACTCACAACTTAATATCGGCCCCTTGTAGCTCAATACGGAAGAGCCAATGACCGCCAACCAACTGGTGGTAAGCACAACCTCCTGATGATTCACAAGTAACACAATGTGCTTTGGCTGTCGCGGTCGCTCAACCCGCAGACGGCACAGAGACCCCGGTTCGAGTCCGGGCAAGGGGACTACCTCGCCTCGCCGAGGTGAGACTTCAGTAATCCGTTTTCCGGAGGGGGAAACGTGCACAAAGATGTCAGCTTCACCGAACCGCCTCGCCGCCGTGTGGGGGCACTCGGGATGATCCGGAACGAGGAGGGGGAAGTGCTGCTGGTCAGAAAGAACTACGGGGATTACAAGTGGAATCTCCCGGGCGGTTCTGCTGAGGGGGACGAGGCGCCTTATGAGGCGCTTCAGCGCGAGATCCACGAAGAAACTGGACTGAACGTCCGGTCGACGAACCTTCTCCTGACGGATTATGTGCGTCGGAACGACGAGACGGGATCGGCCGAGGGAATCAACTTCGTCTGGGACTGCGGTACCGTGCCGAACGGCATTCAAATCGTCCTCCCTCAGCCGCAGGAGGGCGAGGAGCCGGAGTTGACGGACTTCAAGTTCGTCAAGGTCTCCAAGCTGGAGGCGTACACGACGCAGCTCACCGCCAGGCGGATTCATGCGGCCTTCGCTGTCCTCAACGACTCTCGTCGTTTCCCGGCCTACCTCGAAAACGGCTGGTCGACTCCCGAGCCGCGCTGAGGAGTTACGTTGAAGACGAGCACCGTTATCGGTCTGGCGGGTCTTGGTATCGGAGTCGTACACATCGCCCTGGCGGAGCGCCGGCACAGGCAGATGAGGCGGGTCGCGGTCATGGCACAGCACGCCGACTTGCTTCGAGACATAGCGAGTGACGATGTGCTGGCGTCGGTGGTGTGGCCCGAAACTGAACCGGAAGTGGCAACCCAATATCTCCTGGCGAATCGTCAGCTCGCCTTCTGGGGGATGGGACTGGCTGTCGGACACTTCTCGGCATCCGTCATCCAGGATTCCTTGAAGGCGTTCATGGAGCCCGCGATCAATCGGGGGTTCTGGGAGAACGCCAGGGAACGCCGTATAAGAGCGGCCCAGACCACACGTGACCATCTTTTCAATGTGCTCGCAGACGCCGCATATTGGGAGCACGAAAAGTCTTCCGCTCTCTAGCGGACCAGACTTCCCCTCGTAGCTCAATTGCAGAGCGCGGCTAGTTCTTGTGACAACTAGAACGGCCACTCCTAGCCGAGATCCCGGAGCGAAACCGGGCGAGGGGGCTGCTCGATCACCCGTCTCCCGACGGCGAAAGATGGGTGATCGAGCGCCCTGCACAACCACAAACCCCCTGTAGCTAAGTCAGGAAGAGCACACCGCGATCCTTCCGCTTTTCGATCTTGTAGGTAGTGGTGAAGACTCCGGTTCGAGTCCGGACAGGGGGACTTTAGATCGCAGTAGAGCGGTCTTCGACGGCCCAAACGAAAGGCGGTATCCGAGATGATCAAAGAGGGTGCACACACCTACATCGACGGACACGGAACCGTCGTCCCCTACACCGGAAAGTACGCGGTTCAGGTGGAAAACCCCTTCGACCTCATCCGCGCGGGCTGGGAGGCCGTAAAACTCCCGGCTGGCCCGTACCGCCCGTTACGCGTCGAATTCGAGCTGACGGACCGATGTAACGACACCTGCAAGTCCTGCGGCATGGGAGCCAAGTCCGTAGCCGACGGCGTGACCCTTTCCGATGTACAACTCGCCCGTCTCATAGGCGAGTTCGCTGACGTGGGCCTGCCGTCCGTCGCCATCACCGGCGGCGAGCCGTTCGTATCCTCCCGCCAGCTCTACCGCTTCATGGAACTGGCGCGCGGCACCGTCGACATCGGCAAGATCACGACGAACGGCATTTGGGGCTCCGAGAAGGGATGCCAGCGCGTCTTCGAGCGCCTGGTCCACGCCGGGCTCCTCAACAACCGCATCTTCGTGCCGCTGCTGATGGTGTCCATAGGCGAACAGACAACGCCGCTGGACCGTATCGCGCGGATCATCCGCTACGTGAGCACCGAGTTCACGGACCGCGAGCTGACCATCGCCGTATCCAGCCTGGCGGACCCCTCGGACCGCAACCACCGCATCTACGAGCTGCTGGCGCTCTACGAGCAGATGTATGGCGACTTCCCTCACGACCGGGTTCACTCCACGATGCGGGTCTACCTGGAAAACGAGCGCCTCGACCACCAGGCCCCCATCAACCGGCCCGGGGAAACCACCGTGACGCGCTGGATGGGGGCGTGCTACGACTGCTTTGCCCCCACGGTTGGCACGTACGTTCTTCCCTGCGCGCTCATGAAGGTCAATGGAGACCTCTACTCCTGCGCGGCCTTCAACGTGCCGGAAAAGCTGGGGTTCGGGAACCTCTTCGAGGAGTCTTTCCGGAGCATCCTCGGCCGCATCAACTCTTCCGCCTACGTGGGCAAGGTGCGCGCTGGGCACGGGCTGAAGGGGGTCAGCGACATTGTGCCGCCGGCAGTCACAGACAAGATGACCTGCGGCAGCTTCTGCGGCTCCTGCAAGCTCCTGATCGACCGGTTCGAGCACACGACCGGGCAGGCCGAGCCCGGAGGACGCCGACGTACCTTCATCCCCCTCCCGCCCCTCCCCGCCCGGGAGGGTTGAGTTCATGATCATGCATCTCGTAACGGCCACACTGGGCACGGTTAGCGGCAGACCGCGAGAACAGTGCGCCGACCGGTCCCAGTCGCTGTTCAGCGGCCTCGGGATGGACAGCCTCGCCTTGATGGAAACGGTGACCGCCCTGGAGAAGCTGACTCACTGCGCCATCCCGGACGAGGCCACGGGCAGGCTCAAGACGGTAGGCGATCTGGAGGACGCCGTACGGCAGTACTCCAGCGCCCCCGCAAGCCGTATCGCCCAGGCGGAGGAGTACTTGCGCGGCCATGTAAGCCTCCACTTCGAACGGGCCAACCGATTCCGCGCGGCGAGCAGCCTGTTGCGTCAGTACGGCCTCAACGACACGGAAATCCTGGTGGACCTCGGAGCCGGACACACCGAACTGGACTACTTCCTCCGGGTCGAATACGGCTGGCGAGGCCGGTATGCGCCGATGGATGCGTGGATAGACGGAACGTTCGACCTGCTCACCTGGAAGCCTGCGCGGTCGGTGAACTGGTACGCCGCCCTGGAAGTGCTGGAACACCTGGAGAATCCGGAATCCCTCATCGAGCGCATGAAGGAAAGTGCGCTCGCGGGGTTCGTGGTGACGACTCCCAACAGCAAAAGGGTGGATGTTCTGGCACAAGACCCCACCCATGTCACGCCGCTGGACGAGGAGACTCTCCAGAGGTGGGGTCTGACCACCAGCCTGCACAACTTCTACGGCCAATACCAGGACGGATTATGCGGCCTGTGGCGAAGGGAATTCGAGGCGAACACATGAACTTGACCGACAAGAAGATCCTCGTGTTCGGCGTTCTGACCGAGACGTCGATGGGGTACAAGATCGCGGAATCGGCGCTGCGCCAGGGAGCTGACGTCATCCTGGCCAACGCTCCGGGTAGGCCCAGCTCCATCATGGGCCGCATCGCGGGCCGACTGCCTAAGGCACCCGTTGACTGCCTGTCTGCGGACATCACGAAGCCTGAAGACCTCCAGGCACTGGCCGAACAAGTCCGTAGCCACTGGGAGCAGCTCGACGGCGTTGTCCACGCCGTAGCGTTCGCACCTCAAGACGCCCTCGGCGGGAACTTCCTCAACACCCCGTTCGAGTCCGTAGCCACCGCCATGCACGTTTCGGCGTACTCGCTTCAGAGCCTCGTCGTCAGCGTGCTGCCTCTCCTTGAGAAGTCCGAGCGAGGCGCCTCGGTCGTGAGCCTGACCTTCAACGCGGCAGTGGCCTGGCCGGTCTACGACTGGATGGGGCCGACGAAGGCAGCATTGGAGTCCATCAACCGCTACCTTGCGCGCGACCTCGGCCCCAAGGGTATTCGCGTCAACGCGGTCGACTCCGGGCCGATCACCACCATGGCCGGCAAGTCCATTCCTGGCTTTGATGAGCTGGCCAAGGTATGGCCCGAGCGGGCTCCTCTGGGCTGGGACACCTCGGACGCAACTCCCGTGGCTGACACGGTCACTTTCTTGCTGAGCGACGCTGCCCGAGCCATCACCGGACAGGTCTTGCACGTAGACGGAGGATTCTCCGCCCTCGGCGCCTGAACAACCGCACGAGAGGTGAAGGCCCCGGCTCTGCTTCCGGGGCCTTTTCCTTTGCGCTGATCCAAACCGTTCGGAGAAATTGCTGTGCCAGCTCCATGCACCTCTATGATCCTGATCCCCGAAATAGAGTGGTTCCTCGCTCTACACGCGCTTCCAGGAGGGCAAGGGCCTGTTTTCCCAGATGCAGAGGTAGGCCCAGGAACCTACGCAGGATGCGAACTCCAAGCACACAGCAAGAAGATCCCACACGCTTCGAGCATCTGGCTTAACTGTAGACGAGGGAGTGTCAGCTTATGGCTTTTCTGGGGCCACACGAGCACTGCCAAGCACAGGTTTGATCAGCTATCGCTGTGCGGAATCCTCAACGAAAAAAGGTGGCGATGCCATTTATTTGAGGGCCACAAGCTAGGGCACAGTTGGGAGGTCGTTGACCCTCTAGCCGAAGAACTGTCTGCTTTGGACGATGAGGCAACCCAACGGATAGCTGAGCACGGCGATACCGACGGCTACCGGTAATATTCGGAGCACACTAAATGCCCCTACGATGCCCCTCGATGAGGGCCTTATCCATCACCCTGGCGAGTCAATCATTCGAGATAGCTCCCTGTGATATCCGAGCCTACGACTATGAGCCGGATGGCTCCTACCAGTGTGAGTTGTCCGATGAACCCCACGATTTCCATGCGGCCTTCTTGAGGCCGATCCCTGACTCTGAGGACGTTGTTTTCTACTGCTGGGATGACGAACCCGCTGTCAGCTATCTGAGCCTTATACCTCACTGCTACAAGGAGCGAAGCGGAGACTTCTGCCTTTTACCCAGAGGCCACGAGGCCGCGTGCGAGTGGGACATCATCGATCCGGTAGTGGTCGCCCTCCAGGCCAACGGGGACCAGACGAGAGCCTGGCACAGGGACCTAGAGCGCTTGAACGAATGGCTGTCAGAGCTGCCGGACCCGGGTATATAACCCGGGCCGCCATAAATAACCTACGCGTCCTCTGAGCCAACCTCGGACGCAGGGAAGCCGAAGTGTGGGCGAGGCCACACCAATAATGTTGTTGCACCCTCAGGTGATGCACCATTACGGTCCCGGCGAGGGCCAGGGGGCCCGAGGTGCCGGCCAGCGGGGCCGCGGAGGGGTCTGGAGGGGGTTGAGGGCGGGGCCAGGTTGTGCGTTCGTGAAAGTCTTTAAACCCGTACACGATGGAAGGAAGGCGCCCCCTGCGGTCCCTCGTGTTCATAATAATTGCATTACCCCCGGGTTATTTGTGCACAGCTTTGGGTGTGCACAATTAATGTCTTGTGCGCTTGTGAACATTAATGCTGCACACCGGTAAAGGGTGCACAGATAGGGGCGAGGGGGAGTGGGGGGTGTCGGTGGTGAGGGGCGAGTGGGGACCGGACCCAGGGAGGGGCGCCCCAGAGGGCGCACTCACTCCCACTAGTTTTGTGAGCTGAGTCACAGCGATATCGGCATTAATGCTGACATGATGGGGTGAATTGCCATGCCCGATATCAACCCATCTATATACGGGGTATGGGTATATTGAGGCCGTCCAGTATGGTCACGCGAAGGTAACGGGTGGGGTCGATATAGACCTTAGTGACCTATGTAAAGGTAAAGCACAAGCAAAAAGTTGCCTCCCGCGATACGGGATTCTCCAAGGGTGCTGTGTACCTATTTATGTCGTTTGTTCATGCGGGCGTGAGCCGTCTGACCTGCTGCTTCTTGCCTCTACGTGCGGGTGCGCGGTTCCTCTCCCGATCCTTTTCTCAGAAGTTGCCTCCCGCGATGAATAGAGGCAATGTTCTGTCTCGCAACACCAACCGCACCGAACGAGAGCGGCCCCGGAGTACCACCCGCTGAGCGGGGATGCGGAAACGGGGTTCACGCAGAACGCGGATCAGAGGTTGGTGTGCGGGAGTGAGAGTGCCTCCCCAAACCCACACAGTGAATAGCAGGAACGGCCCGGCAGTGACCGGATAACCGCTAACAGGAACGCCGTAGCTACGTGGCAGAAAACGGGCAGCACACAGCATGAGTATCCGGCTAGGTCCGGTAGGGGTGGGGTGTGTTGGGTCAAGGTGAGAGACCCGCGAATAAAAAATCCGCCCGTGGTGCCTGATCCGGCCACGGAAGAGTTCGCCCGGCGGGACTGCCAAACAGGCCGGGAAAACGCATTCCATGATTGCCTACGGCAGACCGACCCAACACGACGTTTCCAGCGTGCGAACCAGGGGGGTCACGGCGACTGATACTCGCTGAACCTCTTCAGTGCGTCTCTACGCGTCTGAGAGTGGGTCTGTCTAGGGGAGTTGTGTGAAGCACTCCAAAAGGGCCCGAGAGGGCCGTACAGCGATCCTGAGGGGTGGCAATGGCGATGGCCGTTGAGGGAGTCAAGCGCGAGCGCGGGACCATCCCTGTCGGTAGCTACTCGTTTCACCGTGAATACCGGGACCACCCCGGTTTCCTGGTGAGTGTCAAGGACTCCGACGGGGTTTTCGGTGCCAAGGTTCCGGCGTGGGGAAACATGATCGATTTCATAGGGAATCTGATGATTCCTTTCGCCGATCCCCGCACGGTGCAGCGCGTTAAGCGGGACATTTTCATGACCGGCTATGCGGGCGTGGCGGACATTAACATCCGAGTCACCCCGTTGTCGTAGGGGTGTCGGGCGCACGGGAAACAGGGACAGATTTCCGTGCGCCCCATCACCCATTACGAACAAGGAATGTAGTGGGACAGAGAAGGGAAACCATGCCCGCAATAGGTGAGATCAGGAAGCAGGAGATAGGTAGTTCTCTCGTGCTGACTGTGTGGCTGAGCATGAACGCTAACGTGCAAGTGCACATGGAGAAGCGCGGGGAGAAGGTCATTGGGGGTGACGTGACGTTTTGGGTGTTCACGGAACCCTTTGAAGGGGGACCTAGTCCGGCTCAGGTGGGTGACGACTGGGAATCGGGCGTCAAGCGCGTTGAGTGGTGGCTTTCCGGAAACGTCAAGTACCGGGCGAACTTGGTACTCCAGCGTCACGGATACGCGGCTATGTACTGCACGAACATGCCCGGCTGCAACTGCGAGAACCACAAGGCGGCTTGAAATGCACAACGACTCGAAGCGGGTTACTACCTTCAAGGCGGGTATTACTCGACTGGCGTCACAGGTACGCGCACAGGGCGTGACCGATGTGGTGCTCTTCACCGTGTTCAGGCAATCCCCCTGGAACCCGGCTGAATGCATGGTTCTGTGCGCGGATCACGCCATGCAGAAATCGGAAGTGATGCTTGCCAGTGAGACGCTGCACGCTTTCCTGATCTTCCGTCCTTTGGGTCACATCTGCGGAGTCTGCGAAAGCGGACGCGCCTATGTCCAGACCGGGGCTGTGATCCTGCCCAAGGAAGGGGTATAGCGGTGCTTCAGAAGTACTTCTATTACTCGCCTGCCGACGTGACCTTGTGCGAAGAGCACATGGCTAAGGCGCTCGGAGAGTGGTTCCCCGAAACCGCTGAAGAGTGCAAGGGGTCTCACTGGGATTACGAGGGGTGGGACCTTGAAGAGTTGGTGAGCGCTCTTGAGAAGAGCGGCGAACTCTTGCCGGGGCACTTCTACCGCTTGGGTGTCCGCATGGGCTCAGCAGCGCACAACTGCGAGAGTCTGCACTGACGTAGTTGGTAGTCACGAGGGCAGGGCCGAAAGGGACAGACGGCCGTGCCTTCCTCTACCTACTGCGCCAAAAGGGCGTGTTGGTCGGTTGAGGGGAGATCCTTGATATACGTCAAGGTACGTCCGGAGCGTAAGCGGAATTACTCCGCCTACTTGGACATGTACGGGTCTTTTTACGGGGACATGAGCGACCCGGAAAAGCGGGCAGAGGTAATCCGCTCTCTGACGCGTAGAGACGCTCTCACGCTGTCCTCTGCGCGTCGGGAGCATTGGCGGGAGATAACCGCCATGAGTACGGACGATATCCGGCGTGAGCTTTTGGTGAAGCGGTATCAGATCGAGCAGTGCGGTTCGGTCCGCCACTGGAATATTCGTAACGAGGACATCCACACCTTCCGCGTGTTGCGGCGGGAGCTGCGTACGCGAGAAGGAGAGAGCGCGTGAGTAGTGCTTTGTACCGCTACGTCCTCTACCTGTCTGAGGACGACTGGGAGCATCTCCGGGACGGATTCGATAGGCGAGTTCGACGGTTCCGGTCCAAGACAAAGTTGCAGCAGATTGAGCGAGTGCGGGATGCCCTGAACGAAGCCAGCGCGGACCGTTGGCCGGACGAGGGTGAATTCCGCTACGCGGTTTACCTTCCGGAAGACGATTTCGAGTTCTTCGAGGGAAGCGCGCTGCACCACAAATACGGGGGCGTTCCCAGGGACCGGCAGAACGTCATATCGCATGAGTTCGCCTTGGCTTGCGGCGACCGTCGAGAGGCGTAGGGACTCCGGGGCACCCTTGGGTGTGCCGGCCGCAGCAGAAATCCGGGCACGGCTGACAGGGACAGACGGCCGTGCCTTTTTCATGCCCGAACAAGAGGAGAAAGCGTGATCAGCTTGGATGACGGCAAGGTCGTGCTACTCAAGGTGGTACGTCGAGTGTCGTTCGAAATGAGAGACGTGGCGATCTCCCGGCGTGACGTCGTTGAGATGGCGGACGGAAGTATCTGGAATGTCGCCCATAGGCGGCCCGAGTACTGGTCTGGACTCCGAAAGCCGCGCGTTGTCGCTTTCAAGATGACGTCCAAAACCGTGGAGCACGGCATTACGAGGATGCGTGAGTTCGAGCGTGAGCGTGTCGGCGCCGAGATTACGGCGACGGATTGATGCGCGCACGTATCGGAATGATCGCGCTCTCGGTCCTGTGTGTCATAGGCGGTACCGCTAAGGCGATGGCGGAGATCGTGCGGGCGGACATGGGCCCCCGCATTGAGCGGGCGGAAGTGGACGCGTTCAACGACGGCTTCCGCGATGGCGCCTGCCGTTCCGGCGCTGACGGATTCGGGCACGTGTGCCGCTAGCGATTGACCGTAGAGGGCATGGGAAGGTCACCCGGTTTTCCGGGCGGAGATCACCCATGCCCTACTCGGCCAGTCTCTAGAGACAAGCTCAGAGGCATGGAAATCATCTAGAAAGGGGGCCTTATGGCTCAGTGGAGACAGGGAACCGACGGCTCGTTCTATCTGGGGGCGCAGTCCTCGGAAGAATACGGGGGGTACGTCGTCCGGGTGGACAGTGACCCGCACCCGGAGAAGTGGTTCGCCTACGAATGGGTTGCACCAGAGAGCAAGCACGTGTGGGTTGGTGAAGCCGCGAGCGCGGAGATTGCACAGACGGCCGTGAAGGGCGAATTCCTGTGCGAGGTCTACCGGGTTCGGGAAGGGAGTCATTGCCCGTATCCGGGGGTCGTTGTCCGTACCGAAATACCCAAAGCGGTCAGAGTACGCACGATTCTGTGCGGGGAACACTCGGGCCTTTGGAAGGGGTGGGAGAGTATCCGGATAGAGGAATACCGGACACAGTACGGGCTTATCCCTGACGAGCCGATCATCGGGGAGAGGGGCACTCCTTCACTTGACCTTCCGACGCTTCGAGAGGGCGCCCTGAAAGCGGTCACGGCCACAGAACGGAACATGTGGATCGCGCTTAGCCGTGTGGTCCGGCCTCTGGCCGAACTCCAGTACTGGCGGGGGCATTTCGCACGCTACCCGCTTGACCTGAACGCTCGGCCACGCATGGACGCGTACAGCGAATGGACGCGTGCGTTGGAGCATGCAGAGGGCATGTACGCCATTTACATGCGGGAGGACCACGGGCAGGAAAACGCCACGCTCCCGAATGACTTGCTGCGGATCATCGAGCGTGAGGCCGTGGAAATGCTGCGTGAGCGCAAGAGGGGCGGGAAGTGATGCGCCGTACGTCTATAACAATCGCGATGAATCTGCGGTTCTACCTCTACGCGAGTGAGCCCGGGGCTTTCTACTACACCTACCCGAATGGGGCGGGTACCCGTCCGGTGCCCGAGGTGTATACGGACGCCGAACTTGCGGAGAACACGCAGAAGCGGGACGCCACTTACGCGGAATGGCGGGACGTCGACCCCGAGGGCTATCGCCTTTGGCGCGCTGCCACCGCCGCGATGAAAAGCGGGGATTCATCGCAACTGGAATCCGACTGGTCCCGGGGAATGCTCAAGAACCACAGGGTTCAGATCGTGGACCCGTGCCGGTTCTGTGCGTCCTGCCGTAGTCGTCGGCAGCGCGAGGAATAGACGCGGTTTTCAGGGCACGGAGGGTAAGGGACAGATCTTCCGTGCCCTTTTCGCATCTACCGACAGGAGAATTTGAATGCTTATGACCTGTGGTGCATGTGGGGGTGAGGTCAAGGTGACCAGGGAACAGCGCGAGCGGGAAAGAGCCGTGCCGTGCCCGCACTGCCCCGATGGGGGCGTTGACCTCATCCATGCCCGCAATCACGGAGACAACTAGGAGGAAGGGAAAGAGATGTCCGATCAGAACGAGGAAATACCGGACCTTGATCCGGTCCTGAAGACCGGCGCGAGCCCGCGCAACATTCAGGCGGCTACCAAGGCGATTTCCCGCATTCGCGGGTTGGGCTGGGAGCCGCTCGCACCTTACCCGGGGAGCGATACGCACTGGAAAGTGCGCTGCCTTCTGGGATGCGACGGCGGAGAGAACTGGCAGGGCGTCATGTACTACAGCCACATGCGCCGTGCCCGCAGGCATCGGGGATGCCACCCCAAGGAACTGCGGGAGGCGGCCATCAAGGCGTTGAACGAGGCTCGTAGCTAGTCGGTGAGCTTGAGGCGCGGCGGTGGGGGACAGAGCCGCCGCGCCTTTTGCTCGGCAACTAGAAAGGAGCATTTATGAACGCTGACCATGTTGCAGTCGGAATTACCGCAACTGTCCGCGTGGATGTCCGGTGGACGCCCAGAGTCGAGGGCGTAGAGATGATCGTGCGGAACCCCGAGACGTTGGAGGAATACGGGTGCTGGAAGGTTCCCCGGCTGACGATCTGGCCCTACACCCCGGATGAGAGAACGTTTCACTCGGCGGTGCGCCGCGTCCTCGGGGCTATTCCCGAACCGTCGGGTGAGGTGTTGGCGGTGCTCGCAGCTGCGCGAGAGAACGCGCTCACCTGGCACCCGGAGAAGCTCGTTTAGAAAGGCTAGCCATGTTTGAAGTAGTACGCCACGGGACGGTAGTTGCGTCCGTGGCCACCCTCATAGAGGCGGAAGCGGTAGTAGCTGATTCCGGAGAAGTCATGGAAGGCGCCTGGGAACAGATCGTTCCCTTGGGGCTCGAAAGCACTGACCGGGTCTTCTGGCGGTACGGGGAATGGTCGATTACGCGGACCGTGGCGCTTGGCATGCCCGGGGTCCCGTTGAGTGGCCGAGAGAGCGATCCCGATCCCGCACTTGTACGGGCCTTGATGGTGCAGCGGGGTTACCGCATAGAGGGCGACGGGTTGCCCGTGACTCCCCCAGAGATCCGCCTGTATGTCTCGATCGTCGCTCATGAGCGGAGACTCAGGGAGATCCAGGTACTGACGGAGTACAGGCAGCACGACGACGTGAGCCGCACGGCGGAGCGTGACAGGCGTGCGTGGCTGGCCTCGGAGGCGTACCGCATTCGCGCGGCCCGAGAGTGGGGTATCCAGGCTGGATATCGCGTGGGTATGCGGGGCCGGATACCCGCCGACGTCTGGACTGCCTTCCTGAAGGCTGTCGACCGGGGTGAACTTCAAGCGCCTGAGCCGGAGTTCGCCGTAGGCAACGACGTCACGCACGAGCGGTTCCCTGACCGGGTCGGCCGCGTCGTCCAGGTCGAGGCCGAGCACTGGGCGCCTGAGCACATCTACACCGTCCAGTGGACCTCTGAGAGGCATCCTCAGGTGCCGTACCGGTCGGGGCTGGTGCGGTTCGTCGCCCAGCTCGGGGAGGCGGACGCGTGAGCCGTACAGGGAGATGGCGCCTGGACGTCGAGCACGCCCGAGCCCGAGCCCGGATCGCAGCCGGCATCTCTGATCCGCCCTTCCGGGTGCGGGCCTTCGCGGGGCTGTGCAAGGAGCTGGGAGAGGTCGCCAGCCGCTACGCGAATCCGCGTGCAGCCGCCTGCGCCCTCGCGCACGTGGCCGCTGCTGAGTATGCGGCTGGACAGAGAAAGAGGCGCCCGCAAGTGGAGTTCGAGACCCTCGCACAACTCATCGGCCTCGCTGACGACCGAGTTGTCTATCAGGTCGAGTACGCCAGAGAGGACACAATCAAGTGGGAGTTTGTGCCTGTCTCTCAGCATCCGACCGAGGAGCAGGCTCGGGCCGCACTGGAGGAGATCCAGTATGAGCACCCGTTCACGCGCATTGTGCAGTTCTCCGCGCGTGTGGTGGACGAGCGCGAGTGCATTCCCGTGACGGTCCATGTCGACCAAATCGAGCCGGGCGGCGCTCTTGTCACCTTCCCCAACGGAACTGCCCGGGTAGGCAGGGTGGGCAGCGACTGCTATTGGATCGAGTGCCTTACGTGGGACGAGGCCGAAGGGGCCCCGCTTCCCAAGAAGGGAGCGTTCGTTTCACGTGAGGGTGCGATTCAGTGGGTCGCAAAGGCCATGGGGCATGAGGGAGTTCTGAAAATTACGGAAGAGGGAGAGTCCTGATGAGTGCAGAGTGGATTGTTTACCGGGTGTGGTTCCCCGTTCTCTCCGAAGAGGGAACCACGCGGGAAGAGTCCATGGAGGTCTCGGCTCATCCGCTGAGACGTCAACCCCTGATTAAGCATCAGGTCTGGTTGTTGCTGAGCCAGAAGGGATACGACCTGGACCCGACTGAGGGCGGGATAGAGGCCATCGGTACCGAGATCGTTACGTATGAGGGGGGCAAGTGAGCGCCATCGAATACGGCATGGAAAAAGAGCTAATCCGCTATCACGAGGTACTGAGTCGACACGAGGTCATCATTCGTACCGCGCTACAGGTCTACATCGACCACATGGGCAAGTCGGAAAAGAAGGCCCAATCCGCGTACGAGGCCGGGCAGGCTGATCAGGAAGTCAAGGCCACGCAGGATAAGTCTTGGATGACCAACTCCGGGTATCACTACGCGGCACGGGCGTTCCGGGAGAGTGCGAATTCTGCGCGTAAGGCTTCCTCGGACATTCTGAACGCGACACTCGGCCTTGATGAGGACGACGACTCGGAAAGCTGAGCGGCTTTGGTGAGGGCCGGACAGGGACAGGTCCGGCCCGATCCATGGACGCTCACTCCCCGTCCGTGAAGCAGAGAAAGGAAGGAAAAGGGTGGACGAGAAAGCGCGCTACAAGTCGATGGATTATGGGCCCATCGGGGCCGCAGTAAGGGCGGCAATGCCGCACACGGAGGGCGATCCGATCGGGGTGCACGCTGCTGTGTTGGCGCTGTACTCGGCCGCGATCACCGACACTGTTGCACAACCGGATGGGCGGCCCGTCGTAGTGTGGACGGTCCTTGCCGGGAACACCAGTGCGGGCAAGGGAGCGGCTTTTGACGCTGCCGTGGCTGTCCTCAAGGACAGCATTGGAGACTGGATCAAGAGCCGCAGGAAGGGCGGAATTGCGTCGGGCCCGTCGCTCGTACAGACGCTGTGGGAGCGGGAACAGGATTCCCTTACCTCCGGGCTGGGACTTGACGGCCGAGTGGTGCTCGTGGACGAGGAATGGGAGAACATCCTCAGCATGGTAAAGAGGTGCCCCAAATACAGCGGCTTTCTCCGTACAGCGTGGGACGGAAAACCGATCTCTAATATCACGAAGCGGGACGGCAAGGGGGTAGAGGTCACCGTTGAGCGGCCCTCCCTCGGGTTCCACGCGCACATTCAGCCGTTGTTGTGGGCCGAGTACACGAGCCGCAAGGACGCTCAGGGAGGCTCTTACAACCGTCTCCTCCCGGTCATGGTCGAGCCGTCCAAATATTTTTCCTCCCGGATAAAAATGGAAGGCAACCCCCTGGACAAGGTGCGAGTGAACAGCTCTCTCCGACTGGCCTACGAATGGTCTCGGAAAGAGCCGCGCAGGATCACATTCAGTAACGCGTCGGCTGACCACTTCGACACGATACGAGACGAGTACAGGGCGGCCCTGGAAGAGCTTCCCGACGAGGTCTCTTGCTACTTCGCGCGGGCATCCGATCAGGTTTTGCGGGTGGCGTGCGTCCTTACCGCAGCCGAACGGAAGACAGTGCTTACGATCAAAGCTCTGAACGCCGCAAAAGCCTTTGTGGACTACTCCATCACGTCTGTGAAGCAGCTCATTTCTCAAGAGGGCGTGCGGAAGTCTCGCACGGTTGCGCCTCTGGACGTGAAGATCCGTCAGAAGCTGGAAGCGTACGGGGGTGAGATGACGAGCGCGCAGTTGCTCCGGGCGTTCTCGTCTAAGTATTCGGCGGCTCAGCTCTTCGACACGGCCAGCGGCATGGCGGACGTCGAGATCGTGAGACAGCAACAGGTGCGTCCTGGTCCCAACCCGCTGGTGTACCGCCTGGTCCCTGTCCGCCCCGAGTCCTTGCCCGTGGAGGCTCCCCCGAAGAGGCGGACGGCCGCGAAAAAAGCGGCGCCCCCCGCCCGTAAGACGGCGTCCAAGAAGGCCGTTGCCGCTCAGCCGGCACCTCGGCGGAAGACCGCCCGTAAGGCGGCTCCCGTGAAGAAGGCCCCGGCAAAGAAGGCGGTACCTGAGAAGGTCCGCACGTGAAACACCGCGCGAGACTGCGGCCGGAGGGCCGCCACCAGTGCGCCGGATGCCGCGCGGCCTGGACGACCGAGGAGAGAGCGCGGGCGTCCAAGTCCCCGTGCCCGGGTGTGTCGTTGGCCCACGGCCACCGGTACGAGCGAGAGCACGTGCTCTACCCCTACTCATACAACCGGGGCGACGGGTACGGGCCGGATCGGCTGTGTGACGTCGTGGACTGCTGGCTTTGTGTCGGTCACACCTGTGACTGCGACGTCTGCGCCGACCAGTTGAAGGCGCCTGATTTGAAGGTGCTCCACGACAGCCAGGAGCACGGAAACAGACACCGTTCACCTAACTGGGAGAAAGAGAAAATGATGGACGAGCTGAAGAAGATGGTTGCTCTGGTCAATCCGGGCGACTATGTGAGCGCCCTCGGATCGGACACGAGGGGGCACGAGGTGACCCGTGTGGGCACGCTCTTGGCGGTGCCGAAGAAGGTGAAGGCGACCCGTAACGGCCACCAGGTCGAGGCGATTCGAGTGTGCGTGGGTGAGGCCGGAACCGATCCGGCGACGCGTCAGACGTGGGTGACCCTGTTCCCCGGTAACGGGGAGATCCGGGCGGCACAGCGGCCGAAGGCGGGCGAATGGATGCACAGCCCGATCGGGGACATTCCCGCTGTGCGGGCGGATCGGGTCGGAGTGAACTTCCCTTGCCTCTTCGGGGGGAAGGGCGGAAAGCGCTCCTCGATGCCGACGACGAGCGGCACTTTGGCCACCCTGTCGGCAGATCGGGGGCGGTACCGGATCACTTCCGATGACGGCGAGACCCTGTGGGAGGGCGCCATTGCGGCTCAGATCTGGTGGGCGTATCCCCCGGAGAAGGGCGAGGGCCAGGACCAGGAGGACGGCCACCAGGTCGAGGCCGAAGTCCCTGAAGGACAGCCGGTCAGGCACGTGGTGACGGGCGAATTGGTGGGCTACCTGACGCCCGACAGGTTCATTCCCATCAGGTAAAGCACTCTCCAACTTCCCTGACTGGAAGGGGTGTTGGGGGTCCTCCGTCGTCCTCCGGGAGGGCGCGGAGACAGCAGGAATCCGAAAAAGGTTGAGGCGGGGGCTGGACATATGAAAGCCTCCGTATGGATTACGTGAAGGGACGGCATGTGATCCACGCTCACGGACACGAGACAGGCAGGAATCACAAGTGGCTCAGAAGACGGTTATCACCCTCATCGACGACCTCACCGGCAAGGAGGCTGGTGAAGGCGCGGAAACCGTTACGTTCATGGTGGATGGCAAGGCGTACGAGATCGACTTGAGCGAGGCGAACGCCAAGAAGTTCCGCAAGGCCATGGCGCCGTACGTTGACAAGGCACGTCGGGGCAAGACGGCCCCGGGTATTGCTCGGGCGCGTGGCGCGGTGTCTGCGCGTGGCAAGCAGGACACGGCCGCGATTCGGGTGTGGGCGAAGCAGAACGGCTACGACGTCAACGACCGTGGCCGCATCCCCGCGAACATCCAGCAGGCGTACGCGGCGGCGACCGCGTAACACGACGCAGCACAAGCAGGTGAGCGGCCCATCCCTACAGGGGTGGGCCGCTTCTCGTTGATGAGGAGTAAAGCGGCCCCCGGGGGCCGCCCGTGGGGTACGGCACGATGTGCCGTAAGACGCCTGAGAGGAGAGGGACAGTGGGAGACGAGTTCCAGTTGGAGGGCGAGAGCGCGGGGACGCTCGGCACCTTCGAGGACTACGACGCTGCGTTTGCGGCCATGAAGGCGGCTGCGGCCGAGGACATCGAGGAGCACGGAGAGACGGAGGCCCGCGAGTCCGGCGCCCTCACCCCCTACGGCTACTCGATCCAGGTCTACGAGGACGGGGAGAACATCACGGAGACGTGGAAGAACAACCGCCCCCACAAGCCGCTTCACCTGAGCTGAGAGAGGGGATCTTGTGGAAAGCTACCGGGTTCAGTGGAGTGCCGGCGGAGCCCGGCACACGTCCGCCGTGGCGTACAACAAGGGCACGGCGCAGGAGCGCAAGGCAGAGCTGGAGGTCCGTGACGTCGTCACGGACGTCACCATGATTTGCGTGAAGCCGGGGGAGTGAGCATGGGGGAGAGTGCGATGGGTGCTGACGAGATGCGGGAGTGGCTGGAAAGGGAAACCGCTCGTATGGAGAAGAAGGAGGGAAAGCGGAGAGCTACTTTCGCGAAGTCTCAGGGACCTGGGTGGACTGGCCCGGGTCTTTCCCGGGCTATTCGGCAAATGAACGAACTCCGGCAGTGTGAGGACTGTGGCGGGAATCTCCCGGAAGGTACTTTGGGAACAGAGTGCCGACACTGCTCTAAGTGCCCCCGGACCACCGATTGCGGGTACGGCCATGGTGGAGCAAACGAGGGGAAAGCCGTTCTCTGATGGCGGAAGAGGGAAACCTTCAATATGAGGTGGAGACCAGGCCGGACGGTCGTGGTTACCGGATTTACAGGCGGAGAGTTGAAGTAAGCGGCGGATTTCAGATCGCCGAATACACCGAACGCGCCGCCGCTGAAGCCGTGGCCGCTGTACTCAACGCGCTGCGAGACAAGGAGACGTAGACGTGAGTGAATGTGACTGCGGCGCCTATGTAAAGCGCTGCGCCATCTGTCACGGGTGAAACAGAAAAGCCCCCCTGCCATCGGCAGGGGGGATTTTTTATGCCCTCAGACGGGCAGGAGAGGGCCGCGCTCAAGAAGGCCGTACACCAGCGGGTTGGGCAGATTCCGTGTGCGGGATTGGCCGCTATGGCATGGTGGGGGTGCGCCAGTCCCCGCATACGCGGGGGTGGTCCCGAAGCCTGCCACAGAGGCCCTGAGGCAAGGCTGTGGTCCCCGCGCCTGCGGGGGTGAACCTGTCGTCGAACCTGGGGGACAAGGTGCGTACCCATCCATTGCTCAGATAACACAGAAAGGCCCCCTCCGTTTCCGGGAGGGGGCCTTTTTTATTTATCCGTCATGCCCTCGAATCTCAGCCTCAAAAGGGCTGTCCTGATACAGGGCCCGGATAGTTTTGGTGTCCTCGTGGGACGCCGCAGCGACACCGACACCGAGCAGTGCCGCAGACGCCGCAACGAGGGCTTCCCACGGGATTCGGGGCCAGATCAGGACGAGCGCAGGCACCAGGGCCGCCAGAGCGGAGTAGATCCGGATTCCGTGCTTGGAAATGTAGTCGGTCATCATGCCTCCATTAGCTGAAAAGGATCTTCCAGGTGAGTGGTCCCGGGTAGCCGTCCGCGTCGGTCTTCAGCTCCTTGTGATCGAGCTGAAAAGCTTTCACCGCAGCGCGGTCTACGGCAGTCCACTGAGGGCCCGGACCCTGCTTGTAGAAGCGTCCGTAACCCTTCTTGACGAGCTGTTCGCCCAGCCGCTTGACGTGCGCGTTGTTCGCGCCCGCACGGAAGAAGTCACGGCCCGGGAAAGGGGGAGGAGTCGGCTTACTCGGTGCGGTCGTGCTCGCCTTGATCTTGAGCTTCTGGCCCACCCGGATTGTGTACGGCGCCTTGATGCCGTTCAGGCTCGCGATCGTCTCCCACTTGACGCGGGTCTTCTCCCCGATGCTGCTCAGAGTGTCCCCGGCCTTGACCGTGTAGGTGGTCGAGCTGGGTGGCGTCGAGCCGCCCCCAGGCGAACCCCCGGACACAGGGGCCGCAGCGAACAGGGCCTTGGTGTCGATCGCACCAGGGTCCCAGTGATCGTTACCGGGGATATGGCAGTGCCCGTAATGGCCACCCTCAGAGAGCCATACAGAGCGAGTGCGCTTTGAAGCGTCGCTGTAGGACTTCGCGAGGGCGCCCATAGGAAACACGTCGGGGATGCCCCAAGAGCGGATAGCCGCCATCATCTTCTTGAAGTTCGGGCCGGGCTTCCAATAGCCAGTAAAAGGCTTACCCGCCTTCGCTAGAACTTCAATCTGAATGCAAGCCTTGCCGACCCTGTTGGTTCGAGTGGAGCCGTCATTCCGAAGTGCTCGCGCACTCTCGCTGAGCGGCCCGAACTGCCCGATCCGATCCGTCGTTGGGTCGTAGAGAATGTGAGGCTCGGCGGACTTCTTTATCAGGTAGCTAGCCACGTTCTTGAACGACGCGTCACCAGCTCCTGACTCAGTCGTGTGCCAAACCGCACGCGCGGGCGCGTCAGGCAGGGCCATATCCCCGCCGATAGAGCCGTCTCCGAGACGCTCGGCCCCAGAAATCCAAATGGTCGCCATCAGTCCTCCAGGTTGGTGGTAGTGATTCGAATAGCCGCAAGTCGCGCGGGATCGAGAGAGGTGAGGAGCTGCACTAGGCGCACGTTTTCGTGCTCAATTCGGGTGAGCCGCTCCTTGATTTCCGTCAGGTCTTCCGCGAGCCGATCCGCTCGCGCCTTCTGCGCTTCCGCCTCTTCCTTCCAGACGCGCGCGGTATTGGTCCGGAAAGCGGCGACAATCACCACCACGGCAGCGATGAACGTCACCAGAGGCCCCGAGTAAGAGAAGAACTGGGCCAGAGTCAAAGGGCCTCCAGGGCATGAAAAAGCGGCCCGGAAGTACGGGCCGCGAAATGAGTTACTAAGCCGCTTACGCGGGCGCGAGAGTGGTCACGGTGCCGTTCGGTCCGCGCCACTTCAGGGCGCCGCCCTCGGCGTACAGAACGCCCCCGCCAACGGGGTTCGAGGCGGGAACCGTAGTCGCGTTCGTCAGGCCGAGGACACCGCCGGCACCTCCACCGATGCTCGGTGTCACAGAGCCGATCTGAACAGGAGCGGTGAACGTCGAGACACCTCTATGAGTAATCGCCCCAGAGGCGGAAATCTCGAACCGCACGATCCCGTCAGGGTCGCGTACGAGAACGAGTTGGGGGGCGGTCCCTGTAAACCCGACGACCTCTAGCGCGACTGTTGAGCCGTCGTTCTGCTGAATGAAATTCCGGCCCGAGTGAACAGGCCCGGTGACCGTGAGGGTGTCTGCAACAAGGCTGAGAACGGCCATGGCTCCGGCTGTCAGCTCTGTCGGTCCAGGGCCCGAATGAGCCGCCTGATAGATGAACCCGGAGACTCCCCGCTTAGCAGGGTCAGCCGTGTAGATGCCCTCTGCGTACGCGGGCAAGCCGTACCCGTAGACAATAGCGTCTGAGCGGCGGCGCTTACGGATATAGACCCCGTCGCCCTCGCTGCTGCCATTGTCGTTGGTATTGGCCTCGACTGCCCAAATGTGAACGTCATCGTAGGCGATTACGATTCCAGTGTGGTCCTGCCCGGAAGAGCCATACATGACCTGAGCACCTAGGGCGGGAAACCAGGACCACCGATTCCGACTGCTGAACCAAGTGACTGCCGCAGCACAGTCAGCAGTACGCGGGAAAAGGCCCGCTACACCGGCTCGCATAGCAACCCAGCTGGTGAATGTCGCGCACCAGGAAAGGCCCTGAGCCCATGTGAGTCCGGGAACTTCGGTCGCGTAGCGGGTGATATTGGTCCAGCCACCCTCTGTGTACCCTTCCCTTACACCGACCTGAGATTTGGCTACAGCGATTACCTGAGCCATCTGATTATTCGTCGCCATGGGCCCCCGTTAGCTGTTGAGTAGATCAGCGAGAGCCCCCGCAGTGAAAGCGTGCCCCGCATCGGAGAGGAGGAAATCATCGGTGCCGGCGGTACCGGGCGCCGCTGGATTCCCCCAGTGCCCGAGGCTGTTGGAGAAATTCCAGCTCGACCGTCCCAGATTCCACAGGTCGACCACCGCGGCTTCAAATTGGGCCGCGAGAGCGTACGTCCGGTCAGCGAATGCCTGGAACCGCTGTCCCTGGAAATCAGCCTTACCGATATGGGGGAGAACAAAGACGATGTCGACAGCCCCCAGGGCCAATCCTCCGTCCTTGACCTCAGACAGGTGACGTCGAACCTGAGAAGCCCACGTGTCAGCCGAGATACCGTCGATGACGTCCTGAGGGCTCACCGCGTAAATCAGAAGATCCGCCGGGTAGAGCGAACCGCCGTTCCACTCGGCCTTGCCCGCAGGCAGGTAGTGAGACGCGTTCGCGTTCCGCTTGGCGAAGTTGTTCAAGACCACGCCGGACGTGTTTTCCCCGCTCACGCCGCACACCGAGAGGTACTGAGAAGCCGTTCCCGTGTGCGTCACTGTGACCGTGTGAGAGCCTGCGGCGAGGCCGCTCACGGTCGTCTTGACCACAGCCAGACCAGTCGTCGTCGAGTCCGACACTGAGACCGCTGTACCCCCGTCGATCGAGTAGGACCAGGAGGAGCGGGAGCCGTCCCCACCTAGGGTGTAGATCGTCACGGACGTACCCCGGACGGTCCAGGTCAGCGAGCTGCCCGACGTCGAGGTGTAGAGGTACCCCCACCCGGGGCCCACCTGATACCCGCCGATGCCCCAAGTGCCGGTCTGAGCGCCGATGCTGCCGTTGCTCATCCACTGGTTAATGGCGGCCTGGTCGTTGCCCGCGATCCCGTTAGGGCTGTAGAGGGCAGAGAGGAACCCGGCCCCCCCATCACCGTGGAGCGCCTGGAGGCGCGAGGCCAGCACTCCGGGCCAAGAGGTGTTCCTCAGATGGGAGGCATAGAAGCCCACTGCGGTCGAACCGCCGATCACGGCCACGGTCGCTCGGCCCGTTCCGCCGCGCGCTGCCGATCGCGCGGGCCTCCAGAATTCCCCCCAAGCGCGGGGAACGGTGACCCCTCTGCCTGTCGCCCTGCCATTGGGGGTCACGAGCCAGCCGGCATCGACGAGCCGGACGAAAGTCGAGTCTGCATACGCCCGATCCCCATGAGGATCGGGCACGAGGTTGGCGGTGTGCGCCTGGAGGCGCGTACCGACGTCGACAGGGGTGATCGCCACTCGACCGCCCCCGAAGTCGACCCATAGAAGCTCAGCACCCTCAGGCCCCATGAAAGCCGGGATCATGCCTTGGTCGTCGGTGGTGATCTGGCCCAGCTCGGAGCCGTTCATGTCGGTCAGGTCCGTAAGCTGCGTGGCCCCCTCTCCGGGGCCGTCCCACACCGTCCCGAGAGCGCCAGGGACGCGAGCTCCTGTGACGTCCTCGGCTACATCGGCGGCTGTGCCGCCAAACTGATTACGCGCCAAAGCGTCCCCTCCTACTCGTTAAACTGGTTGGCTTCGAGAACCCCGGAAATACTGAAAGTCGAACGAGCCGGGAAAGAAGAAAGACCGTCCAGGCCGGAAGCCAGAGAAAACGGGCTGGGGTACTGGAGATACAGCCCGCTCGCGCCTGGCTGAGTCACCGCCGTGACAGCAATGAGGTTCGGCAAGCCGCCGGATTCATGCGGGTTCGAAACAAGCCCATGGACTGTCTGAATGGCCCTGGAGTTCGCGTTGACGGGGAGACTGACCCCCACTCTCCAGTTCGAGCCCGAAGTGCTTAGTCCTCGGTCCTCGAAATCGTTGACGATGGTGATCGAAAACCAGAAGGTATTAGGAGCGACCCACCGCCAACGGCCTCGCCGGTTGCCCGCAGGAAGGGACCCAGAGACGTTCAACGTATTGGGTGTATACGTGCGGCTCTTGGTGAAATCCCGAGCCCATACAAAACCGTCTCGTCCCTGGAATCCCTCTGCCTGAACGCCTGTGACGTCGTTGTCCATGTCCACGGCGAATGCACCACGAGGAAGGGCCTCCACTGCCCCGCCAACATCCCAGGGGTAGGCGACGTGCCCCGGCAGCGGATAAGGACCGCGCCGACTGGTGGTCAAGGTCCCGTTATTGGCTGGCACGGTCACCGCGTACAGCGGCATTTCCCAGACGTCCCCGCTACGCCTCGTCGGTCGAGGCTCGGCCGGATTCGCGGCCGGAGAGCCCTGCACCACAGCCATGGTTACAGCAGATTTCGCCATGTCGGCCCGGAGTACGACGAGGTCTATACGGCCTTGCCCAGTCGAGTTCGCAGCGATGGTGAAGGAGTTGCTACCGGTCAGCCTGTAATAGAAGCCGCCGACCCACGCCGAGCCGGCACCTATGGTGACGGTGCGGCCGGAAACTCCAAGGACGAAAGGAAGGCCCCGGCCGTCGTACGAGGTATTCGTGAGCGGAAAATCAATCCGGTCAGGCGACCACTGGAGGGCCATGGTTTGCCACTGAGTTTGTGAGACAACCTGAGATCCGCCAGAGGTGTTATCTGCATCAAAGGGGTAGCTGAGTTCAGTCAAAGAGCCTCACATCCTCGCTTCCAGGCGACGCAGTTTCCGCTGCATATCCGACACCGTTTTGTAGAGATTCAAAGGCTCTCCAGTACCCTGCTTGCCAATCTTCGGAGCAATGTCCTGAACATTCCCGCCGTCGTCGACGGATATCACGACCTCGCGGACAATGTCTGTGTACTCGGTCCCGTCTACGGCCACAGTGACTTTGTCACCGACGAAATAGTGTTTCCCGAAAGCACACTCCGCGGTGTCAATCGGATAGATCTGAAAATTCCCGCTCCCACTGTCCTCGGCGAAAGCTCCCGCTGCCGCCTCTAAAACCGCCTGCTTGGCGTCCGAGACGTCTTCAGCGGTCATCGAGTCGTCCGATTTCACAGGCTCACCCGTAGCGAGATCGACCCTGAGCTGAATGTCCCGGCGGTCGAGGAAGCTTTCGATCTGCATCCCCCACTCGGCCTCGGCAGCAGAGTCAACCCCCTGGTAGTAGTAGCGATCCCGCTTTTCCCCGGCGGCGCCCACGATCACGCGAGTGACCTTCGGAGCCGTCAGGGTCCAGATGTACTCACGGAGGTTCCCCAGTTCGGGACTGAATCGGACGGTCTTGGAGAGGTCGCGGGGCTCGAAGATCTTGAGATCGACCTGTTGTGTATCTGGGTTGTAGATGAATCGGTAAGCGACGTCGCGCTCTTCGCACCACTCTTCGAGCTTGGTGCCAACGACATCGAATCTCAGCGAGTCACCGATTCCCTTGCCTACCGAGGAGCTGGTGAGGTTGACACCGCCCATACGCCGGTCGGACAAGGCGCCAGGACCGAGAGAGGAATACAGCTCCTTGTAAATCGCCTGCCCTGCCTGAACCTCCCGCACGGAGCGTGAGTAAAGACGGCTCTGCCACTGACTACCAACAGGCTTTGTGGGGTCGGGGAAGGAGAGGCGCCGGTAAGCGAGGGTGTTGTGACACTTCCCTGCGATATAGAGCGATCCTGGCCCCGTGTGCTGAACCTTTGTCCAATACTTCTGGAACGTGGTCACAGGCCCACTTAGTACAGGGGCGTCGACCCCCTCTTGCCAGATGACGACCCCGCCACCCTTTTCGATGAGGCGGGATTGAGGAGTTCCGTCCTTGATGAGGAGCTGCCAGGAGCCCTCTTGACGGAGGCGCACGGTGAAGTCCAGCGAGATCCACTCATCGATCTCGCCGACACGCTTAAGGTTGCGGTCGAACACTTCGACGCGATATCCCAAAGTGCTCCTTAGACGAATGAGGCATAGCGAGGGTAGAAGGAGAGGACGACTGCGGCCTTACCTACCCCTGTGACTACGGAAACGGCGGCGCTGGTCTCGCCGGGCTCGACACTCCAGAACTCAGGATTGGTGCCGAGGCGACTCCAGTAATTCGCTCCTAGGTCGTCCCGCACGGTCTTGTGGCCGGGCCTTGTGTCGATCGTGAGGACCCTGCCCGCTGGCACCAAGTCCGAGCCGTCAGCGGGCGCTGAAGCCTTCACGACCTCGCCGTAAGGACTGGTCAGTGAGAACGACTTGATAGGCCCGTGAAGGGCCCAGACAGGCCATGCCTCGACGTCCCCCGGATTGGCTATGACGAGGTCCGGACCCGTCCCCATAACCCCCGCAGATATCCGCAGAGGGAAGAACGGGAGCGAAGAGCTGAGGAACGGCTCTCCTGTACCGAAATCCCATCGGACGACCTCTGGACGATCAGGGTGGAAAAAGGGGTCCATCGCCGTGAAGGTGAGCCCATATTTGGCCCACGCGACGCCTGCTGTGTCGGTACTCTCGGACCCCTCCATGCCGCCCTTGTAGTAAGCGCTGATCTGCCGCGTTTCCCCGCCCTCGGAGAACCGCAGAACGCAGTGACCACGTTTGGGGTTCAGAGCCTGGAAGAGCCGTCGCTTGAGCTGATTCACCGTTCTGCGGTCAATGCCGTGAAGGTAGACAGGAATCATGATCTCCCGCGCTGTAGCGCGAGCAGACCGGAAGATCGACCCATCCAGATTCGGAGAGTCGTCGGAAAAGATTCCGTAGGTCGGCATGTCGAGCCCGGTAGCCCCGGGCTGCATGATGATGGACGGCCACTCAGGGCCGGAAAACCCGGTAAGGGAGATCGGCTCACCCTTACCGGAATTCCCCGCTATCGTGACGCTCGTCGAGGTCCACCGGACAGGTGCCGGCGGTACTGGCCGAGTGACCACAGGAGCCGCCATCCTGGCCCTTACGGGAATCGGCATAGGCACCTCCTAGAACGTCGTGTAGAGCGCTTCCGCAGTCTGTAGGGCCCTCATGACAGCCTGCGGCGTCGGCTCGTTACTGGCCTCGTGAATGTGGATCTCGTACCTGCGGCCGTTGAGGAGTCCTTCCGTCTCCTCGTTGTTGAAGACCCGCTGTCCACCGCCAAAGGCAACAAGCTCGCGCCCCTTCTCACCCACAAGGGCAAGCCCCGGAGAAGCACTGAGCGTTCCCTTGGCGTAGCCTTTGTTTCCGGCAAGAACTGACTGCCAGTTGGAGCCGTATCTATTCGTGGCGTAGTTGAGGCCCGCATAGATGTTGGCCAGTGGATTCGTGCTCGTGCCGTATGAGAACGGCCCTGTGCTGGCGAATGGGCCAGCCCAGCGCTTGTACGTCGGGCCAATCACCTGCATGAGGCCGACACTCGGGTATCCGGCCTTCCAGTTGGAATCCCACTGGTTGACGATGCTCGGATTACCGCCGGACTCAACCCCAATCCGGTGAAGGACCGTAGGAAGAGCACTCGCAGGGAGTCCGAGCATTGCCAGGGCCTGAGCCGCAACGGGTGCCCACCGCTGAACCCCCGAACCCGATCCGGGCTCGACAATCAGATTCGCCAGATCCGGGATATCGACCGAAGCTCTGGAGCCCTTCTTGAAATCAAAGAGCCCGTCGAGATTAGGCATGGCCTCTTCGGCTTCGGACATGAATCCGTCGAAGACGCGGCCCGCATATCCGAGCGGGGCGCCCTTGATCTCCTTGACCGTAGCCACCGAGTCGACGAGTCGATTGACTGATCCAGTGAGGATGTCTCCGACGTCACCAAAGGCACCAGATATCGAATCTATCGGATTCGTGACTGTGCCCCAGATGGCACCGAGGGAATCAGTCGCACCGCCGAGGAGGTTGCTCCAGACCTTTCCTAGCGTGTCAGTGGAGAAGACGTGACCGAGGTACCTTTCACCTCGGTCGACTATGTTTCCGTTACCTCGCCAGACGTCATCCCAGAAATAGTCTGCGATCACCGGACTCAGGGCACCACCGAGGACGCCCGCTATCTGACCGATACCCGAAGGAACCCGCTTGAGGAGCGTGTAAACGTCCTCGGTCATCCAGTCGTACATGCCCTTGAACTTCTCGGCACCCACAGCCCCGCCGAATCTGGCGGAGATGTCACCCGTCCGCAGAATACCGCCCTGAGTACTCCCGCCCAGGCGATCGGACGAGCCATCGAGCCGCATTGTCTTCAGCATCGCCGTACCAATAGGAGCGATATTCTGAAGTTCGATCAGTTCCTTGATCTGGGAGAAATCGAACTTGCCGCCCCCGCCGCTACCGCGAGCATGACGACTGATCTTCCCCCGGATGGCCAGAGCGTTCCACGAGTTGATCGTTCCCTCGCCGATAGCGTTGGTGACCTCAGGTCGGAGAACGGCCTCACCAGGCGAGAGAATCGCCGGAATGCTGTCCACCCAAGGCGAGTAGCCAGGCATGACCGAACCCACATCAGAGGTGCGCATAACACCACCGCGGGCGTTTTTCTTGGCCCCCGAAGAACTGTTACTGCCGCTGTTTCCGGGAGCCTTCTTACCTATTTGGTCAAGCGCGCTGTCCAGTCCCTCGGCTGTGCTTTTCGCCTTCTCCAGGGACTTACCGAGGTCGGTTACGTGCTTTGTGACATCCTTCAGAGAGCGGCTGTTGAGGAGCCCGATACGGCCCGCGAGCGAGCCCGCCCCCGTTCCCTGACCGACTTTCTGATAGGACCCGTCCGCAGCGCTCGTCAGTTTCTGGAATTCGCTGATGATGTCGGTCAGCCGACGCTTATTGAGATTGGCGATCCGGCCGGAGGTCGAGGAGGACATAGCTCCGTCGCCCACCTGGTCGGCAGCTTGACGCGCGGCGTCGCGCAGCTCGTTGACCGAGCTGGTGACGTTCCTCGCGGTCTTCTGGTCGAGGGCGCCCACACGGGTGTTGGCAGACGTGAGTTCCTTGCCCGCGTTCTGAGCCGCAGTCTTGAGGTGATCCGCCTCAGCAGTGACCTTGGTGAGCTTCGCGCCATCGAGGGCGTTCACCTTGTCCGCTGCCTTGCCCAGTTCGGACACGACCGCCTGACCTGACTTACGGACCTTCTCTAGCTCCTGGTGGAGCTGAGTAAGAGAAGTGCGGTTGGCCTGCTGTGCCTGCTGCTGGACAGAAGTGACGGCCTGACTCGCCTGAGTCGCCGCCCCCTGTACGGAGCCGGACCCAGTGCCGGCGAGCGCGGCCGTGATCTGCCTCATCGACTCCCGGTTCGTCTCCCGCAGTTCATCCCGCAGGCGGTTGGCCTCGTCGCGGGCCTCCCGGATCTGATCCTCAAGAGCCCGGATCTGCCGCTGACCGTCCGCCTGGCGCGAGTCACGACCGAGGACGCCGTCCAGGAGCCGACGGCCGTTGGACCGGCTGTCACCGTTGCGGTTGGTCGTCCGCTGCTCGCGGTACGCATCCCGCCCCGCCCGGCGTACATCCCTACGGGACGCCCCGGATTCGCGGGCCTCCGTCCGAGCGTCACGAGCTGCACGCCGCTGACGGCGTACGTCCTGCGCCGAGTCGTACGCACCGACACCCGCTCTTGTCACCGCAGCAACAGGGGTGAAGGCGCGACCCACGAGCCCGACGGCTTTACCGAGGACTTTGGACAGGAGCCCGACGGCGAGGATCAGAGGACCCCACTGGAGAAGGAACTCCGCGACCGGGGCCGCGATTTCACCGAGCCCTGATTCGTCGAGCCAAGTCGCTGCTGTGTCGATGACGCTGAGGAAATGAGACCCGGCGTCGAGAAATTCACTGAGGAACGTCTCAACCTGTGGCGCCCATTTCTTTGCCAGGTCCTCGACCTGGTTGATAATCCCGCCCTCGTTGCGGTACCCGACTAGGGTTTCCTCGCCCCGGCGGTCGTACTTGTAGACCGGCGTCGGCGTACCCATGACCTTCTGACCGAGGCCCGTGTACTGATACTGGCCGCCTTCGCCTTCCTCGACGAAGAGATTCCCCAGCTCGAACACCGCGCGCTCGCGCATCTGCTGAATGCGACCGGTGATCGTCTCACTGGTCATTTTCTCCGCGAAGCCCTTAGAGCCGCCTGAAGTCTGAGTTCCCTTGTACTTCTGAGGGCTCCAGTAGTTGAGCATCGCATCAGCGATCTGCTGACCGGTTACACCGCCGCCGTCTTTGGCGGGAGTACCGATTACCTTCCACATTTGGGTTGAGTTCTGGAAACCCAGGAGGTTGGCAAGTTCAGACGCGGGCATACCGGACGCGGCAGCGAGCTGCTTGACGTTTTTTGTCGGCGCCCGGTCCATATCCATAATCATGTCTATGGCATACATCGCTCTTTTAAATTGTTCGGGATTCAGGTTTCCCGCGCGGGCCATCGAGTCACCGACAGCCATGATCAGGTCAGTCGTGCGTTCAGCCGCCTTATTCGCGGCCCCGGTACGAGTCTTCGCGTCGGTGCTGTACCAACTCTTATCCCCACCGGCCACGGACCGGATCAGCTTCATCTGATACTCGTGCATAACGTCGATCGAGAACGGTGTGTCAATCGCGTATTGCTGAATGGCCATCATCTGCTGTGCAGAGACCGACTTGGAGACACCCGCAGACGAAAGACCGAGCTGACCCAGAAGGCGCTTATCCGCATTCTCGACGCCGATAGCGGTGAGGGCGGTGCCGGCAGCAGCCAGCGGCCCCAAAAATCTCGTCGTCAGGATGTTCGCAGCTTCGTTGATCGAGGTCCCAACCTGATCAAACCAGGTACCCATCCGACGCGCCGCCGTACCGGTCCGCGTGAAATAGGACTGCGTCGTCGTATTGGCGGTATTGATATCCCGGTTGACGTCCCGGATCTGATCCCGGAGAGCGGTCATACGGCGCTGCTGATCAACGATCTGATCTTGCAGGGCGGCCCGCTGTTCCAAAGCAGCCTCGCGCAGGATTGCCACCTGCTGACGAGCTGCCTCCCGCTGAGCCGCTACCTGCTGTCTCAGTGCCTCGCGCTGGGCCTGGAGCGCAAGCCGTGCCTGCTTCTCGGCCTCGCGGGCTTTCTCCCGCTCGATGCGGTCGTGCTCGTGCTGGGCCTGGACCTGGAGGCGTACGCGCTCGCGCTCCAGGCGCTCAGCGGCGGCCTGGCGCTGCCTGGCAGCCTGCTCCTCCTGGCGCACCGTTTCGCGGAGAGCCGCACGTGTCTCGGTCGAGGTCTCCGAAAGAAGCTTCTGCTTCTTCTCCTCGGTCTTCCGGTACTCCCGGAAGCGTTTCGCGGCCTCCTCGCCGAACTCTTTTGTGATCTGCTTTTCGATCTTTTTCAGAGTTTTGGCGGAGTCGACTGCTTCCTTCTCGACAGCGGCCTTAGCCTTCTTCGCCTGCCGCTCAGTTTCTTTCGGAAGTCCCGCAAGACCTTGTTTAACGGCCTTGTTGACTTCCTTGGCTGCTGTCGCTCCCAGCTTAGCCATCTCGGCGGAGACTTTGGAGCGGAGTTCCGCAATGTCCTTCTGAAGGACTTTCGGAACGATCTCTACATAGCCCGTACCGACCTTTATTGGCCCGCGTGTTCCTTCGCTCAAGGGGACCTCCTACAGGGCGTTCATCTGCCCGAAGAAGGTCGATACCTCAGCAGCAGAAGCAAATTCGGGTTGAGGAGCCGGCACCGGCTCCGGGTCACCGGGCCGTGTAATCGGCGGAGGAAGCTCAAGGCCCTTGGCGTCGGACTCATCGACGTTCGCCTTGAGGAAGAGGTAATTCGAAAGCTCCAGCGCGTCAGAGATACGCGCGAGCATGTAATCGCCCTCGGGCCATCTGGCCCGCTCATCCATGGCCATCAGGAGAGTCGAGCGTCCGGGCTTGCTCATCAGAGAGCGGATGAGTACACCGACACGGCGTAGGGAAAGCCGCCCGCGCCACAGGTCCAAGAGGTCCACCGAGAAGAACTCAAGCAAGTCAGCTTCGAGTTCGTCAGGAAACTCCTGGATGACACGGACGACCACCATTAGTTTCCCGAGTCGTCCTGCCCCTGAGCCTCAGCCATCTTCTTAGCGAACTCGCCGAAGTCCTCGATATCCGGGGACGTCGCGAGATACGCGGCCCACTGGTCCTCGCCAAGAATGAGTTGAGTAGCAACCAGCTCGTCATCCGCCATAAGGACCTGAAGGGGGAAGTTCTTCGGGTGAGGGATCTTGAAAGTGAGGCCGCGGTGCTCAAAGGAGAGGAAAGTCTTCTTGGCCTCGGCAGCAGCCGCAGTAAGCTTCTTGGCGTTCTTCTTCGGGCCGGACTTCTTCTGTTCAGGCAAGAGGTAGCTCCTTAGGATAGGTCAACAGGAAGGCGGGGAGATCTTTATGGAGTGTCAGCGATGTCATCGTTGGTGAGGACGTAGCCGAGCTTCCCGGACGCGTCCAGGGCCTCAAAAGTCAGCTCGTACTTGCCGTTTTCCGTCCGGCTGAGCTGAATCGCCCCACGATCGGAAATCATCGATCGGTTGATCACTGCCCGATTCCGGATCGCTCCCTGATTCCAGTCCACCACCAAAGACACTTCCTTGATGTCCGGGTTAGACGAGAGGTCGAGTCGGTAGACGCCAGTCCCGACGGGGGTGGGGTCCTCCGACATGATCTCAACCCACGAGGCACCCCAGAAAAGCTCAGTCGTGATCTTGCTTGTTTCCTGGAGAGTCGCCTTGATGGAGAACGACGCCGAGGTCACGTGATACAGGACTGGAGTCGCGCTCTGCCAGGCATTCACAGGCTGAGTCTCGATAGCGGGAGTCAGCGTGACTCCACCCTCATCGACATAACCGAGAGCCTTGTACCCGGCAGGAGCCTTATCCGGATCACCCAGACCAGCAGGCGGGGTAATCGTGCTTCCCGAGTTGAGGAGAGCAACGTAGATGGCCCCGTTAGGAGCAAACCGAATCTTCTGTGGATCATTGGCCATACAGCCTCCAGAAGGCATAGAAAAAGCCCCTCTCCAGGCTGGAGAAGGGCTTTACTGTGGAGACAGCCAGGCAGCGTAAAACTAGAGGTTTGCGCCTCGGGCGCGCGCCTCCATGAGGCGCATTCCTGCTACCTCTGAGACATCTGTGCCGCTCAGCTCCACCCACCATGAATCATCGTGAGTAACAGCTTCGTGTACCTGGCCTGTCTGGTCTGTCATGAGTTTCGCGGCATTAACCGCTTCGCGTTCAGTCAGCATGTCTGCATGGTAGCGCTGAAATCATCAGCTCATGCAGGGATGTAGAAAACAGCGACCTGCCCGCAGTACACGTTCTCCCGCGAGGAGTCGTCAGGGTCGTACCGAGGAGAGTCGATCTCCTCGACGTCTAGGACCAGGGCGCCGCCCACTATGGTGTTCGGGAGCTTCTCCAGGAGGCTTTCCCGGACCAGGTAGGCGAGGTCGACAGCCGCTTTGCGATCCATCGAATAGGCGGCGTACTCGACGTCAACTCGGTCCATCCGGTCCCGAACAACACGAAAACCGCCCATGTGCTCCAGATAGACAGAGGTGCTTCCGGTGGTGTGGTTGGTGAGGTCACCCAGGACAGTTCCCTTAGGAATCTCCGGGACGGAATCGAGGAACTCGACGAGGAATTCTATGGGATCGAGCCTCAATCGACCCTCGCCTTCAGCAAGGCGCCCTTGAGCCAGCGACGGCCCTTCACCCTGCGGCCTCGACTCGTGAACCCGCGCTCCTGCAACATCGCGTGCCTCGCGCGGGGGTTCGCCTCGATGACGATCCCGCCGTACCACCCGTCACGGTCCATGTAGACAACCGCGTCGATCTGGCTCCGAATGGAGTTCCACGACTGACCACGACGGGATCGCCTGGGGGCATCGCCCTTGGCGTAAGCGTCGATGCGTTTCACGGCCAGGGCGAGGGCCTCACGCGTCCCGGGAAGGCTGAACACGTCCTGTTCCCAGCGCCTATGCAGAACCAACCTGGTCCGCGCATTCCTGGGCGTCATCGGATCGCCCTCCAAACCGAGAGCTTGAGGTGCCGGCGGGAGGTCGCGTCCCACACCTCCGGCTCACCGTCGACCTCGTACATGTGCCCCGCCACCTTCACCCTGTCGGCAGAGGTGACGTCGGCAGAGAAGGGGAGCCACACGGTCAGCCGCTCCTGTGACTGATCACGGGCGGGAGAAGCCGACTCGTACGACTTGGCAGGCTGGGCGTCCCCCAGGCCGGACCAGACCATGACGGCCTGGTCCCAGTCGGGACGGGAGGTGTAAGCGCTCCTGGTCCTGGAGGACGAGCGCCAGACCTCAACGGGATCAGAGCGCATCCGCCCCCCTTATAAGGGAGAGAGATCCCGCAGACCCACGGCGCCAACGGCCTTCCCGGAGCGCCGACTTGGCAGCAGCCGAAAGGGTCTGCGCCGAGCTGGCCCCCGTAAAGGTCACCTCGACCTCACCCACACGCTCAGACTCGACCCCCGGGGAGAGCGCCAACCACCTGATGACCTCCGCACAGGTGATCGCGCGCAGGGAAGCGGGAACGTCCTCGTGACCCCACGAGGCGGTGAGCGTCACCAGGGCCTCACCCCATCCGGCATCGCGGACCAGACGGAGGCCGGTGTATGTCCAGTCGGTCACCTCCTGGCCGTCGATGTCGACGGCCGACACCGTCAGGCCGGTTCGGTAACGGGCTGGTATTGAGAGGGCGTAACCGCCCTGTGCGTAGAGGGTGATGGTGCGGTGGGTCCTTCGGCCGAAGTCCTTGCCGCAGTAGTCCTCTATCAGGCCGGTGACGTCCTCCAGGAGCGCCGTCACCCTCGGGTGGATCTCGGCGGGGATGGGCTGCCCGGAACGGATAGCCACATCCTCTACAGAAGCGAGGGACAAAGGGCCTCCCCGGTCAGCCGCCCGAAGGGGCGACTTCCTTGATGGACACCTTCAGCCCGCGCACGAACTTCTCACCGATCAGAGTTCCCCTGACGTTGTAATCAGGGTCCTCCTTGACAGTGGAAAGCCCATACATTGTGTCGAGCCCAATCGTGTCCGCCTTGAGGCCGAAGTCATAGTCGACCAACATCCTCGTGGCGATTCCGTTGATGTTCTGCACGCTGCCGGTGACGGCACCCATAGGGATAGCCGGGCAAGCGGACGTCAGGAGCATGGCGCTCTTGTGGAAGAAATACATCTCCAGGTCGAACGAGTTGTGCACCACGACATCGAAACCGTAGTAGGAGCCGATGATGGCCCGACGCAGGGCGTTGGTGTCGCCGCTGTAGTCCACCGCAACGAATTCGGGGTCCTTCAGAAGGATCGCCTCGACCTCGGGACCGGCGATCACGTACCGCTCGGAGTGAGGGATATTAGAGCGGTTGAGGTTCAGCCTCGCGTCCACGAAAGCGATACGCAGAGCAAGCGCCCGCTCCATGAGGTTCTCGCGCGATCCCGTGTAGGTCGGAATGGTGACCTCGACGTCACCACCGATCGCCTTCTTCTGGGCCGCACTCAGACCCTCGCGGGTAACGTTGGCCTTGACGAACGCCGCAGTCGTGTCGTCGAAATACTCCGCGAAGCCTCGGGTAAGCGGAGCGAGAATCTGAGCACCGAAACGCTTCAAGTCGAACGCGACCTGCTCCATGCTGAGCGCAGAAGCATTCTGAGCCAAAGTCGTCAACTGGACGGCAAAACGCGACTCGTTGATAAAGCCATTCGGAGCCCGGCGCGGAGCCGTCGGAAGCGGCCGGTCAGAAGCCGCAGCAAAGACGTTCTTGTCCCCCGTAATCGGGTTCTTGATAATGCTCGAAATCCCGGACTCCTGAACCGGGATACTGCGGGAAGGACGGTTGACATTGATGACGTCACCGACGCCACCGGTAAAGTTCAGCTCAGAATAACGTGCGGGAATCCCGCCAAGAGTTAGCTGTCGATCCAAAAGCCCCAGAGCAGCAATGGTGACCTGCCGGGGGTCCAAGTTAAAGTGGTGCTGAGTAGCCAAAATGCCTCCACGCGGGCATAAAAAAAGCCCCCTGAGGAGGGGCCTTTAGCACGCTATGGAGCTGCTCTAAAAGACCCCTCGGCAGAGGGCACTAAGGGTTGAGGGGTTTAAGGGGGGATCGAGAGATCTAGATGAAAGTGTCACCCGCGATGTAGTCGGCCAGAGCGGTCGGGTCATTGGTCGTCAAAACCGACTGACCGTTGCCGCCCTTGTTGTGCCCACCCCCAATAAGGTCAGGGAACTCGTCAGCGAAATCGGTAGGCTTCAGTGCCTCGACGAACGCCTTCACCGCCTCCGTGTCAGGGCGGTCGTGCTCGCCCTTGAAGCGGGAGTAATCCAGATACTTGAGGTCCGGCAACTCGCGGCCGGCACTCTGTGCCTGGAGCCGCAGTTCAGCTGTCACCAGCTCCGTGGAGACCTCACCGAGAGCAGCAGTACGGGCCTCGCCCCTGGCCGCCTCTAGAGCCGCCTCCTGGGCGGTCTGAAGCTCCTGAAGCTCAGTCCGAGCACTGTTGTAATTGGTCTCGTTCTGGAGGCTCATAGCCTTCCAGCGGTCTCGGTCGGCAGTCAGCTCCTCCAGGGTCAGGCCCGGAGAAGTCTCCGCCGGATTGCCCTCCGTGGAGCCGGTAGCAGGCTGGCTGTTTTCGCCAGTCGGAGCAGTCATATGGGATTCCATTCGGGAAGGGACCTACGCCATTAAGGCAGGTCGGTTACTTAGCCTCATTGATCTTCCGGTTCGCGTTCCCGGAGTTTCCTTGAGGTGCCTTGACAGGGGCCTGCTTTTCAGGCTGCGGAAGCAGCTTCTGTATCTCGGCCTGAGCCTTGGCATCCTCCTTGCGCATCCTGCGGAAGTCGGAGATCTGAGCGGCTGTGAAACCAGCCTCGAACCAGAGGAATTCGAGAGGCACATCGAGCTGCTTGAGCTTCAACAGGGCGTCAATATGCTGGGCCTCAGTCCTGTACTCAGGATCGCGCCACCGCGTCTCCATCTCGTACGCGTCACGCCGCCTGTCGCCCTTGATGGCGAAGCAGAGCCGGATAACCCGCTCCCACGCCTCGCCGAAATGTCGCATCCGCTCTTTCACCTTGGCCACCAATCCGGCCTCTGCCGAAATGATGGCTTCACCGGAAGGCGTATTGGAGGAGTTGACCAAGAAATAGTGGCTAGGGAGCCTCGCGACCGTGGCGAGATGCTGAACGAGCATGTCCACCAACGTCACGTAGTTCGCGAGGCTGGCAGGCTCGAAGGAGCCGAATTTAGAATCAGCATCTTCGGCTTGGAGCAATTTATCGAGGCCCACATTGAAAGGCGCCACAGGATTTCCCTGTTCGTCCTCCTGGATCTCCAGCCCAGTAACCCACCTCTGCGGGTAAGCCGCCATTTCAGATGCCGTCAGGGCATCCATCGTGATCTTGTTGATCGCGTCCTGAATCGGAATACAGTTCGCAAGGTCAGACGTCGATTCAAGCCCGACCCTGGGACGGTTTTCAAAGGGAACGACGGGGACCATCTTCAGCGGATTACGCCGAAGAGTTCCCCGCTCCCAATCATCAACACCGTATGGGACCTCGTAGACATACCTCTCGGTCCACAAAGTGACCTGCTGTCGGCCCCAAGGGTCGACCTCGTACCGGGCCGCAGACTCCAACTCCCACAAGGAGCCCGGCTTATACGACACGGCCAGGTGATTGCGGGATACCGGAGTAATACGCGGTTGGCCCTTCTCGGGCCACACAAGCACGTAGGACACACCGGAAATCAGCGCTTCGAGGTGCACCGAGGACGCATAAGCGTCCATAGAGGACTGCTGCCAGAACCGGCGGGCATCCTTACCGTCGTCCTGCCCCGGAATTCGAAAGCTGTCGACGTGCAGACGCTCATTCGTAGCGTCGATGATCGTCCCGCAGAAGTTGTCACGCCAACCCTGGAAGACGCTCGCGAAAGCAGCCTTGTAACGCATCTGCGAGAAAGCGAGCTTCTGTTGCTCGCCCTCGTAGTACCGGGAGTAGACCTGGGACGGGTGCACTGGCCCAGGCAGTTTCCCATGGAGATACATGAGCCACTGAAAAGGCGTCTCAGGCTTCCCAATATGGGCACCGTAGCCACTTGGCGGAATGATCATAGGCGGGCCTCCTTCAGAAGCCCACGACACGTGACCTTCGAATTTTCAGGCGTCCATCAGCGATGGCATCGGCTCTGGCCTCCAAGGCGAGAACTGCGCAAACGGCTAGGTCAATTTTTCTTTTAGACCTCGGGCTGTCCTTCTGAATCAGAAGGCCCTGAGGCGTTTCCCGAGTAACAGCATTGAGTACATGACGGGTGAGTCGATAGTCGCCGCCGTGCTTCAAATCGCCCACCATTGCGGCGGTACGAAAACGCTCAACAGCCTGAGTCATCCGTGTGGGCTTATTGGTCCAGAACTCGAAAACGCGATCATCCCCGTGCTCAATGGACCAACGGCCAATGTTCTCCTGCCAATAAGGCGGATCACAGTAAGCCCACTCAACGCGATACCGGCGGAACGTTTCTGCCACAGCAGCCTCGACCGCGAGAACATCCACCTCCCAGTCAACGGGAGCTTTCTCGGGACGCTCCCAGACACCGAGAACGAATAGCTTGGCGTCCCGCAAACGCACTCCGACAAGGCCCGTGGCATCCCCGCGGATCGAGCCGTCAAAACCGACGGCTATCTGATCCCCCGGCATAATCGGATCGTCCTCGTCAAAGCACGCGTCCCACTCGCCCTTACTCATCCAACCATCGCTGGACTCCGCGATCTGGTTGAAATAGAAGCGGCAGTACGTTGAATCGGGGGTCGTCCGGTCATAGAGGATGGTGCGAGTCAGACCATGAACGTCAGCCCAGAAAGCATCCCCGTACGCCGCGATGAGAGCCGAACGGACCGCATCCTCGTCCCGGATATCCTCCAGGGAAATCGAGCCCTCAATGCAGTCATACAGCCAATAGCCCTTCGAGACCATCTCGGACTCGTGGATGATCTGGGCTACGGAGTCTTCGTTGGGGTTGTACGCGTTCGTCGTGGAAACCCAACGGCTACCGGCCTTGGTGGTCTTCTCGATATTCCGCTTGAGTACCTGGAAGAAATCCGGGCCCCCGTTGCTACCCACCCAGTGATGGCATTCGTCCATCAGGCAAAACGTCGGCCGATTGCCTTCGTTGGTTCGGCCGGCAGTGGCCTTAGGCTTGATGCTACCGGGCCTACCAGTCTTGAACTGGATCACCATTTTGCCGATTTCCAGGCCGTACGTGGCCTCGGCAGGAGACTCCGAGAGCATTCCCCGGATCATGTCCATTGTCTGTTCTGTCTGATCGAGCGCAGTAGCGCCGATCTGCACGACAGGCAGAGGGACAGGCTTACCGACGGGAAGACCGAAAGCATCCCAGTGCGAGAATCGGCAAGGGCCTAGGAACTCGACAATGGCGAGGGCCGCCAGAAGAGGCGTCTTACCCCAGCCCTTAGCGCGACGAAGCGTTGCCGCACTGTACTTCCAGGACCCATCCGGATTGATGGCATAAAACCAGAGAACGAACCTCAGTTGCTCCTGAGTGAAAACCCAGGGCTCACCGGCGTTGTCTCCGTCGGGCTGGACAATGTTGTCCTTCGCCCAACGGATGATCTTGTAGCCGAGAGACTCCCTCGTGGACGGGACTCCGGGCGGGAGATTTCCGGTCTGCACCCGGCATCACCCGCCTATCCATCTAAGAGCCGTTCAAAAGCCGGTACAGCTCCTCGTCCATATCCAGGTCTGAAGGGGCTCCGGCACCGGAAGGTGCCTCGTTCTCAGAGGGCTTCTCGAACGTCATCCGAAGCCGGGAACGGTCCTCGACCGTTGCACCCCATTTGGCAACTCGCTGACGGATTTCACCGGCTAGTTTCAGGTCGCCGAGGAACAGGCCGTCCACGAGCCGGGTTGTGATCTCCAGCTCCGCCCAGTCCGTCTCAGTCCAAGCCGCTGTCTGCGGCGCTGTGCTCCAGGTCCGCCAAAACCGTTTGGCTCCCGGCGTCTTGATGCCGAGCCCCCTCGGCAGCTCCCGGCCCGGCTGGACCTCAGCCGGCAGCACTTGCGCGCCCGGATGCACGTTGCGCCTCTGCGCGTTGTCCTTGGGCGCTGGTCCCCGAGTCACTTGATCCGCACCTCCGGGAGATCCGGGTACAGGTCCGCGAGGTCACGCAACTCGGTGCGCGCGTCCTGTCGCCAGGCTCGCTCACGTCGAGCCCGGGGTGGCTGACCCGTTTCACGGAGGCGAGGCCCCTCGGGCTCCTCCAGGAGCTGGGGGACGGCATCGCTCATTGGCGCATCACTCCTACTGAGGTGGTAACAACAAAGGCCCCCTCGGGGGCCTGGCGGTGGTGGTCTGATCGGCAGGTCTCGAACCTGCGGCCTCCGCATCCCAAATGCGGCGCTCTGCCTACTGAGCTACGACCAGTGGAAAGGACAGGGGCTCAGGCCCATTACGGCTACGGGTGCCATGCACCGAGGCCCTGTCCAGTGATTCCGGTGGGACTCGAACCCACGACCAGAGGATTAAAAGCCCCCCCGCTCTACCAACTGAGCTACGGAATCGGAAAGCTCCCTGGCGAGGACTCGAACCCCAATTGCTGGGACCAGAGCCCGGCGTGCCGCCAATTACACCACCAGGGAATGTAGGCGCGCTGCGGGATTCGAACCCGCGTTGCCCCCGGACAGGGGGAGTTCTAGGCCGCTGAACTAAACGCGCGGCCCGTCCGTCCCTTGATCAGAGGGAGTTCCAGGGCCAGGGGAGCTACCCCACTGCTGACCATCCAGGATTTGAACCCAGGACCTCCGCCTTATCAGGGCGGCGCTCTAACCAGACTGAGCTAATAGCCATAGGCCCGGCAGGGATCGGGCTGCGGTCCGATATCGCATACACCTGCCGGGTACCGCTACGTTTTCCGTCGTTCCTCGGCGGATTTCCGCCCATGGCAGTCACGGCACAACGTCTGAGCGTTGTCGAGCGTCCATGTTCCGCCCTGAGCGATCGGAACAACGTGATCGACCTCCAGGGCGGAACGTCCACCACAGCGCACACAGGCGAACCCGTCACGGGCAAGTGCCAGAGGTCTAACCCTTCGTTCCCACAGCGAAGAAACCGCACGGTTGGTCTGATTTCGAGCGCTCGGGCGAGTCCAGGAAGGCTCAGGAGCAGGTGCATGGACTTCGCACCGGCCTGCGCGGGCAGTGCGCTTGACGCAGCCTCGAACGAGGCAGATGGACGCTGCACGAGGCATGGCGCCCCACCCCCTCTCATCAGCGGGTCTGTACTGCGGGGGGAGTACGATGGGCGGCCCTGGCGGATGCTGATCTGGCGCCAGGGTCGCCACCCCTCCACTCGTCCTCGACCTGCGGCACAGTGCCGACAGGGAGCCTCAGTGAAGTGGTTAGTTGAATAGCTAAGGGAATCCGGAAGTCCGCTTTTGCGGACCGTTTACCTTGTTACTTTAAGTAAAGTTAAGTGACTGAAGTAAAGAGCTTCTTTCCTTCGTTGCTACTCACTAGGTATGTACGTGTCCTCTGAGGTCACATGGGACGCAAGAGGTGCATGTGAGACCTGGATCACACGAGGGAGAGTGTTGGGTGTAGCTGGCTGGACAGCGTGGGTACGATGCCCGTACCTCAGGGGTGCCTGTGGGGAGGGGATGGAACGCCTTGAGGGCTGAATGGAAATGGGTGACGAGGTATGGCGAAACTGCCTGACAATCTCAAGCTCTTGAAATTGGAAGCTGCTGGGTTTACCCATGCGGAAATAGGTGACATGTATGACGTCACTCGGCAGGCGGTGACTAAGCGCTTTAATGAGATGGAAGTGTATAAACGAGGGGATTTCTCGAAGCTTAACAGGGTGCTGCCCTGGGATTTCTCTAAATATTCCGACAGTGCCAAGAGGAAAATTTGGAGCCAGGCACCCATGATGGGGCTCCGGAACTATGTGCGTCAGCAGCTTGGGGAGCCTATTTCTGCGCGGGGGCTGGAATCCTTGAACGCGTTTCTCCGTCGAGTTTCGGCGGGTGAAGTGCTTGCTGTTAACGCCGAGGAGGGCGCGCACTACGTTCCGCGGGACGCGGAGAAAGACGGTGCTCTCGTGGTGCGGTGGCCCGACAAGGAGCAGAAGGACGGGCGTGCTGAACTGCTAAAACTCCCAAAGGCGAAAGGAGGGAGCGCGGGAGCCTAGTCCGCTTGAGGACGGGAGAGGGGCTGACGGATTCCGCGTGAGCCAGATCAAGGGCCGAAGGAGCGCACAGACTCCTGAAGGCCCTTTTTGGTTGCCCTTGACCGGGGCTAAATCTTTGTGACCCTGCCCACAGGTGTATTCGCACTTGCTCCATACGTCACACCGCGTACAGTCGAGGTCACGGACGGAAGTAGTACGGGCGTTCGAGTACGACGACGAGCACGCGGGGGTGTGGATGTATGAGCGTGGGGGGCGCGGCCAGGGGGCAGTGGCGGAACCGCATGGAGCTGCGCCGGAGCCTGGGGGAGGCCCAAGTGGTGACACGTGTGGAGTGGTACGCGTCAGGGCTGCTGACGATCACCATGTTCCGTACGGGCATCGCAGGCTCGTACTTCATCGTGACTGAGGCTGATGTTCTGGCGGCTGAGGATCTTGTGGCCCTCCGGGAGCTGGGTACGGAACTGGGGGCTCCGTGGCGAAATCGGGTTGTGGAATCAGACGTCTACGACCATCCTCACAGGAAATTCCCGGGGTCCAGGAGCTTTTGTGTGCACGTGGTGCATCCGGGTGTTCGAGACGAGTGGGGGATGTATGACCGACCGTTATACCCGGGTCGCGACGATGACGCGCTCCGTGTCGCAAGTTGAGCAGTATGAGCGGTGCCCGCACCAGTACGAGTTGCAGCGGGTAAAGAGGGTGACGCCCCGGCCTGCCGCGTGGTCTCATCAGGGCACAGCGGTGCATGCTGCTGTTGAGGCACATGAGCGGAGCGGGCGTGCCCTTTCCCAAGGCCAAGTTGCGGACGTGTTTGCGGCGGAGTACACAACCGCTACTCAGGCGGCTCTGAGCAGGGAGCCGCGTTTGGGGCGGTGGATGACCGCCGGCACTGACGGCCAGTCCGATATTGAGGCTCGGTACATCCTGGGGATGGACCAGGCGAGGGCATACGTCAGGTGGGCCGAGGAGCATCAACCCGAAATCTGGAAGAGTCCTTCCGGTGAGATCGGTGTGGAAAAGCACTTGACGGCCGATATCGGGGGTGTCACTGTCCAGGGCTATGTGGACCAGCTGGTGAATCGCTCGGGCGGATCTGTCAGAGTGCGGGACGTGAAAACCGGCTCGACAAAGAGCAAATTCCAGCTTCAGACTTACGGAGTACTGGCCCGGAAGGTGATTGGGGTGGAGGTCAATGACGCAGATTGGTATATGGCCAAGACGGGAAATCTTTCCAGGCCGGTAGATCTGACAGGTGTGACTGAAGACTTCGTTGCAGAGCGGTTCGTGGCCATGGATCAAGCTGTTAAGGTCGGCGCCTTCCCTGCCAAGCCCGGGTTTCACTGCCGGTTCTGCGATGTATCCCACGCATGCAGATTCAGCAGGACGTAAATATTTTTTGTCGCAAAAGTTGCCTCCCGCGATCGAGGGCATGAAATGGAGGGTGATTGTATTCTCTGACGCAGTCAGTTGGCATACGCGGGTCGGCAGGTGAGCCGCTCCCACACACGTTCAAGTCCCTGCGGCAGCTGGAGGTCGAGTTCCGTCGGTCGGAGCTGTCCTTGGTGGCCGCAGGACCGGGCACAGGGAAAAGCATCTTTGCTCTGTTCTTAGCTCTCTCCGTGAACGTCCCGGTGCTGTACTTCTCGGCTGACTCAAGCTCCGCAACGCAGGTGGCACGGGCCACAGCCATGATTACCGGTGATGATGCGAAGTCCATCAAAAAGGCGCTTGTGGGAGGAGAGTTCGGAGAGTATGAAGCAGCACTAGGGGAGCGCTGGTGGACTCGATTCAATTTCTCGGCGCGACCTTCGCAGCGTGAGATAGAGACGCACCTCTTGTGCTATCTGGAGGTGTACGGATGTACTCCACATCTGATAGTTGTCGACAACATTACAAATGTTGACGTCGGAGTCGTCGGAGACGCGGAGAGTTTCACTTTCAGCCTGGAGGGGCTATGCGAGTACTTGGGCGAAATGGCTCGGGAAACAACGGCGCATGTGCTAGGTCTCCACCATGTAGTAGGTGAGCACTCGGACGGCCTCAAGCCGATTCCTCTTAGCGGCATCAAGGGCAAAGTCCATAGGGTTCCGGCGCTGATCCTGACGGCTCACAAAGAGGTGGACGGACTTGACTCGCGTATCGTCCACTTCTCGCCGGTGAAGAACCGTGAAGGCTTCGAAGACTCGTCGGGTAAGACGTTCGCGAGCTTCAGAATGAACCGCTCGAATCTGCGGTTGGAGGAGCTTGAAGAGGACTTCCCGGAAATGATCGCTGCATAAAAACTTGCCTCCTGGGGCGGAAGGGGTTCACAGTGAGCTGCACGATGGGGATTCAGAAGGTTGTTCGCGGTGGGTTCAAGGCGGAGCGCGAATTTGGCTTCGCTCTCGAATCTCGGTTCAAAGATCTCGACCTCTCTAAGGTGGACACCGAGGGAGCAGCCGTGGTGGTCGTGATTGCTGACCCGAGGCACCTGAACCTCCACCAGCTTTCCCGAGTCCTCGTCGGCGCCGCCTCGGGCGGGGTAAAGACGGCAGTGATCGACATCCCGCAAAAAGGGTTGCGGAAGGCTGTCCCGATCTTCAACCTTTTCGCCATGGTGGACGAGAATGCGCGACTCAAGGAGCTTCAGAAGCTGGAGAGGGCTATCAGGGCAGGGGGCTAATGGCTCAACCCCGAAAAGGGTACCGGGAATGCACGAAGTGCGGTAAGAACCGGGCTGAGCGGTTCTACACCCCTCGGGGGAAGATCTGCTCTACCTGTCGCAAAAGCACTCGCCGGCAGGCATCGCGAAATGCGAGGCTCAAGGCCACATACGGCCTGACAGGCGAGGAATACCAACGCCTCTACGAGGCACAGGGCGGACGCTGCGCGATCTGCCAGGAAACACGTAAAACCAATTTGGCCGTGGACCACTGTCACAAGACAGAGGCGGTACGCGGCCTTTTGTGTGCCCGCTGCAACAGCCAACTCCTGGCGCGAGGCGCCAGGGACCAGCCCGAAGTACTCAGGCGGGCCGCAGATTACCTAGAGGACTATCCGGCATGGAAAGTCCTTGGACCTCGATACACACACGATAAGGGAGCCCCAAATGGCTAAGTGCGCGCGTACGAGCATCACCCAGGAAGTCACGAAGACGGAGACAGTTCCGGGCTATACCCTCACCCTTACCCAGGACGAGGCCGAGACCCTCATGAGCATCGTGGGCTCGGTCAGCGGGGATTCCAAGGACTCTCCGCGTAAGCACGCCGATGCGGTGTACTACGCCCTCCAGGGACAGGGACTTTCCGCGAAGTACCGGAAGCAGGTACAGGGCACCATGCGGCTTCTTAAGAAGCCGACCCCGGATCTCTACACCTGGTAACTCCCCTGTACCTCAGACCCTAGACCAGGCAAGGAATTTGATATGGCGCACGCTGAACTCAAGGCCGAAACCACCATCACGGAGACGATCACTCTTACGCTGAGTCGGGCCGAGGCGGAGGTAATAGCGACCGTCGGCGCCTTCCTCGCGGGCGACGTCGTGGCGAGCCCCCGAGGGGACTACCGCAATGTGGCTCAGGCCCTTCAGAAGGCGGGGATCAAGGTCTACGACGACCCGCGCCGGGATCACCCGATGAACCTGATCAACCTCAGTACGACGAACGCCATCTGCTTCCGCAACAAGCCCGGCAAGACGTCCGCCACTCGCGCGGTGTGATGGATGAGCCGTCAGCGCTTAAGCCGCCGATCGGGCGCATACTCGCCCACTACTACGGGCTAGAGCTGGGGGAAAAGAGGGGGCGAGTGCGAGTAGCTTGCCCCCTTCCGTCACATCCGGACTCGGTCCCATCGGCATCTGTGGACCTTGATAAAGACCGTTGGGCCTGCTTCGCCTGCAATCTCAGCGAGGACTCATACAGCGTCATCATGAGGGAGGAGGGCTTTGGCTTCACTGACGCCCAAAAATTTGCACGTACCGAATTCAGTGGAGACGGCAAGGGAGTACCACCAGAGCTACAAGGGGAGCCCAGCCGAGGCGTACGTCAGGGCTCGCGGCCTGGGCGAGATCGCAGAGAGGTACGGACTCGGCTACGTCGCTTCGGCGAGGACTGGGCATGAGCGCTACAGCGGGCACCTCTGCATCCCGTACCTCCGCCCCGCTGGTGGCGATCACGGAGTAGCTACCGTGCGATTCCGCTGCATTGCCGACGAGTGCGTGATGGGCCCTGCTGGTTACTACCTCTGCCAGATGGGCGAGAAGGAGGCTCACCGGGGGCACGGCAAGTACTTGACCTTGCCGGGTGACCCCCCGAGGCTCTACAACACCACGGCCCTGGTTAAGCCCAGCTCGGTCCTGGTGGTGGTCGAGGGCGAGATCGACGCTCTGTCGTGGACCCTCGCCGGGGTGCCGGCCGTAGGTGCTCCCGGCACGGGGACCTGGCGGGACTACTGGACTCCCGCACTCCTGGGGTACGAGGTCGTCTATCTGATCGCCGAGGACGAGCCCGGCGAAGTTTTCATGGACGACCTCGCCACCAAAATCCCGCGCGGGAAAGTGATCCGAATGACCGGCGACCAGGACTCAAATTCAGTGCTCGTGAACTTCGGGCCTGAGGCCCTACGAAAAAGGATCGGCCTGTGAAGTACGAGCGGATGGAGAAGGTCAGGATCGTCGTGGGGCGATACGAGGGCTGTCGTGGGGTAGTGGCATCCGTCAATGCGTCGGCCACAGCCCCATACCCCTACGGTGTCTCTTTCAAGGACAGTTACGGGCTTCACACACACAAGGCATTCGCCGAGCACGAGTTGGAGCGGGACAGCGCTTCAGATCCCGTCTCGGACAACGTGAACAGTCCGAGCCACTACAAGTGGCTACCGAATGGCATTGAGGTAATCGACCTCACCGAGCACCTGAATTTCAACCGCGGGAACGCGGTCAAGTACTTGGCTCGCGCAGGGCGCAAGACGTCTACGGCCGAGCTGGACGACCTGAGGAAAGCCGCTTGGTACATCGAGCGGGAAATCAAGCGAGTGGAAAAGGATAAGCCCAAGTGAGTTACATCCTGACCGATGAACAGGTCGTATCGGCCCTCCGTTCCGTCGTCGAGGAGAACCCGGAAAAGGTCTACGAGGCTCCTATCAACATGCGGAGCAGCACGGACAAGAACCAGTGCTATTACGTGCACCGCGCCGAGGACGGCACCGAGGAATGCGGATGCCTCGTCGGCACGGTCCTGCATCGGCTCGGGGTATCCCTGGCGGATCTGGCGAAGGCCGAGACGCTCGGGGCGACCGTGGCGCTATCGAGAGCGGGAGTGGTCGGCGTCTCCTACCGTGTGGCCTCACTCCTGGCGCACGCGCAGCGCGACCAGGACCAGGGGCGGACGTGGAGTGAAGCTCTAAAGAAGGCGGTCACGGCAGACGCGGAACTGCACTCGACCCCGCTGCCCGGCTGCGGCCAGGAGCTGGCCGCAGCCTGACGACCAACTCAGGGGCCCTCGAAAGCCGAGGGCCCCTTTCTTGTACCCATACCGCCGAGGAGAGTTTCTGTGATCACCGTGGCTGACGGACAGCTTCGGGAAATGCTGCGTCAAGTCGTGGCCGAGCGCCCGGAGTACGTGTACTCCCCGCCGGAATACATGGTCAAGGACGTAGGAGATTGCTTCTACGTCCATGAGGACGAGGCAGGGGAACGCGTCGGTGCAGGGTGCGTAATCGGTGTCGTACTGCACCGGCTCGGTGTTCCGCTCGGGGAGCTGGAAAAGCATGAGGGGCAAACGATTGTCCAGATGCTCAATGAGGTCACTCGTGGGGCCTCTCGCAGCATGGCAATCAAGCTCGGCGTCTTGCAGTTCAACCAGGACGAAGGGATGCCCTGGGGGGAGGCGTACATAAAGGCGATGGGGGAGAGTATTTGAAACGAGTTGTAATCCTGAGTGATCTTCAGGTTCCCTACCATGATCCGAAGGCACTCAACAACGTAGTCGCGTATCTCAAGGACTACCAGCCCGACGAGCTGTATCAGATCGGCGATCTCAACGACTTCGAGACGCCGAGCCGGTGGAACGAGGGCACGAGGTATGAGTACCGGCAGCAGGTGAAGAGCGATTCGGAAGTTACGAAACGCCGGGTTCTGGAGCCGATCCGAGCCGTCTACGACGGGCCATTCGGAATCCTGGAAGGCAACCACGACCTTCGGCCCAGAACGTACCTCAGCGCCAAGGCCCCGGCCTTGGCTGAGTACGCCGACGATTTCCATTTCTCCAGACTCCTGGACTTCGACGGATTCGGTATCGACCTGACTCCGCCATTTCACAAGGTCGGCCCTGATACCGCGCTCATACATGGGAACGAGATCAAGGGGCTGTCTGCGATAGCGGGCTCGACGGCATACGGCCATGCGAGCAAGGCCACTACCAATCTCGTCATGGGCCACACTCACCGCCTGGGCGTCCGCCGGCACGGCCCCAGTCATCTCGGGGGAATGCGCTGGGGGATGGAAGTTGGGCACATGATGGACCCGAGAAAAGCCCAATATCTGGGCCCCGGGGCCGTGGCCAACTGGCAAGCCGGATTCGGCATTCTCTATGTCGGAGACCACGACGTATCCCCCTATCCCGTAGACATCCGCCGAGACGGTTCATTCGTCGTGGAGGGAGTTCGTTACGGAAAAATCGCAAGAGGCGCCGGAGGGCGCTTCGCTAAGAAGGAGAGTACCGCGTGACAGAGATCGACTGGGCGTATGTCGCAGATATCGCAGACAAGACGGCTCGATCTATCGCGTCCGCCTGGAGTATCGTCGAGAAAGACGACGTCAAGCAATCGATCTTGCTTCATGCCTACGAGCGCAAGAGCATGATCGAGAAGAATTACACCGACCCGTTTCTGTGGCAGTTCTGCAAGAAGGTCGGTACCCAGCACGCCTCCAAAGAGCGCGACGCGCGAGACGTCGAGGACGGCCGCTATTACTACACGCCAAGCGAGGCAAAGCACGCCCTAGCAACATTCGTCTACACAGACGAAGAGCTGGGCGGAATGCTGGGAAAGAAGGATGACCTCCTTTCCTGCCGGATAACCGACAACGTTATCTCCGCCCGCCTCGACGCCTCGGTGTCCCTTCCCAAGCTGACTCCGGCACAGCGGGACGTGCTCACACGCCGGTACATCTACGGCCTCCCGCCGAAGGACGACACGGAGCGCAAGGCCGGAAACCGAGCTGTTGATGCTCTGGCTCGTCAAATGAACCGAACGATCAGAAAGGTGGCCGCTTGAGTTTTCCGAATCCTTTCGACGGCCCCTCGCCATGGGGAGAACAGCCCACTCCTACACAGAAGGAGACGCCTATCAACACTCCAACCGCCAACCCGAACCCGTTCAAAATCGGGATCACGCTCAAGGCCGCGCCTGGCTATGACGCCGAGTGGCTGACCCCCACCGTCTACGGCGCTACCGGAGACGAGGCCGCCAAGCGGGTCAGGGAGCTGGTCCAGGCCCTTGCCGACAACGGGGTCATCGAGCTGGTGAGTTCAGCGGCCGTGAAGATGCGCGCCACCCACCAGCCCGGCGGCGATAGCGCGCCCAAGACCTTCACCAACGGCAAGGTTCAGCCGGCACAGGCTCCGGATAGCGACCCGTGCACGCACGGCCGGACGCTCCGCGAGGGAAACGGTAAGAACGGCGGCAGCGGATGGGCGGCGTTGTTCTGCAATGCCCCCAAGGGCTCGCAGTGTGACCCGCTCTGGCGACAGAAGGACGGATCTTTCTCGTAAAGAACTACTTGCTTGATTAAGGCACCACAGGGGGCCGAGGATTCCTCGGCCCCCATTTTTTGTCCCACGAGGAACGGGGGTAAGGATCTTCAAACTACTGGACCTTTTCTGCTGCCAGGGGGGAGCGAGCACGGGATACCGCGCCGCAGGATTTGAAGTCGTCGGCGTCGATATTTCTCCGCAGCCACGCTACCCATTTGAGTTTGTTCAAGCCGAGGCCATCCAGTTCCTGTTGACCTACGGCCACCGATTCCACTTCATACACGCCTCTCCACCCTGCCAGTTCTACAGCAAGACACAGCGAATCAGGAAAAATGATCACCTCGACCTACTAGCGCCGACCCGGGATGCACTAAACGCTGTAGGCGTTCCTTGGGTGATCGAGAACGTCATGGGCGCCGAACCGGAAATGAGGGATCCGGTGCTGCTGTGCGGCGCGTACTTCGGACTCAACACCTACCGGCACCGTCTGTTTGAGGTAGGCGGCTGGGACCTCAAGGCTCCGGACCACCCGGAACACGTGAGGCGCCAAACAAAAATGGGGCGACGTCGACAGCCCGAAGAAATGGGCGTCTACGTCGGAAACTTTGTCGGGGTCGAAGGCGCGAAAGAAGACCTCGGAGTTCAGTGGATGAGCCGTGAGGGAATCCGTGAATGCATCCCTCCCGCCTACATGGAGTACATAGGCAGAGCGTTCCTTGAAGGGCAGGGGATTCAATGCTGACCCTCTCCTACCGGCTCAAGGGACAACCGATATCAATCCGCGTAGTCGAGACCGAGCGCGATCTACCAGAGTTCGAGGATTTCATCTCTCGGCATCGAATCCTCGGGTTCGACACGGAGACGACCGGACTCGACTGGTGGGCGCCGGACTTCAGGTGCCGGCTGGCCCAGTTCGGTACAGGGGCCGAAACGTGGGTCGTGCCCGTCGAGCTGGGCCCAGCCTTCGCGGAGGCTGCGAGAAAGGCCCTTAGGCGGCTCGAATGGCTCGTAGCCCACAACGGGACCTTTGACCTCCATGTGGTCGAGGTCGCCCTAGGGATTCCCATGGAGGAGCTAGCGCCTCGGATGTGGGACACCCGCCTCCTGGCGCACCTCGTCGACCCGAGAGCGGTCAAGGAAAAGGGGCCCGGCCTCAAGCTCGAAGAGCTGACCAAGGCTTACATCTGCGAGAAAACAGCAGATGAGGTCAAAGGTTCGATGGCCACCATAGCCAAGAAGTACAAAACGACGAAGGAGAAGATATGGAAGCTCGTTGAGCTGTTCGACTCGGATTACCTTCTGTACGCCGGAATGGACCCGGCCCTCGCGTACCGCCTGTTTCAGATCCTCTACCGGCTAGTACCAGCCCGCTCCAAGGTCAAAGGGCTCATCGGCTGGGAACATCAACTAGCCCACGTCACGGCCAAAATGGAGCGCAACGGGTACCTCCTCGATGTCGAGTACGCCGAGATGCGTTGTGGGGAACTCACTGCCGAACAGCAGAAGTGGGAATCTGCTGCCGGGACGTTCGGTGTCGAGAACGTCAACAGCAATCAGCAGCTCATTGAAGTGTTCACCGAAATGGGTGTCCGTCTCGTCAAGAGGACAGCTAAGGGGAACCTGTCGATAGACGACGATGTTCTATCGACTATCGATCACGAGCTAGCCAACGCGGTCGTCCAGGCCAAGAAGGCAGGGAAATGGCGTAAAACCTGGTTTGAGCGGGCGTTGAATGGGAGAGGCCCGGATAACCGGGTACATGCGAGCATCAATAGCCTTCAGGCCCGGACTTCCCGGATGAGTATTTCCGGGAGTATCCCGGCACAGACATTCCCTGCGGGCGACGGCTATGTCCGGCACATGTTCCTAGCCGATGAGGGCCACGTCAGTTGCTCGATCGACTTTGGGAATATGGAGCTTCGCTATCTGGCCGCGTTCTCTCGCGATCCGACTATGCTGCGGGCATTCCTCAACAATGAGGATCTACACAAGCTAACCGCCGACGCGGCCGGGGTAGTCCGCAAGGTCGGCAAGATGGCCAATTTCTTGACCGTATTCGGGGGCGGCTGGGCGGCTCTCATGGAGCAAGCCAGTGTAGACGAGGAAACGGCACGGAGGGTTCTCAAGGCGTTCAGCGAGACGTATCCGGGTGTCGGGGTATTCGGAAAACGGCTTGCCGACGAAGCCAGAAAAACAGGATACGTCTGGACTGCTACAGGTCGTCGACTTCCGGTCGACCCCGGTAAATGGTTCCGAGCACTGAACTATTTCATCCAGGGCGGTTCGAGGGACGTAACGGCCCGCGCTTTGCTGAAGCTTGATCAAGCGGGCTTCACGCCGTACATGAGACTCCCGATCCACGATGAAATTGTCTTTTCGTTCCCGGAGAAGGAAGCGCCGGAGATGGCGCGTGAGGCCGTCAAGCTCATGGAGTTCGAGGTTCAGGGTCTCCTCATTCCCGCAGACGCGGAAATCGGTGGTCGCTCCTGGGGGAGCGTGCTGGACCTGGAAGCAAGCAAACACTAAGGGGGATTGGTGGAAGAGATCGACAAGAACACCGATGGTGCTGGCGAAGAGGGAGGTTCCTTCGAAGAGCTGATCTCCGGCATCGAGTCCGAGATCAACGCGGTACGGCTGCACAAGCAAGGCGCGTACGCCATCGCGTGTGCCCGGATCTCCGGCACTGTGCTCACTGAGGCTATGGCGTCCGGCGTGCCTCACGAGCTGGCTACGGAGATGGCGGGGGACACCTGGGCCAGCCTCATGGGGCTGGCCCTCGTGGAGCCGACCCCTGAGCCCAAGGGGTGAGGGCTCCTGCGGCTTCCCCCTGTCGAGGACTGAAGGAAAGAGTGTCTGTTGAGGAATGGGTAAGGCGGGAGCTGGATAAGCTCCCGCCTTTCTCTGAGGAACAAGACCGAGACCTTCGTCAGATCCTCGGCCTCTCGGAGATTATCGACGAGGAATGATTTTCAAAAGATCCGGGTCGAATTGGGCCCTCCTGGATCTCCCCTTTGGGAGTGGTTGGACTATGACTGCCCTTATGATCTTTCCTATGGCCGTGCGTTTCTGAGTTAGATCCATTGGATGGATTGACCTTTCGGGGTCTCCGTGCCAGCGTGACCGGTCCCATCCATTGAAGGCGTTTGTTTCTGTTAGTGATACCGAATGCTCTTCCCGGTCTTGTTCAAGCCCTTTTATCTTGTCCTCAAGGCCGGGGAGGAGTTCGTAGAAGTTCTCATCGCTAACTTTACCCTCCATCCATTTGGATGTGAGGGTTTTTTTCTTTTCTAGAAGGGTCGCCAGGAGTTCCGCACCCTCCCACTCCTCCACCTTCTTTGGGACGGTTTTATATCGAGCTTCCAGGGCTGCCACCACCAGCGCTTCAAGGTGCATATCTACTGCGACACCGTTGCGGGCGGTCTTTCCGCACCCAAGTGCAACGCAGGCGTAGACGTACCCCTCTGGTTGAGAGGCGGTGGGGCGGCGAACTCCACCAATTTTTGAGTTGCAGATAGTTCCGTCATCTAGGATGCCTCCGCAGCGAAGGAATCCGCTAAACAAGTATTTCCGGGCTCGCCCTTCAGGTGGGCCGGGATTTTTCCCTCCACCGTTGGTCAGCCTTGTTCCTCTCTTGGCCCCTCTTTGCTTGGAGAGGTTGCAGATGTATTGCCACTCGTCTGGGGTGCCAATGGTCTCCCACTTCCCGACAACGGGATTACCCTCCTTGTCGACGACGAGTTTCCCGTGGATTTCCCTCCATCCGTAATTTGTGGCATTGACGAGGTACTGTCGTACGGTTTCCCCATACCATTCGGCCCCGCTTGCGCCCTTAACCCCTTTCTCTCTCAGTCGGGCGGCAATGCTTTTCCACTCGGCGCCCTCCAATGCCCATTTCTTCATTCTTATGGCCCAAACGCTTTCATCAGGGCAAAGCTTCTCGTTGACCTTCCGGCCCTTCAGAGGGTCTTGAGGAAGGTAGCCGAAGCGGCGACGGCCGCCGGGTGAGGTGCCGTCCTGTGCTCTGCGGTTGATGTTCCGAATAATGCGTTCCTTGGTCTTGGTGACCTCTCCTTCGGAGACACCGGAGTTGACCAGGCCCACGATGTTCCCGCCGACGCTGGCAATGTCGTACTCCTTGCCACGCTCGATGAAGACTCCGTCTCCAGCGGTGATCACGGCACGGCGGAACCTGATGTAGTCCTCTGGTAGGCGCCACACGCGCTCATGCTCTGTAGCGACGATGGCGCGAACGGGGAACCCTTCAGGGACCTTCCGATGGAGGAGTGCCTTCGTCATCTCCAGGAAGGCAGGGCGGGTGATCTCAGGGTCAGCCGCAGTGATGTTGTTGTCCTCGTAGAAGCGGACGATGGCGATGTTGTGGGCCGCTGCTACCTCCACGCTGCCCTCGTGCTGGTGTCGGACGCCACGGCCCTTTTCCCGCGACAGAGCTTGCGTTGACGACCTGATGGCCTGGTCCCCGCTGATCCGGGCGTAGTCCAGGCCGGGTATACGGCCGTTCAGCCAATCTTCGAACGTCTTGCCCTGTCTGAGAGCTGCCGCAAGTTCTGGGTTGAGGTAGCTGCGGGAACTGCCTGCCATCGTCTCTCCTCTAAGTCTCTGTACCGGTGACCTGCGGTGATCCCGTCCCAGCCATGGTTGCTTACCTGGTTGAACTTGACCACTGGTTTACAGATTGACTTAGATGAATGGATGGCCGACTACGGCTTCCTGGAGGACGAGGGCCCCAGCGCGCGTGTCAGCGACGTCCTCGACGACAAGGAGCACGGCGCGATCCCGTCCCTCGTCCACATGCACCCCGAGGAGACCGTGGGGCAGGCCATCGAGGTGCTGCGCGAGTACGGCGTCTCGCAGATGCCCGTCGTGAAGCCGGGCGCCGGGCACCCCGACGTGATGGCCGCGGAGGTCGTCGGGTCCGTCGTCGAACGCGAGCTGCTCGACGCGCTGTTCAACAACCGGGCGTCCCTCGTCGACCCGCTGGAGAAGCACATGTCCGCGCCGCTGCCGCAGGTCGGCTCCGGGGAGCCGGTCGGGGACCTCATGTCGGTGCTCGGGGAGGCGGACGCGGCGATCGTCCTCGTCGAGGGGAAGCCCAAGGGGGTCGTCAGCCGGCAGGACCTGCTGGCGTTCCTCGCCAAGGGCGGCACGAAGTAAGTCGGGCGGCGGCGGGGGTGCACGGCGGGGAAACCTGCGGTGAACTCCCGGCGCCACCACGGAACTTCCCTTTACCCACCGAATCGGTGGACTTCGCGGAAGTGGTACGAGCGCGTCACGTCCGCGCAGCACTCGCTTAACACGAGTCCGGCACATTAGTGGGTGTCGGCAGGCGGGAGCGGCTCCCCGCCGAACCGGCGACCAAAACGGCGTCACGGACCTCCGGAGCGGCTCCCGGACCTCCACAGACGCCAGGACGCAGGGCACAGCTCGCGTCCCCGCGGGGACCGCCGTCGTCCCGCCCCCCTCACCGGGGGTGCGGCGGTCCCCGCCTACTCCTCTTTGCGCCTAAGCCGGCGCCGCTCTCGCGGAGGTGGTTGCTCGGCGTGGGGGTTGCTCAATTGATGGTTGCGGCTGTCTTCGGGTTTGTTTTTCACGGTCACTGAGGGGGCTGTGGGAAGTCAGTCCTCCCAGCGGTCCTCCTCGTGCTTCTTCCGGCGTCCCCGCAGCGCGTCCAGCAGGCCGGGGGTGGAGCGGAAGGCGTGGACCGCGTTGACGCCCACGATGCCGGTCCAGGTGATCAGGAGGCCCGGGAGGTCCGCGTTGACGACGCCGATCGCCGAGAGGGGGATCGCGAGGACCAGGGAGACGATGCCGAAGCCGAAGCGTTCGCCCCAGGAGTCCGTGGCGTGGGGGCTGCGGGCGTCCCGCGCCGCCGACATCTGCTGCTCGGCGAACTGGCGGCGTACCCGGCGCTCCACCGCGCCGTCTATGCGCTGGTCCACCTTCTCCAGGAACGATTCGACCAGCGCCGAGTCGTACTCCTCGCCCAGCTCCCTGCGCGCGTGCAAGGTCGCGTCCAGTTCCTTCTTCAGTTCGGTGTCCCGGCCCGTTGCCATCGTCGTCTCCTCACTCCCCTTGAACCTCCTCCAGGCTAGGGAGCGGGGGCCTCGGCCGCACGGGGGATAGCCCCCCTCTTCGGCGTAGGGGTCACCGGGAGGGCGCCCACGGACTCCAGCGTGTGGCGGTGCGCGGGGCCGATGTCGCTCAGGCGTACGTCGATGCCCCGGCCGCGCAGCTCGCCCACGGCGTCCTTCAGGGCGAGGGCGCCGGTCGCGTCCACGGCCGTCAGGCCCGAGAGCCTCAGCTCCACCGCGTGCACGCCGTGCACGTCCGTGAGGGCCCTGCGCAGGCTGTGCGCGCCGGCGAAGAGGAGGGGGCCGTCGTAGCGGAAGCTGACCGATTCCGTGCCGGGGAGTTCGTTCGCGGCGGCGGGGGTGAGGCGGGTGGTGGTCGCGGCGGCTTTCAGGGCGAGGACCGCGGAGACGGTCAGGCCGATGAGGACGGCTCGGACGAGGTCCAGGGCGAGGGTCGAGGCGGCGGTGAGGGCGAGGACCAGGGCGTCGCCCTTGGTGGCCCTCGCCATCGCTCGTACCGGGCCGGTTTCCACCATGCGGATGGCTGTCGCCAACAGGACTCCGGCGAGGGCCGCCAGTGGGATGCGGGCTACCAGTGGGGCCGCTGCCGCGACGATTCCGGCGAGGATCAGGGCGTGGGTGAGGGCTGCGAGGCGGGAGGTGGCGCCGGTTCGTACGTTCACCGCTGTGCGGGCGATGGCGCCGGTGGCGGGGACTCCGCCGAAGAGGGGGGCGGCCAGGTTGGCGATTCCCTGGCCGAAGAGTTCTTTGGAGGGGTTGTGGGTGGGTGCGGCGCCGTCGTGGTTGTTCGCGCCCCGCGGCGGAGCCGCAGATCGACACAGCCCCGCGCCCCTAAAGGAGCCTGCCGAACGCCGGTTGTTCGACATTCCGTCTGCTACCGATGCGGAGAGTAGAGATTCCAGTGCCGCCAAGGCGGCTACTGCCAAGGCCGAGGGCAGGAGCGTCGGGATGCGTGAGAGGTCGAGGAAATCGAGGGAGGGGGCCGGTAGCGACGACGGGAGGGCGCCGATGCGGGTCACGTCCAGCTTCAGGACTTCCGCCGCCGCCGTCGCGACCCCCACCGCCGCCAGCGAGAACGGCACCGTCGGTCTCCATCTCGCCCCCGCCAGCACCACCCCCGCCGACCCCGCCGCCAGCAGCAGCGCAGCCCAGTGCGGAGACGCCTCGAACTCCTCCAGTGCCCGTGCCGCCACCACCGCCACCTGCTCGCCGTGCGGCAACGGGACCCCGAGGGCGTTAGGGACCTGCTGGAGGGCGATCACCGCGGCGATCCCCACCGTGAAACCGGCGATCACCGGCGCGGGCACGTACGCCATCGCCGCGCCCGCTCTCGCGAAGGACAGGGCGATGAGGAGGAGACCCGCGAGGAGGCCGACCGTGAGGACGCCGTCGGGGCCGTAGCGGTGGACGATCGGGACGAGGACGACGGTCATGGCGCCCGTCGGCCCGGAGACCTGGCGCGCGCTGCCGCCGAAGAGCGCGGCGAGGGCGCCGGCGACGATGGCGGTCGCGAGCCCGGACGCGGCGCCCAGCCCGGAGCTGACGCCGAACCCGAGGGCGAGGGGAAGGGCGACGACGGCGACGGTGAGCCCGCACAGGAGGTTGCGGCGGGGGTCGTGGGTGAGGGTGCGGAGGTCGGCGGGGGTGGGGAGGGGGAGGTTCATGGGGGCGCTTCTTCGCGGGGTGCGGAGCGGTGGGGTGAGGTGGAGGTGGAGGTGGGGCCAGGGTGGGGGGCCTCACGGCAGCAGCGACACCAGCCCCGTGTCCAGGTCGAACCGTGCCGCCGTCACCTGCGCCCGCGCGAACGCGGGGTCCGTGCGGATCGCGTCGCGGACCCATGTCGTGTGGGCGGTCATGGTGTGTTCGGCCCAGTCGCCGGGGGCCGCGCGGGTGCGGTGGGCGGCGGGGGCGATCTCCTCGACGAGGAGTTCGAGGTGGCCGGGGACCTCGTCGCCGGTGCGGAGGTGGTCGAGGGTGGCGGCGATGGCACCGCAGCGTTCGTGGCCGAGGACGAGGACGAGGGGGATGCCGAGTTCGGTGACGCCGTACTGGATGGAGCCGAGGACGGCCTCGTCGAGAACCTGCCCCGCCGTCCTTATGCACAGGAGGTCGCCGAGGCCCTGGTCGAAGATCAGCTCGGGCGGGACGCGGGAGTCGACGCAGCCGAGGACGACGGCGTACGGATGCTGGCCGCCCGCGAGGGTGCGGCGCAGGCGGCGGTCCTCGTGGGGGTGGCTGGAGCGGCCGGCGGCGTACCGGCGGTTGCCGGCGAGGAGTTCGCCGAGGGCGGCGGAGGCGGTGGCCGGGGGGCCGGTGCGCAGGGGGCGGCGGCGCGGGAGGCGGGTCGCGGCGGCGGCCGGTGCGGTGGCCAGGGCGCCGACGGCGCCGGCCGTCAGGAAGGCCCGGCGGTTGGAGGGCATGACGCATCCTCAGGGTCGTACCAAGGGCCCTCGGTGGAGGGCCTGTTCACGGTATGCACCTGATCCGTCACCGAGTGTGCCGGTTTAACGACACTTTGTGTTTCCGTGTTCAGATCATCGCCGGTCCGATACGGGCCCTTGACGGGGTCGGGCGCCCGAGCCCCGGGTGTATAACAACATGCAGGAACGACGCAGCCTGAATAGCCAGGGGGAGCAGAAGAATGAGCGTGTCCGAGGGACCCGCGGCCCGGCTCCAGACCCTCTTCGAAGGGCACCGGCTCACGCCCACGCAGCGCAGGATCGCCCACAGCATGGTCCGGCGGGCCGCCGACGTACCGTTCCTGTCGAGCGTGGAGCTGGCGGAGCTGGCGGGCGTGAGCCAGCCCTCGGTCACGCGGTTCGCGGTCGCGCTCGGGTTCGACGGGTACCCCGCGCTGCGCCGGCACCTGCGGGAGGTCGCGCCGCCCGAGCGGGGGGCCGCGGACCGGCAGTACAACGAGTACCAGCAGGCCGTCGAGGCCGAGATCGAGAACCTCCGGCATCTCGCGGAGGTCCTCGCGGACCCCGCGCCCGTACGGCGGGCCGGGCAGCTCCTCGCGGCGTCCCGCCCCCTGCCGGTCCTCGGGCTGCGCGCGGCGGCCTCCCAGGCGTACGGCTTCTCGTACTTCGCCGCCAAGGTCCACCCCGACGTCCGGCTCCTGCACGAGGGCGGCTCCCTGCTCCAGGACCGGATCGACGCGGCAGTCCGGGCCGGGGCGAGCGCGCTCCTGTGCTTCGCGCTGCCGCGGCACCCCAAGGAGGTCCTGGACGCGCTGACGTACGCGAAGGGGGCGGGCCTCACGGTCGTCACCGTCGCCGACTCCGCGTTCGCGCCGGTCGCCAAGGCGTCCGACCTGCTGCTGCCCGCCGCCGTCGGGACGGGGCTGGCCTTCGACACGGCGTGCGCGCCGATGCTGCTCGGCCGGGTCCTGCTGGAGGCGATGTGCGACGACCTGCCGGACGCGCAGGCGAGGCTGGAGGAGTTCGACGCGGGGGCGGTGGCGCGGGGGCTGTTCGTGGAGTGAGGCCGGGTTCTCAGACTCGTCTCACGTTCGCTCGGTAGCTTCCGCCGGAACGGGTCGGCGACGAGGAGGCGGGCATGGTGCGTGGAGGACAGGGGCTGGCACGGGTGGCTGTCGTCGTGCGGGCGGCGGCCGGTCCGTGGTGGTGGTGCGGGGTGTTCGCGGCGGGCGTCGGCGTACTGCCGCCCGGTGTCACCGGGCGCCGGATCGGGGTGCTGGCCGGTGCCGCGCTGTTCATCGTCGCCGCGGCCGTCGTGGCGTACGCACGGCGGGGGCGGTACGTCGCTCTCGCGCGCGGCGCGGCCCGTGCGGGCCGGCACGACGTCCTCCAGGACCGCGCGGTCACCGTACGGAACTGGCGCCGGGGCAACCGCTGGTGGCTGTTGCTCGCGCTGACCATCGGGATCGCCGCCTCGTTCGCCGTACCGGCGGCCCCCGGCATGCTGATCGCCGGATGCGGGGCGGGGCTGCGCTGGAAGGCGGCGTGGCTGGGCCGACGCGAGCGCGGCGAGGGGGAGTTGCTGTGGGTACGGGTGGACTGGCTCGGCCGGTACGGCGGTGCCCCGGCGGGCAAGTCCGTGAAGGGGTACCGCGGTACAGGGATCGCGGCGGGCGACGCGGCCCCCGGAGGATCGCGCCGCCGCACCACGGCCGGCGTCTGAGGCGATCCGCTCCTCAGACCTCCAGGTCCTCCTCGATCCGCTTCAACTGGTGCCTCGCCATCGCCAGGTTGGACCGCTTGGCGTCCAGCACCAGGTAGAGGAAGAGGCCGTTGCCGCTGCGCCCGCTCAGGAGGCGCAGCAGGTGGTACTGGTCGGAGAGGGTGATGAGGATGTCCTCGATCTGCCCCTTCAGCCCGAGGTGCTCCATCGTCCGCATCTTCGCGCGCACGACGTCCGTGTTGCCGGCGGCGGCGACGTTGAGGTCGAAGCTCTTGCTGCCGCCGAGCGTGCCGAGGGCCATGCCGCTGGTGTAGTCGACGAGGGCGACGGCGGTGGCCCCCTCGATGGAGGCGAGGGCTTCCTTGAGGGCGGTCTCGGTGTTGGCCATGGTCGTTGGGTTCCTTTCAACTCTCGGTGGCGGCACGCGTGTTGTCGGTGGGGGCGCGCGCCGGTCTGGCGGGCAGTGGGGGGAGTGGGGGGAGCTTGGGGAGAGGCGTGCTCTCGTTCTTCTTCGCGGCACTGGCTGTGACCCCCGTCTTGCGTCTCGCGGCGGCGGCTTCCTTCGCGGCGGCGGCGTTCTCCTGGGCCGCCGCGTCGACCGACTCCCCGATCCGCGCGGCGGTCCGGCGCCCTTCGAGGTGCAGCCGCCCGACGTTCACCCGGTCCTGGGCGAGCAGCGTGAGCACGGCGGACTCGCCGGCGGCGTACGTGGCGACGTACCCGTACACCCCCCGCACGAGCAGCTCGCGCAACTCCCCCTGCCCGGTGGCGTCGGCGAGCCGGACGGCGACCCCGAGCGCGGCCGCGGTCAGCGCGGCGACCCCCTCGGGTTCCACCCCGGGCGTGTCCGCGGCGAGCACCAGCCCGTCGACACTCGCCGCGAGCGCCCCCGTGAGCTGCGGCACCGAAGCCCTCAGCCGTCTCAACTCGTCGAGTATCTCGGCCTCGTCGGCCATCACATCGCTCCTCTCGGCTCGCGGTCGCTGCCGCTCAAAGGGCCTCCAGCGCATCTCTGAGCCTTTTCAGCAGGGTGAGTTGGGGGTCGTCGGCGGGAACGTCCTTGACCGGCAAGGCTGTTGGGCCCGGCGGCTGTCTCGCCGTCACCAGTCCGGCCGCCGTCAGCCGTCGTACGTCGAGCAGGGTGGGGTAGGTCCGCCGGCCGAGGCGGTGGGCGATGGCGGTGGCGGTGCGTTCGCCGTCGATCTCGGCGAGGACGGCTCGGCGGCGCGCGGGGAGCCAGGGGGGCGGGGGGCGGGAGCCGGTGCGGTGCAGGGGGGCGTCGTCCGTGCGGGCGTCCGGCCAGGCCCGGTGCAGGAGGGCCCGGCGGCGGAGTGTCTCGCGCTCCAGGAGGGCGGCGTCGACGGTGACTTCGGGGTCGTGGCCGGTGTCGTCGTAGCGGAAGCGGGCGGGGGCGTCGGCGGGGGTGAGGGTGAAGTAGGCGGCGTCGAAGAGGGCGCCCAGGAGGGCGAGTTCCGCGGCGCCGCGCGGTAACCGGCCTTCCTCGACGAGGAGTTCGAGGTTGTCGTGGGTCTTCAGCAGGGCCTGGGGGCCCGGCGCCGACACGCTCTCGGCGTACACCACCCGCCCCCGGACCAGGTGCAGGGCGCCGCTCTCCCTGGCCAGCACCCCGCTCGCCTCCTCGGCCGCGAGCCGGGCGAGGAGCGGGGCCACCTCGCCGGTCACGTGCTCGCGGACGGGGAGCGCTGCCATGACGGCCATCACCCCAGCACCAGCTTCCCGGCCATCTCTTCGAGCCGGATCCGGGCGAGCGCGAGGTTGCCGTCGCGGCGGCCGAGCCAGACGTGCAGGAAGACGCTGCTGTCGAAGTCGGTGCGGACGAAGCGCAGGAGGTGGTAGCTGTCGCGGTTGCTGACGATCAGGTCCTCGACGGGGAGGCCGCCGGCGGTCCCGTCGTCGGCTTCTGGGGCTTCTGGGGCTTCCGGGGCGAACGCCCGTTGTTCGGCGGCCAGTCGGGCGACCTCGGCCGCCTCGGTGGCCGCCGCCTCGGGGTCGCCGCCGGGGAACTCCCCGACGGACCCCAGGGCGAGCCCGCTGGTCCAGTCGACCAGGGCGGCGCCCCGGGCTCCGGGCAGGCGCATGGCCTCCAGCAGACATTCGTCGATTCCGGGCACCGCGTCTCCCCTCCCGCCTTGATACGGCTCGGTACGGCTGAGTGAGAGAGACGCTACAGACCGTGTGTGCGACGGGTGAGGGGTTTGGCATTTTCCCCGTGAAAATGCCAACGGCAAGCTACAGTGGGCGAGTTTGCCTGGTTTTCGTGCTTATCGAACGCCCAGGCCGAGGGTGTGCGTCAAGGGCGCTCGGGCGCGCTCAGGGTGGTGAGCGCGTCGGCGTACGCCCCTCCGGACTCGGCCAGGATCTCCGCCGTCGTCTGGGCGGCCCGCACGAGCGCGAACCCGATCCGGCCGTCCACGCCGGGCGCGTACCCGTAAACGGCGGGCCGGGGGAGGGAGTTGTACGCGTAGTGGTGGGCGAAGTAGTACGCGCCCGTGTCCAGCGCGGCCGCGTAGTCGCCCTGTTCGAGCAGTGGCAGCGCACGCCCGCGCGCCAGCAGGTCACCCGAGAAGCAGGCCGGCCCGGCGACGTCCTGCACGACCTCGGGGCCGCCCTTGACGCGGCCCTTCCCGTCGTACGCCGCGATCCGCAGCGGCCACGCGCCCGGCATGTACACGGTCCGGGCCGCCACCTGGACGCCCGCGTGCGTCACCGCGATGCGCCGGCCGCCCGCGCTCTTGGCGTACTCCACGCGCGCCACGACCGTGCCCTGCTTCGCCAGCAGTGAGCGGCCGAACTCGGTGACCAGCCCGTAGCGGCCGTCGAACAGGCCCGGCACGGCCTCCTTCAGGAGGCGGGCGTACTGCGCGTACGTCGGCGCGGTCTCCTCCGAGGCGTAGTTCACCGGCAGGCCGCCGCCGAGGTCCACGGTGTCGATCTGGCGGCGGCCGATCCGCCGGTTGATCTCCTCGGCCAGCGCGTACGCCTCCGCCACGCCGCGCGCCATCAGGGTCAGCGGGACGCCCTGCGAGCCGGTGTGCGCGTGCAGGCGGGTCAGCCAGGGGCGTTCCGCGTACGCGCCGATCACCCACTCGCGGGCGCCCTCGTCCCTGAGGGCGACGCCGAACTTCGAGGTGGGGGTCGCGGTCGACGTGGACTCGATGGTGCCGCCGCCGACCTGCGGGTTCACGCGCAGGCCGAGGGGGGAGGCGCTCGGCGTCCGCTGGACGAGCGCGTCGATGCGGGCCAGCTCCTGCGGGTTGTCCGCGTTCACCGCGATGCCGAGGGCGAGCGCCTCGCGCAGTTCCGCCGGGGTCTTCGCGGGGGAGTCCAGTACGGTCGTCTCCGGGGTGAACCCCGCCGCGCGCGCGAGGGCGAGTTCGCCGGGGCTCGCGACCTCGGCGCCGATGCCTGCCGCGCGGAGCAGGCGCAGGACCGGCACCAGAGGGGTGGCCTTGACCGCGAAGGCGTGCAGGACGGGGGTGCCGGGGGCTACGACGTCCTCGAACGCGGCCGTCAGCTCCGCCGCCGACTCCTCGATCCCGGTGACGTCCAGGAGGCCCACGACCGGGGTGTCCGGGCCCAGCAGGCCCTGCTCCACCGCCGCGCGGACCGCGTCGTCCCGGCGGGCCGCTCGTCCGTCGTCCGCCGCCTGCCTGTCTGCCGCCTGCCTCACATCAGCCCCCGTCGAGGTGGTCCGCTGCCGGTACTGCCGTCTCCGTCGGCCGGAGCATGCCCCGACGCGGGCGCCGGTGTGCTCCTTCTTCCAGCCAAACACCCGTACGGCGCGCGTGTCGGTTCCCCGCGCTATTGACTAGTTCTATTCAGCTAGCCAGGATGTGAATAGAACCGGAATATCGATGACGTGCCCCCAGGAGGCAGCCCATGTCAGGACCCCGGCCCGTTCGAGCCCCCCGCGGAACCGGACTGAACACCCTGGGCTGGCAGCAGGAGGCCGCCCTGCGGATGCTCCAGAACAACCTGGACCCCGAGGTCGCCGAACACCCCGACAAGCTCGTCGTCTACGGCGGCACCGGCAAGGCCGCGCGCGACTGGCGCTCCTTCGACGCGATGGTCCGCACGCTGCGCACCCTCAAGCAGGACGAGACCATGCTCGTCCAGTCCGGGCGGCCCGTCGGCGTCATGCAGACCCACGAGTGGGCGCCGCGCGTCCTCATCGCCAACTCCAACCTCGTCGGCGACTGGGCGAACTGGGAGGAGTTCCGCCGCCTAGAGGCGCTCGGGCTGACCATGTACGGCCAGATGACCGCCGGGTCCTGGATCTACATCGGCACGCAGGGGATCCTCCAGGGCACGTACGAGACGTTCGCCGCCGTCGCCGCGAAGAAGTTTGGCGGCACCCTCGCCGGGACGATCACCCTCACCGCCGGGCTCGGTGGGATGGGTGGCGCCCAGCCGCTCGCCGTCACCATGAACGACGGTGTCGCGATCTGTATCGACGTCGACCCGCGTGCCATCGAGCGCCGGATCGAGCACCGGTACCTCGACGTGAAGGCCGACTCCCTGGAGCACGCCCTCCAGCTCGCCGTCGAGGCCCGCGACGCCCGGCGCCCGCTCTCCATCGGCCTGCTGGGCAACGCGGCCGAGCTGCTGCCGCGGATGCTCGCCGAGGGCGCCCCGATCGACATCGTCACCGACCAGACCTCCGCGCACGACCCGCTCGCCTACCTCCCGGTCGGCGTCGACTTCGACGACATGGCCTCCTGCGCCGCGAAGGACCCGGCCGGTTTCACGACCCGGGCGCGCGAGTCGATGGCCCGGCACGTCGAGGCGATGGTCGGCTTCATGGACGCCGGCGCCGAGGTCTTCGACTACGGCAACTCCATCCGGGGCGAGGCGCAACTCGCGGGCTACGAGCGGGCGTTCGCGTTCCCCGGGTTCGTCCCCGCGTACATCCGTCCCCTCTTCTCCGAAGGCAAGGGCCCGTTCCGCTGGGCCGCGCTCTCCGGCGAGGCGTCCGACATCGCGAAGACCGACAAGGCGATCCTGGACCTCTTCCCGGAGAACGAGTCGCTGGCCCGCTGGATCAAGATGGCCGGTGAACGCGTCCACTTCCAGGGACTCCCCGCCCGCATCTGCTGGCTGGGCTACGGCGAACGCGACAAGGCCGGCGAGCGCTTCAACGACATGGTCGCCAGCGGCGAACTGGCCGCACCCCTCGCCATCGGCCGCGACCACCTCGACTCCGGCTCGGTGGCCTCCCCGTACCGCGAGACCGAGGCCATGCTCGACGGCTCCGACGCCATCGCCGACTGGCCGATCCTCAACGCGATGGTCAACGTCGCCTCCGGCGCCTCCTGGGTCTCCCTCCACCACGGCGGCGGCGTCGGCATGGGCCGCTCCATCCACGCGGGCCAGGTCACGGTCGCCGACGGCACACCGCTCGCCGGCGAGAAGATCCGCCGCGTCCTGACGAACGACCCCGGCATGGGCGTGATCCGACACGTGGACGCGGGCTACGACATCGCGGAGTCGGTGGCGGACGAGCGCGGGGTACGCATCCCGATGCGCGAAGGCGGGGACGCGTGAGGGCTGTGCTGCCGAGGTCCGCGACTCCCCCTTCCTTCCAGGAGATGTGGCGTCAGCTCCAGCCCATCGGCCGCCACCCCGGCTCCCACGGCTACCGGCGGTTCGCCTGGACCTCCGCCGACGCCGACTGCCGGGTCTGGTTCAGGGAGCAGGCGGAACTGCGGGGGCTGGCGTACGAGGTCGACCGGAACGGGAACCAGTGGGCCTGGCTCGGGGATCCCGCGGCCGGGGACGCCGTCGTGACCGGGTCGCATCTCGACTCCGTTCCCGACGGGGGTGCCTTCGACGGGCCCCTCGGGGTCGTGTCCTCCTTCGCCGCGCTCGATGAACTGCGCGCGCGGGGCGTCGAGTTCGGCAGGCCGCTCGGCATCGTGAACTTCGGCGACGAGGAGGGCGCCCGGTTCGGGCTCGCCTGTGTCGGGTCGCGGCTCACCTCGGGGCAGCTGACCCTCGCGCAGGCCCACCGGCTCACCGACGGCGACGGGATCAGCCTCCCGAAGGCGATGGAGGCCGCCGGGTACGACCCCGACGGCATCGGCGGTGACGACGAGCGGCTCGACCGGATCGGCGCCTTCGTCGAACTGCACGTCGAGCAGGGGCGGGCACTGGACCTCTCCGGCGACCAGGTCGGCATCGCCAGCGCGATCTGGCCGCACGGGCGCTGGCGGTTCGACTTCCGGGGCGAGGCCAACCACGCGGGGACGACCCGCCTCGTGGACCGGCGCGACCCGATGCTGTCGTACGCGGAAACCGTGCTCGCCGCCCGCCGCGAGGCACGTCTCGCCGGAGCCGTCGCCACGTTCGGGAAGATCTCCGTGGAGCCGAACGGGGTCAACGCGATCCCCTCGCTGGTGCGGGGCTGGCTGGACTCGCGGGCGGCGGAGCAGGAGACGCTGGACACGGTGATCGCCGGCATCGAGAAGGCCGCGCACACGTACGCGCAGGAACACGGCGTCGAACTGGACGTCGTCCGCGAGTCGTTCACCCCGGTCGTGGAGTTCGACCACGCGCTCAGGGACGAGCTGGCCCGCATCCTCGGCAAGGACACCGGCCTCACGGTCCCCGTCCTCGGCACCGGCGCGGGACACGACGCCGGGATCCTGTCGGGACGTATCCCGACCGCCATGCTGTTCGTGCGCAACCCCACGGGCATCTCGCACTCCCCGGCGGAGTCCGCGACGGAGGACGACTGCGTGGCCGGGGTGCGGGCGCTCGCCGACGTACTGGAAGGACTGGCCCGCGCATGACGACGTACTGGCTGGAGCACGCCTGGCTGGAGCCGGTGGTGGAACCGGGCGTGGCCCTGGAGGTCACCGACGGCAGGATCACCGCCGTCCGCAAGGGCGTCGAGGCCCCGCCCCCGGGCGCGGAGGTCCTGCGGGGCCTGACCCTGCCCGGCCTGGCGAACGCGCACAGCCACGCCTTCCACCGGGCCCTGCGCGGCACGGTCCAGGTCGGGTCCGGGACGTTCTGGACCTGGCGCGAGGTGATGTACGGCGTCGCGGACCGGCTCACCCCGGAGAAGTACCACGCGCTCGCGCGGGCCGTGTACGCGGAGATGGCGCTCGCCGGGATCACCACGGTCGGCGAGTTCCACTACGTCCACCACACCCCGGACGGCACCCCCTACGCCGACCGCAACGCGATGGGCGAGGCCCTGATCCAGGCGGCGGCGGACGCCGGGATCAGGATCACGCTCCTGGACGCCTGCTACCTGTCGGCGGGCTTCGGAGAGCCCCCGAACCGGCACCAGCGCCGCTTCTCCGACGGCGACGCGGAGAGCTGGGCGACACGCTGTTCAGAACTCAAGGAACGAGATCACGCCCGGATCGGCGCGGCCATCCACTCCGTACGGGCCGTCCCCGCGGACCAGCTCGCGACCGTCGCCGCCTGGGCCCGGGACCGCCGCGCCCCCCTCCACATCCACCTCTCCGAGCAGACCGCCGAGAACGACGCCTGCCGGGCCGCCCACGACCGCACGCCCACCCAGCTCCTCGCCGACCACGGCGTCCTCGGCGCCCGCACCACCGGCGTCCACAACACCCACCTCACGGACGGGGACATCGCCCTGATCGGCGGTTCCGGCACCGGCACCTGCATGTGCCCGACGACGGAACGCGACCTGGCCGACGGCATCGGCCCCGCCGTCGCCCTCCAGCGGGCGGGCTCCCCGCTCTCCCTCGGCTCCGACAGCCACGCCGTCATCGACCTGTTCGAGGAGGCCCGCGCGATGGAGCTGAACGAGCGCCTGCGCACCCGCACCCGGGGCCACTGGACGGCGGCGGCCCTCCTGTGGGCGGCCTCGGCCGACGGCCACGCCGCGCTCGGCTGGGACGACGCCGGCACCCTCGCCCCCGGCTCCCTCGCGGACTTCACGACGATCGCCCTCGACTCCGTCAGAACCGCGGGCCCGCTGCCGCGGCTGGGCGCGGAGACGGCTGTATTCGCCGCGTCGGCGGCAGATGTCCGCCATACGGTCGTGGGCGGCCGGCACGTCGTACGGGACGGGGTCCACCAGGCCGTACCGGACGCCCCGCGAGCCCTCGCGGCGGCCGTCGCCGATCTGCGCTCCTGACCTTCGCAACCCACGAGGACGCCATGAACGCCCCCACCACGCCGAGCAGCCCCATCGGGCCGAACCAGGCGAACAGCACGACCGGTACGACGACCGTCATCACGAACATCGGCACTCTCGTCACCAACGACCCCTCCCTGGGCGACAACTCCCCACTCGGACTGATCCAGGACGCGGCCGTCGTCATCGACGGCGACCGCATCGTGTGGACCGGTGAATCCAGCAAAGCACCCGCCACTGACAATCGGGTCGACGCAGGTGGCCGGGCCGTCCTCCCCGGCTTCGTCGACTCCCACTCCCACCTCGTCTTCGCGGGCGACCGCACTGCCGAGTTCAACGCGCGCATGTCAGGCCGCCCCTACACCGCCGGCGGCATCCGCACGACGGTCGCCGCGACCCGCGCCGCCACCGACGAGGCACTGGAGGCCAACCTCACCCGCCACCTCGCCGAAGCCCTCCGCCAGGGCACGACGACCATGGAGACCAAGTCCGGCTACGGCCTGACGGTCGCCGACGAGTCCCGCGCCCTGCGCATCGCCGCCAGCCACACCGACGAGGTCACCTACCTCGGCGCCCACATCGTCTCCCCGGACCACGCCGACGACCCCGCCGCGTACGTCGCCCTCGTCACCGGCGAGATGCTCGACGCCTGCGCCCCGTACGCCCGTTGGGTCGACGTCTTCTGCGAGAAGGGCGCGTTCGACGGCGACCAGGCACGCGCGATCCTGAAGGCGGGCAAGGAGAAGGGCCTCCACCCCCGCGTCCACGCGAACCAGCTCACGTACGGACCGGGCGTCCAACTCGCCGTGGAACTCGACGCGGCCAGCGCCGACCACTGCACGCACCTCACGGACGCGGACGTCGACGCCCTGGCGAACGGTGACACGGTCGCGACGTTGTTGCCGGGCGCGGAGTTCTCGACGCGAGCCCAATGGCCGGACGCGCGACGCCTGTTGGACGCGGGCGTCACCGTCGCCCTCTCGACCGACTGCAACCCCGGCTCCTCGTACACGTCATCGGTCCCGTTCTGCATCGCCCTGGCGGTACGGGACATGGGGATGACCCCGGACGAGGCGGTGTGGTCGGCGACGGCGGGGGGAGCGGCGGCACTGAGAAGGACGGACATCGGCAGGGTGACGCCGGGCGCTCAGGCGGACCTGATCCTCCTGAACGCCCCGAGCCACGTGCACTTGGCGTACCGCCCTGGGGTACCGCTGGTGACAGAAGTCTGGAAACGCGGGCGACTTCAGGTCCTTTAGGGGCGCGGGGCTGTATCGATTTGCGGCTACCGCCGCGTGGGCGCGAACAACCACGACGGCGCCGCACCCGGCAATTCACCTGGTGCGGCACCCCCTACTCCTCGACGGTCAACCCCTTCCGCAACCGCACCAACGTCCTCGCCAGCAACCGCGACACATGCATCTGCGAGATCCCCAACTCCTCCCCGATCTCCGACTGCGTGAGCCCGGCGACGAAGCGTAGTGACAGGATCCGCCGTTCCCGGGCCGGGAGTTCGGCGATGAGGGGCTTCAACGACTCGACGTACTCGATCCCTTCGAGCCCGTGATCCTCGTACCCGATCCGATCGGCGAGCGCGCCCTCGGTCTCGTCCTCATCGGGCTGAGCATCGAGGGAGGAGGCGGTGTACGCATTGGACGCGGCCATCCCCTCGACGACTTCGTCGGAGGAGATGCCAAGACGCGCGGCCAACTCCGCAACCGTCGGCGCGCGGTCAAGGCGCTGGGACAACTCGTCGCCCGCCTTGGCGAGTTCGAGCCGCAGCTCCTGAAGCCGGCGAGGCACACGCACGGACCAGGAGGTGTCCCGGAAGAACCGCTTGATCTCACCGACGATGGTCGGCATCGCGAAGGTGGGGAACTCGACGCCCCGGCTCAGCTCGAACCGGTCGATGGCCTTGATGAGCCCGATCGTGCCGACCTGGACGATGTCCTCCATCGGCTCGCTGCGCGAACGGAACCGCGCGGCGGCGAACTTGACGAGCGCGAGGTTGAGTTCGACGAGGGTGTTGCGGACGTACGCGTGCTCGTGGGTGCCCTCTTCGAGGGATTCGAGCCGGGTGAAGAGCGTCTTGGACAGCGCGCGGGCGTCGACCGCGCCGATCTCTTCGTAGGGCGGGATCTCGGGAAGATCCGCGAGGGGATCAAGATCGTGGGGATCAAGCTGTTCCGGTGGGGGTGTCGACGCCGCCGTCGGGGGCCGGGATGCGTCGAGCCGGGGTGACATGTCGTCCTCCATCGTTCTCGGCAGAGTGTGGCGAATGGCTGCCGAAGCCAGTGCGTGTGGACTGCGGTGTGCGGCGCCTCCGAGGCCGTCCGGTCGAGTCCCCAGGAAAGGGGCTTCTACTAGCCCTACCTGCTTCCCCGACCCGACCGCAAGTCCGATTCGCCCCATTTGTCAAGCTCCGTGCGGTTGTTCGGCTGTTCGGAGCCGGTGCGCAGGGCGTAGTGTTCGAGGGCATCGGTACACGGCGACGACCTCGGGAGAGAAGACGGCATGGACCACGGGACGGTCGGCAGCGCACAGTCGGGCCGGCTGCTGGTGGAGGTGCGGGAAGAGGGCTCCAGCGCGGTCGTGACCCCCGCGGGTGAGCTCGATCACCACACCGCGGAGCTGCTGCGCGAGCCGCTGGACGCGTGTCTGGCGAAGGGTTTCAGCCGTCTCGTCATCGACTGCTCGCGGCTGGAGTTCTGCGACTCCACCGGGCTGAACGTGCTGCTCGGCGCCCGTCTCAAGGCGGAGGCCGCCGGGGGTGGCGTCCATCTCGCCGGAATGCTGCCGGTCGTCGCCCGGGTCTTCGAGATCACCGGCGCGGAGGCCGTCTTCACCGTTCACGCCACGGTCGCCGACGCGCTGCCGGGCCCCGACGCCGACGGCTGAGACTGCCCGCCCGCCGGGGTGTGTTCCGTACGCCGCGCCGGGCAGGAGACTTCGTGAACATGTCGGCGGCACGTGTGTACGAGCCCGCGCGGGAGCGGGCGCCGTCGGCCCTGAGAACGACCTGGTGCCTCTGGAACCGGTCAAACTGGTGAGGTGAAGCGCTGATGACCACCCGGCCCCCTGTGCCTGTGCCGTCCGGCGGTGAGCCGTCCGGCGAGGGTGTCCGGCGGTTGCGACTCGACGGCGCGAGCGGGGTCGTCCCGCTCGCCCGCGACTTCGCCCGGCAGGCGCTGTACGCGTGGGGCTGGCTCCCGGCGTCCGGCGCGGACCGCCGCGCGGCGGCGGAGGACGTGCTGCTCGTCGTGTCGGAGCTGGTCACGAACGCGTGCCTGCACGCGGGGGGGCCGGAGGAGATCCGGATCTCCTGCGACAACAAGGTGATCCGGGTGGAGGTCGTGGACCGGGGGACGGGGCAGCCGGCGCCGCGCACCCCGCATCGGGCCGGGCGGCCGGGCGGGCACGGGATGTTCATCGTGCAGCGGCTGTGCCTGGACTGGGGGGTTGTGCGGGCGCAGGGGGTGGGCGGCAAGACGGTGTGGGCCGAACTGGGGGCACCCGCCTAGCCATTGGGGCTCCGGCCCGGTCATCGGGGGGCTCCTGCCCGGTCATTGAGGGCTAGCCCGTCCTTTCCCTTCCTTCCTCACCTCACCCGGCGTACCTTGACGCACCGAATCTGATGAGGCGTCAGGGGTGAAGGATCGTGGCCAAGCGGAAGCGTGTCGTGCTCGCGTCGGGCGCGGTCCTGGCCGGGGTGGGGGTGCTCGGTGTCGCGCCGGTCGCCTCGGCCGCCGTCGTCGACGTCAACTACGCCTGCAAGACGCCGATCGGGGACAAGAGCGCCGTCTCGCCGATCGACATCAAGGGCGTGAAGAGCGGGAGCGGTTACCGCATCACCATGTCGTGGCAGAAGGGCGTCTCGTCCAGCCCCGTCGAGCTGGGGGCCGGCGCGATGAAGCCGCGGGCCACCGTCAAGCTGGGCGGCGCGGACAGCGGCACCCTCACCGTCACCGGAGCCGCCAACGCGGCCGCGATCCCGGCCAACACCCCCATAAAGATCAGCGACTTGAGCGGGACGTACACCCCCAAGGCGTCCGGGAAGGTCACGTTCACCCCCGGCGTGCTGACGATCATCGCGCTCGGTACGACGACGACGTGCACGCCCACCAACTCACCCGGCCCGGCACTGACGTTGGACGTCACGGCGGACTCCTCGGCGCCCGAAGAACTCCCGCAGACCGGCCCCGAGGACTCCTTCGTCGCGCTCGGCACGCTCGGCGGGACGATCCTGCTGACCGGCGCCGCGGGCGCCCTGTGGCTGACGCGCCGTGCTCGTTAGGAGAGTTGTTGCGCTGCTCGCCGCCCTCGCGCTGTGCCTGACGGTGCCGGGGGTGGCCGGCGCTGCTCCCGGGCCGACGGTGCAGCTCGGCAAGTCGGAGGCGGGCAAGGGCAGTTCGATCGCCGTCAGCGGTGCGGGCTGGCCGGCGAAGACGCTGCTCACGCTGCTGCTGTGCGGCCAGGCGAGCCCCGACCGGGGTGTGCTGGGCGGCACCAACTCCTGTGCCAACGCGGACGGTCGGGCCGTGACGACCGATGCGCGGGGGCGGTTCAGCCGTCAACTCCCGGTCGCGGAACCGCCGGTGCCGTGCCCGTGTGTCGTGCACGTCGCGACGGCCACCGGGCAGAAGGCCCAGGCCGACGCCGTACTGAAGGTCGCGGGGCACGAGGAGAAGCCGCTGCCGCGGGAGTCGTCGACCGGCGCCCTGCGTGTCCTGATGGACCCTCAATTGAAGGGTTCCAGTGGCTTGTTGACCTGGTTCGGGGCGCCTCCCGGCCGCAAGCTCGTCGTGACGGTCGGGAACGCCGGTACGACCCCTGTCCGCAACCCGGTCTTCCAAGTCGGCACCGCCCACGGCGTGTTCGCACCCCAGTGGGACGACCACCAGTGGGACGGCACCCTCGCCCCAGGCCAACGCGCCCGCCTGGAGCTGCCGTTCGAGCTGGCCGGCGGCGCGCACGGCGACTACACGGTCTCCCTGCGCTACGGCGGCAAGGTCCTCGCCGACCGGCCCTGGGACGTGGGCCGGCCCTGGGGCGTCGTCCTCTTCTGGGCGCTCGCCGCGATCGTCGTCCCCTCGGCGCTGTTCCGCATCGGCATGGCGATCGTCGACAAGGTCCGCCCGCGACCCCACCGGCGCCGGAGTGCCATAGGGCGCCTGCGCGGACGTATCCACAGGCCGGAGCCGCCTCCAGCCACCATCACGAGCCCGACCCTGCCGTGGTTCTCCCCGGACACCCAGGGCCGCCTCTCCGCACCGCACGACGACCGAACGACCCCCAGCAGGAAGGGCATGACGTGAGAGCCACCAGGAGAGCGGCCGTCGCCGTGGTCGCGGTCGGGACGAGTGCCCTGCTCGGGCTCACGGCCCTGCCCGCCATGGCCGCCGAGGTGTCGTACACCACCCACTGCGTCCCCCCGGCCGGGATCCCGCCCGTCGACGGGACCACCAAGGTGCAGATCACCGCGCCGGCCACCGCGAAGGTCGGGGACACCGTCGACGTCGTCTGGAAGTTCGTCCAGGCCGCGTCGAAGAACCCCGACATCATCGACCTCCCCGCCAACTCCGTACAGCCGTCGGGGACGTTGAAGGCGTCCGGGGCGCAGAGCGGGGACATCGCGCTGAGCGGGCCGCGCGAGAACCCGGCGATCCCCAAGGGCGGGGCGATGGTCCTCGCGGACATGAAGGGGACGGTGAAACTGACGGCGGCGGGGGAGGTGAAGCTGACGCCGGACGCGTACGTCGTCAACGCGATGGGGACGAACACGAACTGCGCGCCGACGCAGACGGTGTCGCCGGCGGCGACGATCACGGTGACGGCGGCGACGGGTACGCCCACATCGACGGGTACGCCCACCTCGACGGGGACTCCCACCCCCACCCCGACGCCCACCCCGACGCCCACCACGTCCTCCTCCTCTCCCGAACCCACCGACTTCACCGGCAAGGTCGTCGAGGTGCCCTACACCTGTCAGTCGCCCCTCGGTGAGAAGAAGGCGACCTCGCCCGTCCAGATCAACGCCAAGAAGAACGGCGGGAGTTACGACCTCGTCGTCCAGTTCAAGAAATCGGTGATGAACTCGCCCGCCGACATTCCGGCCGGGTCGGTCAAACCGTCCATGGACGTCAAGCTCGGCGGCGCCGACTCCGGAACCGTCCATGTCGAAGGCGCGCTGAACGCCGCCGCGATCAAGACCGGCGACCCCATCGAGATCCCCGACCTGAAGGGCACCTACAAACCCGGCGCGACCGGTGAATCGACCCTCGCGCCAGGGGTGTTGCTCATCGAGGCGCTCGGCACGAAGACCACCTGCACGCCGGACCAGAGCCTGGTCTCCCTCACGCTGAAGACCGAGAAACAGGAGGGCGGCGCCTCCGGAGGCACCTCCACGAGCGGGGGCTCCAGCAGCACCGGCGGCCTCGCGGACACGGGGTCCCGGGAGCACGGCGCGCTGAAGGCGCTGGGGCTGGTGGCGGGGACGGCGATCCTGCTGGGCGGGGCGGTGTTCACGTTCCTGCCGAAGCGGAGGACGCGGTAGACGCGGAGGAGGGCCGACCCGTCCGGGCCGGCCCTCTTGACTCACAGAGGCGTCAGTTGACGTTGCCCATCAGGGAGTTGACGCGCTTGCGGTACATCCACACCGCGCCACCCGCGATCACCGCGAGGACGGCCTCCAGAGCGACGAAGCCCATCCTGTCCAGGTCGACCCCGCCGACGGCGGGGTTGGACAGCAGCGCCGTCACGGAGTCGCCGGCCGTCACGGCGAGGAACCAGACGCCCATCATCTGGGACGCGTACTTGGCGGGGGCCATCTTCGTGGTGACGGAGAGGCCGACCGGCGAGAGCGTCAGCTCGCCCAGCGTCTGGACGAAGTAGATCCCGGCGATCCACAGCGCGGCGGCCTTGTGCCCGCCCTCGGCGATCGACAGCGGCGCCAGGAACAGGAAGAACGAGGCGCCGATCAGCACCAGACCGGCCGCGAACTTCACGATCGTGCTCGGCTCCTGCCCGCGCCGGTTCAGCCACAGCCACAGCCAGGCGAAGACCGGCGCCAGCGCCATGATCATGACCGGGTTGACCGACTGGTACCAGGAGACGGGGAACTCCCAGCCGAAGACCGTGTTGTCGGCCTTGCCCTCCGCGAACAGCGACAGCGTGGAGCCGCCCTGGTCGTAGATCATCCAGAACACGGCGGCGGCGATGAAGAACCAGATGTACGCGGACATCTTCGACTGCTCGGTCGCGTCGAGGTCCTTGTCCCGCTTGATCCGCCCGATCACCAGGATCGGCACGACGAGACCGACGACCGTCAGCGGGATCAGCGCCCAGTTCAGCGTGAAGTGCCCGCTGAGGCCGACGGCGCCGTAGAAGACCGCGGCGACCGCGAGCCAGATCAGGCCCTTGCGCAGGGTGGCCGCCTTCTCGGCGGCGGACAGCGGGGTCGGTACGACGTCGCTGCGCTCGCTCAGGTGGCGCGTGCCCAGCAGGAACTGGCCGAGGCCCAGCGCCATGCCGACCGCGGCGAGCGCGAAGCCGAAGTGCCAGTTGACGTTCTCGCCGATCGTGCCGATCACCAGCGGCGCGGCGAACGCGCCTATGTTGATGCCGATGTAGAAGATCGTGAAGCCGCCGTCGCGGCGCGGGTCGTCCGGGCCGTCGTAGAGGTGGCCGACCATCGTCGAGATGTTGGCCTTCAGCAGGCCGGAGCCGAGCGCGACGAGGCCGAGGCCGCCGTAGAAGCTGGCGGAGGCCGGGACGGCGAGGCACAGGTGGCCGACCATGATGATCAGGCCGGCGACGGCGACGGTCCGGCGGGGGCCGAGCACACGGTCCGCGAACCAGCCGCCGGGCAGGGCGAGCAGGTACACCAGCGAGACGTACACGGAGTAGATCGCCGTCGCCGTGCCGGCGCTCAGGTGCAGGCCGCCCGGCGCCACCAGGTACAGCGGCAGCAGAGCCCGCATGCCGTAGTAGGAGAACCTCTCCCACATCTCGGTCAGGAACAGGGTGGCCAGACCGCGCGGGTGGCCGAAGAAGGTACCGGTCGAGCCGGGGGTCACCGGCCGTGCCGAGTCCTTCGTCAGGCTGGACGCCATGATGGATCCTTGCTGCTGTTTACAGGTCGCTTACATCGCTCCGCACAAAAAAGGACCCCCGGCTGATTCGCCGAAGGTCCCCGCAGTGCAACAGGCGTTTGGCCACCCTACGGCAGAGTAGGGGGCGAAATGGAAGCGTTTGAGGCATGGATCACAAGGTCTGGACCAGGATCCGGGGCCCGCCGGACGCCCGGAACGCCCCCGCTTGCCCCTTGGTAAGAAACAGTCAGGCCGATCACACCCCTGGCCCCGCCCCGTGCGGACTACCATCAGCTTCATGACCCGTGTACTGCTAGCCGAGGACGACGCGTCCATCTCGGAACCGCTGGCCCGAGCCCTGCGCCGGGAAGGGTACGAGGTCGAGGTGCGGGAGGACGGACCGACCGCGCTCGACGCCGGGATGCAGGGCGGCATCGACCTGGTCGTGCTCGACCTCGGGCTGCCCGGCATGGACGGTCTCGAAGTCGCCCGCCGGCTGCGCTCCGAGGGGCACGCCGTGCCCATCCTCATCCTCACCGCCCGCGCGGACGAGGTCGACACGGTCGTGGGGCTCGACGCGGGTGCCGATGACTACGTCACCAAGCCGTTCCGCCTCGCCGAACTGCTGGCACGTGTCCGGGCCCTGCTGCGGCGCGGCGCCGCCGAGCCCGCGCAGCCGCCGGCCACGCACGGCGTGCGGATCGACGTCGAGTCGCACCGCGCGTGGATGGGCGACGAGGAACTCCAGCTCACCGCCAAGGAGTTCGACCTGCTGCGGGTCCTCGTGCGGGACGCCGGCCGCGTGGTGACCCGCGACCAGCTGATGCGCGAGGTCTGGGACACGACCTGGTGGTCGTCCACCAAGACCCTCGACATGCACATCTCGTGGCTGCGCAAGAAGCTGGGCGACGACGCGGCGAACCCCCGGTACATCGCCACCGTGCGCGGGGTCGGCTTCCGGTTCGAGAAGAGCTGAGCGCTACGCGCGTAACGCCGTAGTCCTCAGGTAGGGGTGTATCGCGGGGCTGCCCCGCCCCCTACCCGAGGACTACGGCTTTCTTTAGTCGTACGGAGAGAAGCAGTGCGTCGTCGTCTCATCCAGTCCACCCTTGCCGTCGTCCTCGTCGTCATCGCCGTCTTCGGGGTCTCCCTCGTCATCGTCGAGAGCCGGACCATCAGCAACGCCGCCCAGGAGCGCGTCGACTCCGAGGCCGTACGGCTCGTCGGGATCGTCGACAGCCGGCTGCTCGGGTCGGAGGACGTGAACGCCGAGATACTGCGCGACCAGGTGACGCAGGACCGGTACGCCGTGATCCGCATCCCCGGCCGGGCGCCGATCGAGATCGGGGAGAAGCCCGAGGGCGAGGTCATCCACGCGGAGGAGCCCGGCGAGGGCGGCGAGACCGTCCGCGTCGAGGAGCCCAAGTCGGCGGTGACCCGCGAGGTCGGCCGGACCCTGCTGATCATCGGCCTCGTCGCGCTGCTCGCGGTCATCGCGGCCGTCCTGCTCGCCGTACGCCAGGCCAACAAGCTGGCGTCGCCCCTCACCGACCTCGCGGAGACCGCCGAACGCCTCGGCTCCGGCGACCCCCGCCCCCGCCACAAGCGCTACGGCGTCCCCGAGCTGGACCGTGTCGCCGACGTCCTCGACTCCTCGGCGGAGCGCATCGGCCGCATGCTGACGGCGGAGCGCCGCCTCGCCGCCGACGCCTCCCACCAGCTCCGTACGCCGCTCACGGCCCTGTCGATGCGCCTTGAGGAGATCACCCTCACCGACGACCTGGAGACGGTGAAGGAGGAGGCGAACGTCGCGCTCACGCAGGTGGAACGCCTGACGGACGTCGTCGAGCGCCTCCTCACCAACTCCCGGGACCCCCGCACCGGCAACGCCGTCTCCTTCGACCTCGACGAGGTCATCCAGCAGCAGCTGGCCGAGTGGCGCCCCGCGTACCGCTCGGCGGGCCGGGCGATCGTCAGCTCCGGCAAGCGCCACCTCCAGGCCGTCGGCACACCGGGCGCCGTCGCCCAGGTGCTGGCCGCGCTGATCGAGAACTCCCTCATGCACGGCGGCGGCACGGTCGCCCTGCGCACCCGCGTCACCGGCAACCAGTCGGTCATCGAGGTCACGGACGAGGGCCCCGGGGTCCCCGGCGACCTGGGCGCCCGCATCTTCGAGCGCGCGATCAGCGGCCGCAACTCCACCGGCATCGGCCTCGCGGTCGCCCGCGACCTCGCGGAAGCCGACGGCGGCCGCCTGGAGATGCTCCAGACCCAGCCCCCGGTCTTCGCCCTGTTCCTCTCCCGCACGGCCCCCCTGAAGAAGCCGACGGACGCGGAGGAGCCGACGGTCCGCTGAGGAGCGCTACGCCCGCCCGCTCACCCGGGGCTCCCGCGCGGGGCTCTGCTCCAGGAACGCCTCCGCGCTGGCCACCGCCTCCTTCGCCGGGAGGGTCTTGAAGACCCAGGTGCGGTAGGACCAGAAGCGGAAGAGGGTGGCGATGCCGATGCCGACGAACTTGAAGATGTTGCTCTGGAGCGGGCTGTCCCAGTGGAACGAGTACGTCGCGACGTAGAGGACGCCGTTCTCGATGACCATTCCGATGACCGAGAAGAAGAGGAAGAGCGTCAGCTCCTTGGTGCGCCCGCTCTTGTCGCGGTCACGGTAGGTGAAGTACCGGAACCCGATGTAGTTGAAGACGATGGACACCACCGTCGCGATGACGCTCGCCCGGACCACCTGGAGGTCGGTGACATGCCGTACGAGGTTGAAGACGGCGAGGTTGACCAGCAGCCCGGCACCCCCCACCGCACCGAACTTCGCCACCTCACGGACGATCCGGCGCAATCCGGAAGCATGCCCCGTGGAACCGTGTTCCATGCTCGTACAAGCCCCCGTCCGGGTTGGTTTCGTCAACCCAGCCATGCTAACCACCCCCGATGGAGGTTTCCTGTGGTCCGCCTCACGGGTTGGAAACAGCTCGGGAAGCAGTGGGGAAACCCGGGGTATGAGCGAGGGAAACCCGCAGTAAGAGGAGCCCGGGACCGCCCGCCCGGCACGGCCGATACCCTAGGGGCGTGACGTTCCCGGTAGTCGGCATGATCGGCGGTGGCCAGCTCGCGCGCATGACGCACGAGGCGGGCATCCCGCTGGGCATCAGGTTCAAGCTCCTCAGTGACACCCCCCAGGACTCGGCGGCGCAGGTCGTGAGCGACGTGGTCATCGGTGACTACCGCGACCTCGGCACGCTGCGCGCGTTCGCGAAGGGCTGCGACGTGATCACCTTCGATCACGAACACGTGCCCACGGACCACCTCCGCGCCCTGGAGGCCGACGGCATCCCCGTCCGCCCCGGCCCCGACGCGCTCGTGCACGCCCAGGACAAGGGGGTGATGCGCGCCAAGCTGACCGAGATCGGCGTCCCCTGCCCCCGGCACCGGCTCGTGACCGACCCGGCGGACGTCGTCGCGTTCGCGGCCGAGGGCGCCGGCTTCCCCGTCGTCCTCAAGACCGTGCGCGGCGGGTACGACGGCAAGGGCGTCTGGGTCGTGGACGGCCCCGAGGAGGCGGCGGACCCCTTCCGCGCGGGCGTCCCCGTCCTCGCCGAGGAGAAGGTCGACTACGTCCGTGAGCTGGCCGCCAACGTCGTCCGCTCCCCGCACGGCCAGGCCGTCGCCTACCCGGTCGTCGAGTCGCAGCAGGTGAACGGCGTCTGCGACACGGTCATCGCCCCGGCCCCCGACCTCGACGAGACCCTCGCCCTCAAGGCCGAGGAGATGGCCCTCACGATCGCCAAGGAACTCGGCGTCGTCGGCCACCTCGCCGTCGAGCTCTTCCAGACCCGCGACGGCCGCATCCTGGTCAACGAACTCGCGATGCGCCCCCACAACTCCGGCCACTGGACCCAGGACGGCGCGATCACCTCCCAGTTCGCCAACCACGTCCGTGCCGTCCTCGACCTCCCCCTCGGCGACCCCCGCCCCCGCGCGAAGTGGACGGCGATGGTCAACGTCCTCGGCGGCGACTACCCCGACATGTACTCCGCGTACCTGCACTGCATGGCCCGCGACCCCCAGCTCAAGATCCACATGTACGGCAAGGACGTCAAACCCGGCCGCAAGGTCGGCCACGTCAACACCTACGGCGACAACCTGGACGACGTGCTGGAGCGCGCCCGTCACGCAGCCGGATACCTGAGAGGCACGATCACCGATTGACCTCGGCCCTTCCCTTTACGGAAGGGCCTGTCACGGCTCGCGCCATGACGCTTCCTGCTTCGTTGCCGACAGCCCGCCCGGAGGAACTCCGTTGGGGTCTTACACCGGCTCCACAGGCCGACACCGCCAGCCCGGCGGCCAGGACGATCTTCGCGGCATTGTGGTCCCGGTCGTGCTGGGTGCCGCATCCCTCGCACGTCCACTGCCGGACGTTCAGCGGCAGTTTGTCACGGATGAGACCACAGGCGGAGCAAGTCTTGCTGGACGGGAAGAACCGGTCGACCACGACCAACTCGCGCCCGTACCAAGCGCATTTGTATTCGAACTGGGAACGCAGCTCCGCCCACGAGGCATCGGAGATCGCCCGCGCGAGGTTGTGATTTCCGAGCATGTTCCGGACGGTCAGATCCTCGATCACGATCGTTTGGTTCTCACGAACGAGCCGAGTGGTCACCTTGTGGAGAAAGTCCCGGCGCCGGTCGACGATCCGAGCATGGATGCGGGCTACCTTGACGCGCGCTTTCTCCCGGTTCTTCGAGTGTGGAGCCTTGCGGGAGAGTTCTTTCCGAGCTTTCCCGAGACGCGCCCTGTCTCTTCGCTCGAATTTGGGGTTGGTGATTTTCTCTCCGGTCGACAGCGTGATCAGGCTGGTGAGACCGGCATCGAGTCCCACCGCCTTGTCCGTGGCCGGTTCTGGAGCAACAGCAGTCTCGACGAGCAGCGAGACGAACCAGCGGCCTGCCTTGTCTCTGGAGGCCGTGACTGTGGACGGTTCGGCTCCTGCGGGAAGAGGCCGGGACCACACGATGGCCAGCGGATCCCGCATCTTGGCCAGAGTGATGTGCCCGTCGCGAAAGCGGAATGCGGAACGTGTGTACTCGGCGGAGTCCTTCGACCTCTTCTTCGACTTGAAGCGGGGATACCGGGCTCGTCTGTCGAAGAACGCGGTGTAGGCGCTCTGGAGATGTCGCAATGTCTGTTGCAGCGGAACGGACGAGACCTCCGCCAGAAAACCGTGATCGTCGGTCTTCTTCCATTCCGTGAGCATCGCCGACGTCTCGACGTAAGAAATCCGGCGGTGTTCCAGTGTCCAAGCCCGGGACCGTGCGTCGAGTGCCATGTTGTAGACCTTGCGCACGCAGCCGAAGGTGCGCGACAGCTCGGCTGTCTGCTCCGCGGTCGGGTAGAAGCGGTATTTGAACGCCCGCTTCACACACTTGGCTCCCACGGTTCACACGCTAGCCTGTCCAATGTAAGCCTGTCTGGTACTCGCACCACTCGGCCGAGGCCGAGGAGGTACACAAGGAGAATGAGATGAGCCCCGTCGTAGGCATCGTCATGGGGTCGGACTCCGACTGGCCCGTCATGGAGGCCGCCGCCCAGGCGCTCGACGAGTTCGAGGTCGCCTACGAGGTGGACGTCGTCTCCGCGCACCGCATGCCGCACGAGATGATCGCGTACGGCGAGCGCGCCGCCGACCGGGGCCTGAAGGTGATCATCGCCGGGGCCGGGGGAGCGGCGCACCTGCCGGGCATGCTGGCCTCCGTCACCCCCCTGCCGGTCATCGGGGTGCCCGTCCCTCTCAAGTACCTGGACGGCATGGACTCCCTCCTGTCGATCGTGCAGATGCCGGCCGGCGTGCCCGTCGCGACCGTGTCCGTCGGCGGCGCCCGCAACGCCGGCCTGCTCGCCGCGCGCATCCTCGCCGCGCACGACGAGGAACTCCTCGGCCGCATGAAGGACTTCCAGCAGGACCTGAACGACCAGGCCACGGAGAAGGGCAAGCGCCTGCGCGCCAAGGTCGAGGGGGCCAAGGGGTCCTTCGGGTTCGGCAAGTGAACGCCGCCGCGCGGGACCAGGTGCGGGAACTCCTCGCCGAGTTCCCCGTCGTCGACGGCCACAACGACCTCCCCTGGGCGCTGCGCGAACAGGTCCACTACGACCTCGCCGCACGCGACATCGCCGTACGCCAGGACGCCCACCTGCACACCGACCTGCCGCGCCTGCGCGAGGGCGGGGTCGGGGCGCAGTACTGGTCCGTGTACGTCCGCTCCGACCTGCCGGACGCGGTGCCGGCGACGCTCGAACAGATCGACTGCGTACGGCAGTTGATCGACCGTCACCCGGACGCCCTGCGGGCCGCGTTCACCGCCGCCGACATGGAGGCGGCGCGCGCGGAGGGCCGTATCGCGTCGCTGATGGGCGCCGAGGGCGGGCACTCCATCGCCAACTCCCTAGGAACACTGCGGGGGTTGTACGCGCTGGGCGTGCGCTACATGACGCTCACCCACAACGACAACATCGCGTGGGCCGACTCCGCGACGGACGTGCCGAACGTCGGCGGGCTGACGGCCTTCGGCCGCGAGGTCGTGCGCGAGATGAACCGGCTCGGCATGCTCGTCGACCTCTCCCACGTCGCCGCCACGACGATGCGGGACGCGCTCGACACCTCGTCCGCGCCGGTGATCTTCTCGCACTCCTCGTCCCGCGCGGTCTGCGACCACCCCCGCAACATCCCGGACGACGTCCTCGAACGCCTCCCCGCGAACGGCGGCATGGCGATGGTGACGTTCGTCCCGAAGTTCGTCCTCCAGGCGGCGGTCGACTGGACGGCCGCCGCCGACGACAACATGCGCGCGCACGGCTTCCACCACCTCGCCACCACCCCCGAGGCGATGGCCGTCCACCGCGCCTTCGAGGAGACGCACCCGCGCCCCGTCGCGACGGTCTCCACGGTCGCCGACCACCTCGACCACATGCGCGAGGCCGCCGGCGTCGACCACCTCGGCATCGGCGGCGACTACGACGGCACGGCCTTCACCCCCGAGGGCCTGCGCGACGTCTCCGGCTACCCCAACCTCCTCACGGAACTCCTCGACCGCGGCTGGTCCCGCACCGACCTCGCGAAGCTGACCTGGCGGAACGCGGTACGGGTGCTGGGGGCGGCGGAGGACGTGGCGCGTGATACCCGAGAGCTACGCGGGCCGTCCTCCGCACGGATCGAGGAACTGGACGGGGGCGGGGAGTAGGACCTGAGGGGGACGGGGGTACATCGCGAGAGGGAGCCGAAACAGGTCGCGTACCCCCGAACGCCCCGTCCACCGGGTGACCTCCCCTGCCCCGTGCGAACGTTGCCGTACTGCTGATCACGACGCCGATCACGACGTACGGAGCCCCCTCATGGCAGACCTCCAGAACGAACTGCACCCCACCACCGAGGTCGGCGGACTGCCGCTGGAGGAACCCCCGTTCGACGAGGATCCGGCGCCGCAGGTCCCGTACGCCTGCGACCCCCTCGAACGGGCCCGGGAGATCCTCACGGACCACCCCGTCGCCGACGGGTACGGGAGCCTGCCGTGGGTGCTGCGGGGGCTCCCCTGGTACGACCTCGAACTCGGCGAGAGCGCCGTCGACACCGACATCCCCCGGCTGCGGGAGGGCCAGGTCGGCGCCGTGTTCTGGGCCCTGCACCTGCCCGAGGGCGCCGAGCGGGCCGTCGCCGTCACCCTGGAGCAGATCGACCTCGTCCGTACGGTCGTCGCCGCCCACCCCGAGGGCCTGCGCCCCGCCCGCACCGCCGGGCAGATCATCGACGCGCGCAACTGCGGACGCGTCGCCGTCCTCCTCGGCCCCGCCGGCGCACCCGCCCTCGACGACTCCCTCGCCGTGCTGCGCGTCCTGCACACCCTCGGGCTGCGCGTCCTCACCCTCGCCGGGACGAGCTGGGCCAGCGAGGCGGGGCTCAGCCGGTTCGGGGAGGAGGTCGTGCGCGAGATGAACCGGCTCGGGGTCATCGCCGACCTCTCCGGCGCCTCCGACGCGACGATCGCCCGCACGCTGACGCTGTCCAAGGCGCCGGTCCTGTGCACCCGCTCCGCCGCCCGCGCCCTGCGCCCCCACCCCGACAACCTCTCCGACGAACAGCTCGCCGCGCTCGGCCGGGCCAAGGGCGTCTGCATGGTCCCCCTCACCGCCGACCAGACCGGCCCCGGCCTCAAGGACGTCGCCGACCACCTCGACCACATCCGCGCCGTCGCCGGCCCCGCCTCGGTCGCCCTCTCCGGCGTCTACGACTCACCGGCCGCCCACCCCGAGGACCTCCCCGACCCCTCCGCGTACCCCCACCTCATCACCGAACTCCTCCGCCGGGGCTGGCCCGACTCCGACATCACCCTCCTCACCTGGGACAACCTCCAACGCGCCCTCAGAGGAGCCGACTTCCTCGCCCGCGCGGCCCAGGAACGCCGGGAGGCGTCGACGGTGACGCGGGGGGAGCTGGACGGGGCGTAATACCCGCGGACGGGGTAATACCCGAGTCCCCCCTCAGTCCCGGCACAGGCAGAACGGATGCCCGGCCGGATCCGCGTACACCCGGAACCCCCGCTCCCGGTCCTCCGCGTCCAGCACCTTCGCCCCCAGCGCCAGCGCCTCCCTCTCCGCCGAGTCCAGGTCCGGGACGGTCAGATCGAGGTGGAACTGCTGGGAGCGGTCGCCGGACGGCCACGCGGGGGCGACGTGGCCGGGGGCCCGCTGGAACGCGAGGGCCGCGCCCGTGGCCGGCGTGAGGGTGATCCACTCGTCGTCGCCGTCGGCCGTGCCGCCGAGGAGGCCGGCGTAGAAGGCGGCGAGGGCGCGAGGGTCGGGACAGTCGAGGACGACGGTGCCGAGGGTCGCGGTGGGCATGGGTTCCTCCTGGATGGTTACCTGTACGAGCCTCTTGCCGGTAACGGCGTTACCTGATGCTGCCGTACAAGGAGTAACGTCGCAAGGGGGATCGCCGGAGACGGTTAGCGTTCAGCCATGAGTGAGAGTCGCGCGCAGGCGCCGTACGCAGTGAAGGGCCAGGGCACCGGCCATGCCTGACAGATCCCCCGCCCCCGGCTCCCTCGCGCTGATCGAGACCCTCGTCAACACGCTGGACATCGAGACCGGCCAGGACGCCCTGGACCGCCCCGAGACCCGGCAGTCCCTGGGCGTGACGGACGTGGAAGCGGCCCGCGAACTCCGCGAATCCCTCCGGGCCGTCCTCCTGGCCCACGCGGGCCACCCCCCGCACCGCGACGTGACCCCCCTGAGCGACCTCCTCGCGGCAGCCCCCCTCCTCCTCAGGACGACCCCGGACGGCACGCTCCACCTCGAACCCGCCGACCCCGCCCCGCTCCTCTCCCGCGTGGCCGCCGCCATCACCGAAGCCCTCTTCACCGCCACCTGGCCCCGCCTCAAAGCCTGCGAGTCCCCCACCTGCCACTGGGCCTACTACGACCGCAGCCCCGCCGCGCGCAGCCGCTGGTGCTCGATGCAGGTGTGCGGGGCGCGCGCGAAGATGCGCCGCTACCGGGCGAAGGACACGTGACGGCACACCACCCGGCGACGGCCTGAACACGCACACCGGACCACGTCCCGCAGTTCCGGGAGCGCGTGCCAGGACACCACGGCTGCGGGTGAGCGGCACACCCCTACCTCAGCCACCCGCCGACCCGCATCACCCTCAAGCCGTAGGACGCCCCATCCCCCGGTAGACCCACCCCGCCTTCCGCCACACCCCCGGATCCAGCGCGTTGCGGCCGTCCAGGATCACCCGCTCCCGCGCGACCTCGCCCAGCGCCGCCGGGTCCAGCTCGCGGAACTCACGCCACTCCGTGAGGTGCAGGACGACATCGGCCCCCCGGACGGCGTCGAGCGCCGACTCCGCGTACCCCAGTGTCGGGAAGAGGCGGCGGGCATTGGCCATGCCCTTGGGGTCGTAGACCGTGACCTGGGCGCCCTGGAGGTGGATCTGGCCGGCGACGTTCAGCGCGGGGGAGTCGCGGACGTCGTCCGAGTCGGGCTTGAAGGCCGCGCCCAGGACAGCCACCCGCTTGCCGAGGAACGCGCCGCCGCCCAGCGCCTCCCGGGTCATCTCCACCATCTGCCCCCGCCGCCGCATGTTGATGGAGTCGATCTCGCGCAGGAAGGTCAGCGCCTGGTCGGCGCCCAGCTCGCCCGCGCGGGCCATGAAGGCGCGGATGTCCTTCGGCAGGCACCCGCCCCCGAACCCGATCCCGGCGCGCAGGAACTTGTGCCCGATCCGGTCGTCGTACCCGATCGCCTCGGCCAACTGCACGACGTCCCCGCCCGCGGCCTCGCACACCTCCGCCATGGCGTTGATGAACGAGATCTTGGTCGCGAGGAACGAGTTCGCGGCGGTCTTGACCAGCTCGGCGGTGGGGAAGTCGGTGACGACGAACGGCGTCCCGGCGGCGACCGGCGCCGCGTACACCTCCCGCAGCAGCCGCTCGGCCCGCTCGCTGCGCACGCCGACGACGAGCCGGTCGGGCCGCAGCGTGTCCTGCACGGCGAACCCCTCCCGGAGGAACTCGGGGTTCCAGGCGAGCTCGGCACCGGCCCCGGCGGGCGCGTGGGCGGCGAGGTAGGCGGCGAGCCGGTCCGCGGACCCGACGGGCACCGTCGACTTCCCGACGACCAGCGTCGGCCGGTCCAGATGCGGCGCGAGAGAGGCGACCGCGGACTCGACGTACGACATGTCCGCGGCGTACTCACCGTGCCGCTGGGGTGTGTTGACGCACACGAAGTGGACGTCCCCGAAGGCCGCGGCCTCGGCGAAGTCCATCGTGAACCGCAGCCGCCCCGACGACCCCTCGATGCCCGCGACATGCGCCCGCAGCAGCTCTTCGAGACCGGGCTCGTACATCGGGACCTCGCCCCGCTGGAGCAGCTCGATCTTCTCGGGGACGACGTCGAGACCGAGCACCTCGAACCCCAGCTCGGCCATGGCCGCCGCGTGCGTCGCGCCGAGGTAGCCGGTGCCGATCACGGTGATCTTGAGGCTCATGAGGGCTCCACAGAGTTACGTCCGGACATGCGCTGCCTGAGCATAGTCGGGGCGTACGCACCGCCCTCACCGGGCAGATTCCCCCCTGTCGCCTAGCTCACGTATCCGTCCCGTGGGCGGCCCCCTAAACTTTGAGTTACTTAACGGTAATTAGCGTCGTCTGGAGTGAGTGACCTTGGCCGGATCGGCTGATTTCGACCTCTACCGCCCGTCCGAGGAGCACGACATGCTCCGCGACGCGGTCCGCGCCCTGTCCGAGGCCAAGATCGCCCCGTACGCGGCGGCGGTCGACGAGGAGGCCCGCTTCCCCCAGGAGGCCCTGGACGCCCTGGTCGCGAACGACCTGCACGCGGTGCACGTCCCGGAGGAGTACGGCGGTGGCGGCGCCGACGCCCTGGCCACGGTCATCGTCATCGAGGAGGTCGCCCGCGCCTGCGTCTCCTCCTCCCTGATCCCGGCCGTCAACAAGCTCGGCTCGCTCCCGGTCATCCTCTCCGGCTCCGAGGACCTCAAGAAGCGCTACCTCGGCCCCCTGGCCAAGGGCGACGCGATGTTCTCGTACTGCCTCTCCGAGCCCGAGGCCGGCTCCGACGCGGCCGGCATGAAGACCCGCGCGGTCCGCGACGGCGACCACTGGATCCTCAACGGCGTCAAGCGCTGGATCACCAACGCGGGCGTCTCCGACTACTACACGGTCATGGCGGTCACCGACCCGGAGAAGCGCTCCAAGGGGATCTCCGCGTTCGTCGTCGAGAAGTCCGACGAGGGCGTCTCCTTCGGCGCCCCCGAGAAGAAGCTCGGCATCAAGGGCTCCCCGACCCGCGAGGTCTACTTCGACAACGTCCGCATCCCCGCCGACCGCATGATCGGCGCCGAGGGCACCGGCTTCGCCACGGCCATGAAGACCCTCGACCACACCCGCATCACCATCGCCGCCCAGGCCCTCGGTGTCGCCCAGGGCGCCTTCGACTACGCCAAGAACTACGTCAAGGAACGCAAGCAGTTCGGCAAGGCCGTCGCCGACTTCCAGGGCATCCAGTTCATGCTGGCCGACATGTCCATGAAGATCTCCGCGGCCCGAGCCCTCACGTACCAGGCCGCCGCCGCCTCGGAACGCCTCGACGCGGACCTCACCTACCTGGGCGCCGCCGCCAAGTGCTTCGCCTCGGACATCGCGATGGAGGTCACCACCGACGCCGTCCAGCTCCTCGGGGGGTACGGCTACACCCGTGACTACCCGGTCGAGCGGATGATGCGGGACGCGAAGATCACGCAGATTTATGAGGGCACGAATCAAGTCCAGCGGATCGTGATGGCGAGGAACCTGCCGTAGCGGGGTTGTCGCCGTACGGCGTGTACTCCTGGACCCCGCGGGGCACCCGTTCCGCCTGTCGGAGCGTCGTCGGGTTCAGGAGGTTCACCATGTCCGCTGTCGGACGTTTCCGCTCTGTCGTCGTGGACTGCCCGGAGCCGCTGGCGCTCGCGGAGTTCTACGCGGCCCTGCTCGGCGGGAAACCGGACGCGGAGGCGGACGACTGGGTCGTCCTGCACGTCCCTGGCGGCCCCCGTCTCGCCTTCCAGCTCGCGCCGGACCACGTCCCCCCGGTGTGGCCCTCCGAACCCCACGACCAGCAGCAGTTCCATGTGGACGTCGACGCGGGGGAGACGTGGGCGGAGGTCGACGAGGCGGAACGGCGGGTGCTGGAGCTGGGCGCGAGGGTCGTGCGGAGGGCGGACGAAGAGGACTTCCGGGTGTTCCTGGACCCGGCGGGGCATCCGTTCTGCCTGTGCCGGATCGCCTAGGCCGTAGTTGTCACCGAAGGCTGGGCCTACGCGGTGGCCTCTCCGTAGGCGGTCCACGACCGGCACGCCTCGACCATCGCCTTCAGCCACTCCTCGTCCGGCTTCCGGGCGGCGAACGCTTCGTGCATGCGGAGGGTGGCTGCCGCGAAGACGGTGACCGCGTGCCGGTCGGCTGTACGCCACGTGGGAATCCGGGACGCCCACCCCTCCGCGCTCGCCGGGGTGTGGCCGGCCGCGATGAGCTGGACGACTAGGAGCGCGGGGTCGATGAACGCCGCACCCCTCGTCGGCCACGCCCAGTCGACGGCCCACACGCGGGGGCCTGCCACGAGGAGGTTGTGCGGGTTGATGTCCGTGTGGAGGAGCGCGTCGCCCCGGAGCAGGGCGGCGTCCGGGGTGAAGCGGTCCCATCGGGTCTCGGTCCAGGAGTGGGCGTACGCGGGGAGGGGTACGCGGCCGATCCTCGCGACCGTGTCGACGACCAGGGGGAGGTCCGGCGAGCCCGGGGTGAGGTCGGCGTGGCGGGCCTCGACGGCTTCGTACCCCAGGACCAGCCAGCCGTCCCCCTCCACGTCCCAGAGCAGGGGTGGGGAGAGGTCGAGCAGGGTGGGGGCGACCTGCCGTTCCCTGAGGAGGGAGTCGCGTCGACCGCCGGGGCGGTCGCGGACGGCCTTGACGAAGAAGGGGCCGTTCGCGCAGTCGATGACGGCGGTCAGGTCGGAGGTGTTGCCGTGGGTGGTGCGGCGGATCGTGGTGATCGGGCCTGTGTGGTGGTGGATGAGGGGGTGGATCGCGGATTCGGGGAGGGGGGTGTCCATATGCCTTTCGATTTCTCTCAGTTCCTCGGTTGCCGGGCCGGGGAGCCTCGATCACGGTTAGCCGACCGGCTGTCTGCAACAGCACGCTCTCCCGCCGCATAGCCTGATGACGCCCCGTCAGGCTCGGAGAGTTGGTGACCGTGGTCCAGTACCTCGTCGGTTCACGCGCGAGCAACCTCGCCAAGGTCCAGGTCAGGGAGTACCTGCGGCCACTACGCGAGCGGTTCCCGATGACGACGTTCACGCACCGGGTGATTCTGGAGGGCGGTGACAAGGACCGCAGGTCGTCGTTGTCCCAGGTGTCCGAGGTGAGCGGCGGGTCGGCGTTCAGCAGCGCGCAGGAAGCGGCGTTGGCGCGCGGCGATGTGGATGTGGTCGTCCATTCCCTGAAGGACCTTCCCACCGCGAACCCGCACGGTCTCACGCTGTTGCCTCCACCGGGACGGGAGGACGTACGCGACGCACTGTGCGGGTCGACACTCAGCGGGCTCCGGAAAGGTGCACGGGTCGGCACAGGCGCTCCGCGACGGGTCGCCCAACTCCTTGCCGTACGCCCGGACCTGGAGCTCGTCCCGATCCGGGGGAACGTCCCGCCCCGGCTGAAGAAGATCGAGACGCACGGCCTCGACGCGGTCGTCCTGGCAGCGGCGGGACTGCGTCGACTCGGTCTGGACGACGCCATCGGCGAACTGCTCCCGCTCGACCTGTTCCCGCCGAGCCCGGGACAAGGTGCGCTGGGCATCCAGGTGCGGACGGACGACGCGTCGGCACCGTTGCGCGGGATCCTCTCCACGGTCGGTGACGTCGCCGTGGACGCGGAAGTCCGCGCGGAACGGGCCCTGTTGGGTGAACTGCACGGTGGGTGCAGTGTCCCGGTGGGTGCGTACGGCGAGACCTTGCCGGGTGGGCAGCTCAGGCTGTTCGGCCAGGTCAGCTCGTTGGACGGGACGTCCCAGATCTCGGACACGCTGACCGGACCAGCGGCCGAGCCGGAGAAACTCGGTGCCGCCCTGGCGGTGAGGCTCGTCGGTCTGGGCGCGCGTTCGATCCTCGACGCGGTGCGCGCCGTCAGGTGAGCTGCCGGGCGATGTCGAGTGCCGCGTACGTGACACTGCCGCTCGCTCCGGCCCGCTTGAGCATGGTGAACAGTTCGACCAGCAGCCGTACGTCCCTTCGGCCCGACCTGGGGTCCACGCGGGTCAGCGACGTGTACTCGCCCGATACCGAGAACGGGAACAGGGGTGCTCGGGTGGCTTCCCGGAGGGTGGTGAGCACATCCGCGGTGAACTGAGCGGGCTCCAGGAGAATCATGTCGGCACCCGCTGCCTCCATCCGTAACGCCGTGTCCACGAACTGGTCGGCCTTTCCCGGGTTGATCTGGAACTCCCGGTCGGTTCCGGCCTTCGGGGTGGCGCCCATCGTGAGCCGGAAGCCGTCGTACAGGCTCGACCAGAAGATGACGTGCGGCATGACGGACACTCCGTCGTGGCCCGACCGGTCCAGTGCCTTCCGAGCGCCCGCGACTGTGCCGAGCACCATGGATGCGGGGCCCACGACGTCGGCACCGGCCTCCGCGTGGGCGACGGCCTGCCGGGAGGTGACCTCGATGGTGCCGGTGAGGTCCGGCTTTCCGGCGCTGTCGGTCAAGTAGCAGAGGCCGTCGGCGGTGTACGAGCACAGGCACGTCTCTGTCATGACCGCGAGGTCGGGTGCCGCGTTCTTGCACTCGCGCACGGCACGCGCCATCAGGGAGTCCGGGGACAGCGAGACCTCCCCCGTGGTGTCCCGCTCGGACGACTCGGCGAACAACTTCACCGACGGGATGCCGAGTTGTGTCACCTCGCGGACGATCGCCGGGATTTCGGCGAGGGTTACCGTGGGCATGCGCCGGGTGGCGGGTCCCTCGGTGACCAGCAGCACCATGGACAGGTCGGCGGGGGTGAGCGTCCGCTGTTCCAGCAGTCGCCGGATCGCCGGTCGGCTGCGGAGGGGGCTTGTGGCCCTGGTGGTCGTGCGTGCGCGGTGCTCGGAAGTGGCGCTCAAGGTCGTCCCTCGTTTCGAGTCGTCGCGGCATGAACGGTCCTGGCCGGGGTGCGGGGTGTCGTGACCGTCCGGGACCGGTGGTGCTCTTCAGGAGCGGCTCGCGAGCTCCAGGTCTGACGGGGCCGTGTCCCATTCGATGCCGCCGCCCAGGGGCCGGACGAACGCCCTGGATTCCGGAAGCCTGTACGGGAGAGGCTTGGCAGGGTTCTCCCAGTCCTTGACCACATCCATGAGGACGCCCGTACGTCGCCCGTCCGTGACCGTCTTTCCGATGTGCTCGGGGGTGACCACTACTCGTCCCGCTCTCGCTCGCAGTCGGGGCAGTTCTCGAAGGGGCAGGGAGTGAAGGCGGGCGTGGGGAGTTCGACCTTTCCCGTGGCCTCGTCGCGGCTGCCGCCGTACTCCGTCCGCCAGTTCGTGGTTTCGGGCTCCTCCGTGCCGTCCAGGATCTTGACGAACTGAGGTGTTCCGAGTGCGCTCACCCGGGCGTTGAGACGCCTCACCGAGCCCCCTTGGCGGGGCGCTTCGGATAGAAGCAGGTGCGATGCCGGTAGTCGGGGGTCCTCTGCCCGTTCGTACTGTGGTCGGTGGCGAGTCGGAGAACCTTTTTTCCGGCGCTGATGGGCTGCTTGCAGGCGGCGCAGACGTGACCGGTGGGCGCGTAGGTCGAGTACGCGGCCGGTACCACCCGGACAAGTCTTCTGCGGCGTCCGCTCCCGCTCGTACCGTGGGGCACTGTCGTCAACCTCCTGGTGGTTGATGGCCAGGCCCCCGGACGCTCGCGCGTCGCGGGGGTTCCTCGGGCAGGCCAGCAAACCGTCAGGGGCGGAAGGCGGGACAGGGACGCAACGTCCTAGTTTCGGGGCCTTAGTTGGCAATCCCCAGGAACTCGGCGAGCTTCCGCAGGCCAGGAGGACGGTACGACCCTGCCCAGAGGTCGCTCACGACGGCCACCGCGAGGGTGTGGTGCCGCATCCAGGTCGGAGCGATCTTCTTGAGCTTCTCCAGGGCCTTGACGGCGCCTTCGGGGTTGCCCAGGTCCGTGTGGGCGCGTGCCACGTCCAGCAGGAGCCAGGTGCGCCAGGACGGGGGCGTGTCGGCGCTGAGCCGCATTCCCTTGGCCAGGGAGAGCGCTTCTTCCGGGCGGTCGTGCTGGACCGCGAGGCGTACGCGTTCGATGCGGACGGACGAGCGGCTGAACACGGAGACCATCTTGCCGTCGACGGGAGGCGGCAGGAGCGCGAGCCGCTTCGTCGCTTCCTCCGCCCTGGTCATCATGTCGTTCGCTGTCTCGTAGTCCCCGGAACGAGCGGAGGACGTGGCGGCGGACATGATGAGGCCACCCCAGACCCGCAGTCCTTCAGCGGTGTCTCCGTGCTCTCTCTCGACCCCGTCGGCGGCGTGGACGGCGAGGTTCTCGGCGTCGTCCAGCCTGTTCTGCCGTTGGTAGTTCCACGCCACGCTGTTGCTGATCATGGGAGCGAGCAGCGGGTCCGAGGAGTCGGTGGCGGCGTTCATCGCCCGTTCGAGGGCGCTGAGCGCGAGGTCCGTCTTGCCGAGGCGGATGGCGAGGTGGCTGGCGAGTTGCAGGGCCTTGCCCAGTGCGGCCTGGCCTGCGGCCCGCTCGTCCGTCTTGCCCACCGCGGCAACGAAACGGGCGTCGGCGATGATGTCCGGGAGGACTTCCATGAGACGGCCGAACTCGGCGTCGTGGTACAGCGTCCAGCCACCGGAGATCTCCCGGCGCAGCAAGGTCGGCGACAGTCGCTCGACGCCGTTCGGCTCGGGGAGCGGAGCGAACAGCGGGGGCATGACCGCGCGGCGGAGGGCGACCAGTTGAGGCGGGTCGGCGTCGCCGGTGGAGGGGGCGCCGGGTGGGTCGCCGAGCAAGGCGGTCAGCTCGACGCCCAGGCCCCGGGACAGGTCGTGCAGGGTGGGCAGACGTGCGCTGTGTTTCCGTTTTTGCTCAAGCTTCTGAATCACATCGACGGACACCCCGGAGCGCTCCGCCAATGCCTCTTGCGTAAGGTCTGCGAGTCGACGGAGACGCCTCAGCCGGTCCCCCAGGTGCTCAGCCATACACCTCAGGCTACGCCGACGGGCAGGAGTCGATCAGAGGCCGGGCATCATCACGCCGCGTACTCGGCCCACCGATCCGTGAACGGTACGGCCTCAAGACCCTGGGTGCGGCTGTCACGGACTCTCGTCCTCCGTCAGGTACGTCACGAAGCCGGCCCAGGCGGTGGGGGACACAGTGAAGTGAGGGAGGGAAGGAGTTTTCGAGTCGCGGACTCGGACGGTCGACGGGGCGGTGGCTATCTCGACGCAGGCGGAACCCTGTTCACTGTGGGTCGACTTCTGCCAGGTCGGTTCGGTCATGGTTCGTCTCTCAGATGTCGTGGGCAACGCGGTGGATGAGGTCGAGCGAGGGGGCGGGCTTCAGGGCAACAGCCTCCATTCGGTCCAGGACGATCCGGTACACCTCCAACCGGCCTGCCGCATCGACGAGTTCGCTCCCATGGGCAGTGTCCACCTCGACTGTGTCGAGGGCGGGCACCGGGCCATGGAAGTAGTCGACGGCATGCCCCGTGGTGGGAAACGCGGTGCCGTCGAAGGGGATCACACGGAGGCTGACGGCGGGGTGCCCACTCATCTCGGCGAGGTGGCGCAGTTGAGCCCTGGCTACCTCTCGACCGCCGAACTGCATACGCAGAGCCGCCTCGTGGACGATGGCCGTGTACGGCACCGGCTGTTCGCGGTGCAGGATCGCCTGGCGCTTGATGCGGTGGGAGATGCGGTACTCGATCTCGTGCGGGCGCAGGGCGGGCACCGCTTCACGGAACAGCGCGCGGGCGTGTTCCGGCGTCTGGAGCAGGCCGGGAATGTTGATGACCTGGGTCACGCGCAGCGCCGTGGCGTGGTGTTCCAACTCGGCCAGGTCGAGGAGGCGGGGAGGCAGGGTGTCGCGGTACTCCGTCCACCAGCCTCGCGTACGGTCGGCGGCCATGGCCGCGAGCGCATCGACCAAGGGCTGGTCCGTGCAGCCGTAGATATGGGCAAGCGTATGGACGCGGTCCGTGCTGACACCGAAGCGGTTGGCCTCGATGTTGCTGATCTGCGCCTGTGTCGTCCCCAGGCATCTGGCGGCCTCGACAGCCGGCATACCGGCACGTTCCCGCAGTCGGCGCAGTTCCGTACCGATGCGGAGGCGTCGTGCGGTGGGGGCGGGCCTCGGTGTCATGCCCTCGCTCCTCTTTCGTACGCCTGACGTAGTGGTCACCCACACGAAGGAAACTACTGAAGGTTTTGCTGAACTCTGCAAAACCTTCAGCTCTCGGAGTCTATGGTGAGACTCGTGCCGCCCAACTCGCCCCACCCGTAAGCCGGAAGCGCACCCACCCCGGGCAAAGCCACCGCCGGGCACGGCAGTTGATCACTCACCCCTTTCCCGAAAGGTCCCCGAATGAGCACCGTATCCCCGCCCGACACCTGGACCTACTCCCTCCGCCTCCCCCGTACCCCCGTAGCCGCACACGTCGCACGCATGACCGTACGAGCCGCTCTCACCGCCCACAACATGCGCGACCTGATCCACCCGGTGGAACTGCTCACCTCCGAGATGGTGACCAACACCTACCGCCACACCACCGGCCCCGCCTCCGTACGGCTCACCGCTCCCGGTGACGACCGTCTCCGTGTCGGCGTCTGGGACACACATCCGCACATCCCCGCCGCCTTCGCCCACCCCGTCGGCCACCGGGTCCCTTTTCCGCCGCCCGACGCCGAGGGCGGGCGGGGGCTGTGTCTCGTGCAGGCGTACGCGCACGCGTGGGGCGGCCTGGAGACCCTCGCAGGGAAGCTTCTGTGGTTCGAGGTCAAATCCTGCTGATCATCCTGAATGCCCTGTCCATCACCTTCACCCCTGTATGGAAACCGCGACTTTGTGTCGGCTTGGCAACAGGGAGGATCTGATTTTCCGACGGGGGTTGTATGGGGGACAGGGCCGACCGGCACACTGTCGCCATGAACGATTGGCCCGAGGGATGGTCCGGTGACAACCGGGGCGGACGTGGCAGCGCCGGTGGCGGTCACGGGTACGGCAGCGCGAGCGCACAGCCCGAGGGTGCTCGGGTGATGCGGCAGGTGCAGCGGGGCGGGGCGGGGGCTCCGCCGCCGCCGGGGTACGGGGTGCCGCCTCAGCAACAGCAGCAGTCCTACCAGGGCCAGCCCCAGTACCTGGACCAGGGCGGCGGGCCGCAGAGCCAGCAGGGGTACGACGGGTACAACACCGGCCAGGTGTACGGCGGTGGCGGCGGCCAGGGCGGCGGCGTCGGGCACGCCGGCTCCACCCGCCCCGCGCCGAACTGGCGCAAGCGGATCAAGTGGGGCGCGATCACGCTGGCCGGCGTGCTGATCGTCACGACCGTCGGGACGTACTTCTGGGCGGACGGCAAGCTGCGCCGCGAGGTCGACCTGTCGAAGGTCATCGACCGGCCGAGCGGCGGGGACGGGACGAACTACCTGATCGTCGGGTCGGACAGCCGCGAGGGCATGTCCGCCGAGGAGAAGAAGAAGCTGCACACCGGCTCGGCCGAGGGCAAGCGCACGGACTCGATGATGATCCTGCACGTCGGCGGCAACGGCGACACGCTGATCTCGCTGCCGCGCGACTCGGACGTGGAGCTGCCGTCGTTCGTCGGCTCGGAGTCCGGCAAGACCTTCCAGGGCACCGGCAAGCGCATCAAGCTGAACGCCGCGTACGCCACGGACGGCCCCGAACTCCTCGTACGGACCGTCGAGTTCAACACGGGCCTGCGCATCGACCACTACGTCGAGATCGGCTTCGCGGGGTTCGCGAACATCGTCGACGCGGTCGGCGGCGTCGAGATCACCATCGACAAGGCGTTCAAGGACAAGTACTCCGGCGCCGACTTCCAGGCCGGCAAGCAGAAGCTGAACGGCGAGGAGGCGCTCGCGTTCGTCCGTACCCGGCACGCCTTCGCCGCCTCCGACCTCCAGCGGACGAAGAACCAGCAGAAGTTCCTGGCCGCGCTGGCGCACGAGGTCGCGACGCCGGGCACGGTCCTGAACCCCTTCGCGCTGTACCCGACGCTGGGCGCGGGCCTCGACTCCCTCATCGTCGACAAGGACATGTCGCTGTGGGACCTGGGCTCGATGTTCTTCGCGATGAAGGGTGTCAACGGCGGCGACGGCACGTCGATGAACATGCCGATCTCCGGTTCCAGCGGCGGCAACCTCGTGTGGGACAAGACGAAGGTCAAGCAGCTCGTCAAGGAGCTGAACAACGACCAGAAGGTCACCGTCACCAGTGACTAGGTCTTTCGATGCCGTCCTGTGTGACGTCGACAACGTCATCCGCCGCTTCGACAGCTCCGGCGTCCACGCGCTGGAGCGCGCGGCGGGCCTGGCCGAGGGGACGACGTTCAAGGTCGCGTTCGCCCCGGAGACCGACCTGCCGCTGCTGCTCGGCCGCATCACCGGCCAGGAGTGGGTGTCGCTGATCGCGGAGAAGCTGACGGGGATGGTGGACGAGCCGACCGCCTGGGATCTCGGCCGCGCCCTCCTGGAGTCCCCCTTCCACGCGGACGACGCCGTCGTCACCCTGCTGCGCCGCGCCCGCGTCCACGTCCCCCTGGTCCTGGTGACCAACGCGACGCTGGAGCTGGAGGCGGACCTCGCGGAGATGAAGCTGACCGACCTCGCGGACCACGTCGTCAGCAGTGCCCGGGTGGGCCTCGCGAAGCCCGACCCGCGGATCTACCGGCTCGCCGCCGAGCTGGCCGGGGTGGCGCCGGAGCGCTGCCTGTTCGTGGACGACACGCTGGAGAACGTCGAGGCGGCGCAGGCGCTCGGGATGCTGCCGGTGCACTTCCGCGAGGCGGCGGACCTGGAGCGGGCGCTGGAGCCGTTGCTGGGGTGAAGGGGGCCGCCGTCGATTTTCCGGCCCGTACCCGCAGGTAGGGGAGAACGACCGGCGAAGTCCGTGAAACTGCTGTGAATCTCTTGAGACTTCAAGCTGATCGGTCTTCCCCGCCCGCCCCACGCGTAACAAGATGACGGTCATCTCGGGGGACTCGACCACTCCACTTGCGACCGTCATGCGCATGTCCCCTCCCCGTGGGCCGGCATGCGCGGGGGAAGGCCCACCTTGTCCCAGCACCACCCCGGCCGGCGCCGCCACAGAGCGGCCCTGCTGACTCCCACGTTCGTCGGCGCCCTCGTCCTGGCGTCCGGCACTCCGGCCCTCGCGGCCCAGCCCGCGCCCGGCGCCGATCAGCAGACGTACGCGCCCGGCATCTACTTCGTCCAGCTCGCCGACCAGCCCGTCGCCACCGACCCGGCGACCGCGCCGAAGCCCGGCACCCGGCTGAACACCGCGACCGACGCCGTCCGTGACCTCGTACGCGACCTCAAGCAGGAGCGCGACAAGGTCCTCGACGCGGTCGACGGCGTCAAGCCCCTCTACAGCTACCAGCTCCTCCTGAACGGCTTCGCCGCGAAGCTGACGGCGAGCCAGGCGAGCGAACTGGCCCGTACGCCGGGCGTCCTGACGCTGACCCGGAACGTGATGAGCCACCCGCTGGCCACCACGACGGCCGCGACCGGCGCCCTCCCCGCCGCCGACACCGCCGACTTCCTCGGCCTGAAGAAGCCCGGCGGCCTCTACTCGAAGATCCCTGGCGGCCAGGCCAACGCGGGCGCGGGCATGATCCTCGGTGACCTCGACACCGGTATCGACCCCGCCAACCCGTCCTTCGCGGCCTTCCCCGGGGTCGCCCCCGGCCAGGCGGCCGTCAACGCGAAGTGGAAGGGCGTCTGCGACCCGGGCCAGGACCCGGCGCACCGCGTCACCTGCAACAACAAGGTGATCGGCGCCCAGTACTTCAACAAGAGCATCACCGAGCCGAAGGAGAACGACTGGCCGTCGCCCCTCGACGGCGAGTCCCACGGCACGCACACCGCGAGCACCGCCGCGGGCAACGCGGACATCGCCGCGAGCGTCCCGGACAGCGGGATCTCCGGGAAGATATCCGGCATAGCCCCGGCGGCCCGGATCGCCGCCTACCGCGTCTGTTACACGGACGGCTGCGGGACTGTCGACATCGTCGCCGCGATGGAGAAGGCCGTCGCCGACGGCGTCGACGTCATCAACTACTCGCTCGGCGGCCCCAACACCGAGAAGGCGAACCGCCCCGAGTACCTGGCGATGCTGAACGCGGCCCGCGCCGGTGTCTTCGTCTCCGCCTCGGCCGGCAACTCCGGCCCCGGCACCGCCTCCAACGGCCTCCCGTGGGTGACGACCGTCGCCGCCTCCAGCCACTCCATCGGCTACCAGGGCACCCTGACCCTCGGCAACGGCAAGGCGTACAGCGGCGTCAGCATCGCCGGCACCGCGGTGCCCTCCGCCCCGCTCGTCGACGGCGCCAAGGCCGCCAGGAGCGGCGCCGACCCGGCGAACGCGGGCCTGTGCATGCCCGACACCCTCGACCCGGCCAAGGTCAAGGGCGCGATCGTGGTCTGCGCGCGCGGCGGCAACGCCCGCACCGACAAGAGCGCCCAGGTGAAGGCGGCCGGCGGGGTCGGCCTGGTGCTGTACAACACCCTCGCGACCGACGAGGAGATCGCCGACGCGCACACCGTCCCCGGCGTCCACCTGAACAAGGCGGACGGCGAGGCCGTGAAGGCGTACGCGGACGGCTCCGGCGCGACCGCCGCCCTGGCCGCCGCCCGCGCCGTACGCCAGGAAGCCCCCGTCGTCGCCGGGTTCTCCTCCTCCGGGCCCGACCTCAACAGCGGCGGCGACCTCCTCAAGCCCGACATCACCGCGCCGGGCGTGGACGTCGTCGCGGGCGTCGCCAAGGGCACCCCGGGCTTCTCCGGCGAGCAGGGGATCATGTCCGGTACGTCGATGTCGGCGCCGCACGTCTCCGGGCTCGCGCTGCTCCTGCGCCAGCTGCACCCGAACTGGACGCCGATGGAGGTCAAGTCGGCGCTGATGACGACCGCGACCACCAAGGACAGCGCGGGCAAGCCGATCCAGCGGGCCGGCGGCACCGTCGCCACCCCGCTCGACTACGGCTCCGGGCACGTCGTCCCGACCAGCGCGGCCGACCCCGGGCTCGTCTACAACTCGACGGTCGTGGACTGGGTCGCCTACCTCTGCGCGATCGGGCAGCCGCCGACGACCACCGACGGGCGGAACGTCTGCGCGAGCGCCAGGAAGATCGACCCGAGCGACCTCAACACCCCGACGATCTCCGTCGGTGACCTCGCGGGCGCCCAGACGGTCACCCGGACCGTCACCAACGTCAGCGGCACGAAGGGCGTCTACACCGCGTCCGTCGAGACCCCGGCCGGCTACAAGGCCACCGTCTCCCCGGCCAAGCTGACCGTCCTGCCGGGCCGCTCGGCCACGTACAAGGTGACCTTCACCCGCGCCTCCGCCGCGTACGGCAAGTGGGCGTTCGGGGCGGTCAGTTGGGCCGACGGGAAGCACAAGGTGCGCTCCGCCGTCGCCCTGCGCGCGGCGCAGGTCAACGCGGCCGGGGCGGTCACCGGCAAGGGTGCCTCCGGCTCCGTCGCGCTCGCGCCCAAGGCCGGGTTCACCGGGACCCTCACCACCGCCGTGAACGGGCTCTACGCCGGGACGACGAAGACGGGCACCCTCAAGGGGGCCGGTGACGTCGACCCGTCCAAGCCGGGTCCGAACACCGCCGCGAGCAAGCTGACCGTCCCGGCGGGCACCGCGCTCGCGCGGGTCGCCATCGTGCCGTCCGACTTCAAGGGCGGCGACGTCGACCTGTGGGTCGTCGACAAGGACGGCAACGTCGTCTCCTCGCCCGGCGCCGGGAACGACGAGCACGCCGACCTCGCGCCCGGCACCTACGACGTCTACGTCAACCAGGCGGTCGCGCCCGCCGGTTCCGGCAGCCAGAGCTACACGCTCCACACCTGGCTGATCGGCAAGAACGGCAAGCCCGCGCCGAAGGTGACGGCCACGCCGGCGTCGCAGAAGGTCAAGCAGGGGGCGGTGGCGAAGTCCACGGTGTCCTGGAAGGGCCTCAAGCGCGGCAGCGTCTACCTCGCGCTGGTCTCCTACGGGGACGGCAAGAAGGCCGTCGGTACGGCGACGCTGACGGTCAAGCCGTAGCACCGCCGAAGGGGCGGGCTTCCGGTGCCGGGCACCGGGGGTCCGCCCCTTCGCTCATGGCTTGCGGGCCACCCCCGCGAAGTGCGTCACCGCCCCGATGTCCGCGCCCGCCCCCTCCGGACGCCAGCGTGTGCACGTCACCACGCCCGGGTCCAGCAGCTCCGCGCCCTCGAAGAGGCGGATCACCTCCGCGCGGCTGCGCAGGGTCATCGGGGACGCCCCCTGCGCGTTCCAGTACGACACCGCCTCGCCCATCGCCTCGCCGTCGACCTCCGTCGTCGGGTGGGAGATGACGACGTGGCTCCCCGAGGGGACCGCGTCCAGGAGGCGGCGGACGATCGCGGCGGCCTCGTCGGTGTCGAGGACGAAGTTCAGGACCCCGAGGAGGGTCAGGGCGACCGGGCGGGTCAGGTCCAGCGTCGCCGACGCCTTGCGCAGGATCGTCTCCGGGTCGTGGATGTCGCCCTCGACGAAGACGGCCGCGCCCTCCGGGGTGCTCGTCAGCAGCGCGTGCGCGTGCGCGAAGACGAGCGGGTCGTTGTCGACGCACACGACCCGGCAGGCCGGGTTCACGCGCTGCGCGATCTCGTGCGTGTTGTCGGTGATCGGCAGGCCCGTGCCGATGTCCAGAAACTGCCGGATCCCCGCCTCTCCCGCGAGATACCGGACGGCCCGCGCGAGAAACCGGCGGTCCGCCACCGCCGAGCGGGGCAGGGCGGGAACCAGCGCGACGATGTGGTCGCCGACCTCCGCGTCGACCGGATAGTGCCCCATCCCGCCGAGCCAGTAATTCCATATCCGGGCGGAATGCGACACATCGGACCGGAAGTGAGAAGCCCCGAGCATGGGGACCAAGGTAGATCCGGAACCCCCCTTCCGGGGTCAGGTTTCGGACACTTGTTTCCAACTCCTGACCTTCACAACCGACTTCGTTCCCCCGTAGGAGAGGTCGCCCGGCGCGAGAACGACTTCAGCACACCCGAGAAAACATGACGCCCCCTGTCAGGTATCCCCGGCAAGCTCCCCACCACACCCACCGACCAGGGAGCCCCCATGTCACCGTCGATCACCTTCATCGTCTACGTCACCGACGCCCCCAAGGCCGCCCGCTTCTACGCGGACCTCCTCGACCTCGGCACCCCCACCTTCGAATCCCCCGGCTACATCGCCTTCGCCCTGGGCGACTCCGCCTCCCTCTCCCTCTGGAGCGGCCACGCGGACCCGGCCCCGCATACCCCCCGCACCAGCGAGGTCTGCCTCACGGTCACGGACACCCCGGAGGAGATCGACCGCCGCTTCGAGAAGTGGACGGCGATGGGCGCCAAGCCCGTCACCGAACCGATGGACGCGGTCTTCGGCCGCACCTTCGTGGTCGCGGACCCCGACGGCAACCTGATCCGAGTGGCCCCGACGGACACCTGATGGCCAACAGGTCGAGAGCGCGGGCATGATGACGCCCATGACCACACACCGAAAGGCAGATGCCGCGTAGTCGGCCCGGCGCCCTGCGCGCCGAACAGGGTGGCCCGCGCCTCCGGGAAGCACTGCCGCCAGCGAGGATTCCCGGGATCTCGACCCGTACCGGCCTGGCAGTAGACCGGGTGGAGAGGCTCTCGGGCGACTACTACGTCCACCAGGGAGCCACGGACCGTGCGCTGCGGCGATACCGCGCCTTCCTCGAATCACCGGGACGCAAACCCCTGTACCCGCAGGAGGCGGAGTGCTCGTGCCGGGGCTGCTCCTTCGACGACGTGAGACACGCCCGCGACGTACTCGACGAGGTCCTGCGCCGGTTGCCGGTAGGCCCCCGCGCCGAGCTACGGCGTCAGGTGACCCGCCTGGACGCCGTGTACCGCGGACGGACGCTGCCCGACCCCTTCAGCGACAGCCGGCAGTGGCGGTCCGAGGTCCGGTGGCGCCGAAGGCCGGCGGGAGGCGGGGAGGGCGGATGAGAACCGCCGACCGCCTCCCGCCGGGCAACCGGCACGGCAACGACCACCGCCGAGTCCCACCCACCCCGGAATCGGCACGGGCCGAACCTCAGTCCTCGCACCCCACCTCGTCCCCCCGAAGCACCCCGGATTCCCCGGCCTCCCGCCCCCGAACCTTCCGCACCTCCCCGAACCGCGGCCCGACGACCACCTTGAGCACGGCCCCCAGCCCTTTGACGGCCCGCAGCTCACTGCCGGGCAGCGCGGCGGCCAGGGACCGTGCCGACCGGTCCCACCGGGGGTCGTACATGACCAAAGTCCGGGACACCCGAACCGCGGAGGTCACCGGCTTCCCGTTCGCCCGGAACCCGGCACGGGCCAGCGCGGTGTCGGCCCGCCGCCCCAGCCCGTCGGTCCCGGACCCGTTCTCGACCTGGACGTGGATCAGCGCCGGAGCCACCTCGACGACAGGCACGGCGGCAGCCTTGGGCCGCGCCCCGGCAAGCGGCTTGTCGTCGCGGAGGGCCTGGAAAACCCGCCCGGCACGAACCGGGTCCCACTTCAGCGTCGACCCGATCCCCTTCACCGCGTACCCCATCTCCCCGATGGGCACGGTCATGAACTCGGAGGACGAGGGCGAGAAGTTCCGCATGGCCCGCCCGAGGTCGATCAACTCGTCGGTCCCGAAGCCCCGGTCGGCCCGCACGGAGCCGAGCACGGCCCGCGTCACGTCCCGGAACCGCAGCGGGTTGAAGAGGATCCCGGAGGACGTCGTACGGTCCACCAGGGCGGCCAGGAACCGCTGCTGGCGTTTCATCCGCCCGAGGTCGGAGGAGGCGTCGGCGTGCCGGGAGCGGACGTACTGGAGGGCCTCGCCGCCGAGGAGGGTGTGGGTGCCGGGGGAGAGGTTCAACCCCGTGTACGTGTCACGCAGCGGAGCGGCCGTACAGATCTTCACCCCGCCCAGCACGTCCACCGTCTTCATGAAGCTCGTGAAGTCGACTTCGAGGTAGTGGTCGATCTTGACGCGGGTCATGTGCTCGACGGTCCGTACGGTGAGCTGCGGCCCGCCCTCCGCGTACGCCGCGTTGATCCGGATCGGATGCCCGCGATGCTGCTGCCCGGTGGTGTCGTCGGTGTGCGGGGGCGTGTCGGCGTAGCTGTCGCGCGGCAGGCTGACGACGCTGGCCCGCTCCCGGTCCTCCGAGATGTGCACGATCATGATCGTGTCGGTGCAGTGGCAGGGCGCCCCGCCGAGCCGGTACTTCTGCCGCTCGGCCTCGCTGATCCTGTCGCGCCCGTCGGTGCCGACGAGCAGGACGTTCATGCCGTGCCCCGCGCGCGGCCGGTTCTTCATGTCCTTGAAGGGGTCCACGCGCGCGATGTCCGCGTCGAGGGTGGAGACGACGGAGTGCCCGATCCCGGCGGACGCGAGGACGACGACGGAGAGGGTGGTGGTGAGCCGCAGCGCCCAGCGCGGACGCGTACGGCGGCGCGCGGGGCGACGGGAGCGAGGGGTACGGGGCATGTGGGGGAGACCTCCGGCGGCGGCCGTACGTGGGGGAGCCGTGAGCACCGTAGGCCCATACGATCTTCGGACGGCGGTGGCGCGCATCGCTGTCCCCCGTTCGCGGTAACGTGAGCCTCCTATGAACGCCATGCCCCCCGCCGTGTCCGTGATCATGCCGGTTCTGAACGAGGAGCGGCACCTGCGCGGCGCCGTCCAGGCGATCCTCGCGCAGGCTTACGAGGGTGAGATGGAGGTCGTGATCGCCCTCGGTCCCTCCAAGGACCGCACGGACGAGATCGCGGCCGAGCTCGTCGCCGAGGACCCCCGCGTGCACACGGTGCCCAACCCCACCGGCCGCACCCCCGCCGCCCTGAACGCGGCGATCAAGGCGTCCCGGCACCCCGTCGTCGTCCGCGTCGACGGCCACGGCATCCTCTCCCCGAACTACATCGCCACCGCCGTACGCCTCCTGGAGGAGACCGGCGCGCAGAACGTCGGCGGGATCATGCACGCCGAGGGCGAGAACGACTGGGAGCGCGCGGTCGCCGCCGCGATGACGTCGAAGATCGGCGTGGGCAACGCGGCCTTCCACACGGGCGGTACGGCGGGCCCGGCGGAGACGGTCTACCTCGGCGTCTTCCGCCGCGAGGCCCTGGAGCAACAGGGCGGCTACAACGAGGAGTTCATCCGCGCCCAGGACTGGGAGCTGAACTTCCGCATCCGAGAGGCGGGCGGCCTGATCTGGTTCTCGCCCGAGCTGAAGGTCTCCTACCGCCCCCGCCCGTCGGTGAAGGCGTTGGCCAAGCAGTACAAGGACTACGGCCGCTGGCGGCACGTCGTCGCCCGCTACCACGCGGGTTCCATCAACCTCCGCTACCTGGCCCCGCCCACGGCCGTCGTCGCCATCGCCCTCGGCATCGTGCTGGGCGCGCTGGTCACCCCGTACGCCTTCGCGGTCCCCGGCGCCTACCTCGCCGCGATCGTCGCCGGGTCCCTGCCCGCCGGCAAGGGCCTCGGCCTCAAGGCCCGCGCGCAGATTCCCGTCGCCCTCGCCACCATGCACATGTGCTGGGGCTTCGGCTTCCTGACCAGCCCCAAGTCACTGGCCAGGAAGGTCATCGCGTCCCGTCGGCCGGCGGTCCTCACCAGCTGAACGACGGGTCCACGTGCATGCACTGGCTCGTGTCCGAGGCGTTGATCGCCTGAGCGGTGTCCGGCGCGGTGTTGTCGACGGGCGTGGCCTTCGGCGCCTTGTACGTCGTCCCCGCCCGCCAGTCCGCCCCCACGACCAGCGTCACCCCGGACACATCGGTCGACTTCCGTACGGCGCTCGCGGGGATCCCCAGCACCTTCGCGACCCGCAGCGCGTTGCCCTCCAGGTCGGCGCTCGGATACCGCACGAGGGTCGTCGCCTCGGACGTCCCGGCGGACGGATCCACCACGGCCTGCGCGAACCCCTTGCCCGTCAGCACCCCGGTGACCGCGGTGGCGCGGCCCCGTACGCTTGTGCCGTTGTGGACCTGTACGGCGATCTGCGCGTCCGGGGAGGCGACGGGCGCGACGACGGGGGACGGGCTCGGCGCCGGTGACGCCGTCGCCTTGTCCTTGCCGTCCAGCGCGATGTCCTCGCGGACCAGGCGGAACAGCTTGTCGGCGTCCTCGGTCGGCTCGACGCGGGCGCCGACGTACCGGTTCGGCATCGTCGTCATCGTGATCCGGTCCGTCGGGACCTTCTGCAACTCCGTCGCCAGGTCGTACATCCTCGTGATGCTGCCGAGCCCGTCGTCGACGGTGATCGCGCTGGTCGCCGCCTCCGCGAGCTTGCGCAGCTTGTTGGGGCTGGTGAGCTTCGCGTTGGAACGCAGCTCCCGGACCATCGAGTTCATGTACATGTGCTGCGCCTTGGCCCGCCCGAGGTCGCTGCCGTCCTCGAACCCGTACCGCGTCCGCAGCCACTGCAACGCCTGCTGCCCCTTGATCGAGTGGGTGCCCTCCGGGAGCTTCAGCCCCGAGCCCTTGCCGGTGGAGGTGTGCGAGTAGATGTTGGCGTCCACACAGACGGGTACGCCGCCGACGGCGTCCGCCATCGACACGACCCCCGAGAAGTCGATCATCATGAAGTGGTCGATGTGGATGTCGGTGAGCTTCTCCCAGGTCGCGACAGTGCACCCCGGCCCGCCCCGGCCCAGCGACTCGTTGGTCATGGCGCGGGTGCTGGCCCGGTACGTCTCCTTGGTGTCGGGATCCGTGCACTTCGGAATGGACAGCAGGGTGTCCCTGGGCATGCTCACCACGGACATGTTGCTGCGGTCCGCCGACACGTGCAGCAGCATCTGCACATCGGCCAGCGGCGGCCCCCCGAACGTGTCCTTCGCCCCCCCGAGCTTCTGGTTCTCCTCGGTGTCCCGGGCATCCGACCCGATCAGCAGAATGTTCAACGCCCGCTGCCCGGCGGAGTTCACCTTGGTGGTCGCCGCACGATCCTTGGCGTCCCCCAGATTCAGGTCATCGCTCCGGATGTTCCCGTTCAGATGCCGGTAGTACAGATACCCCGCGCCGGCGGTCCCGAGTATCACCACGGCCAACACAGCAGCAGACCACCGAAGCACCCGCCGCCGCCGGGTACGCCGGGGAGGGGAGGGAGGTATGGAAGCAGCCGCGGTGCCGGGGGACGCCGCTTGCTGGGCGGGGGTTTCCTCGGAGGAGGCGGCCGACGGGGTGGAGGGCTCCTCGGAAGGGGCTCCCTTCGCGGCCGGGGTCTTTTTCGGGGTCTCCCCCAGGGCCTTCTCCGGGGCCTTCTCGGAGGGGGCTTCCTGAGGGGCGGGAGTCTCCTTGGAGGGGGTTTCCTCGGAGGGGGTTTCCTGAGGGGTGGGAGTCTCCTCGGCGGGAGCTTCCTCGACGGGAGTTTCCTGCGAGGCGGGAGTTTCCTCGGAGGGGGTTTCCTGCGAGGCGGGAGTCTCCTCGACGGGAGTTTCCTGAGGGGCGGGGCTGGCACTCTCCCCCGGATCCGCCCCGACAGAGGCGGTGCCTCCAGCCGCGTCCCCCTCCACAGCGGACACCTTCCCGCCGACGGCCTCCCCGATGGACGACGGCACTTCTGCGGACCCCCCTTCAGCCGGCGCCTCCCCCGAAGACACCTCTCCCGCAGACGCGTCCTCCACGGGCGCCTCCCCCTTCACCGCACCGCTCTGCGCCATCCCCTGCCCTCCCCGGACCGGGACCACCCCGGACCGACCCGACCCGGTGCGTCGCCCGCGTCATCATCTGAGACACACGGGAGCGCCCGCGCGTTGTACAAGACGGCCAAGAGCGCCCCGGGTTCACCGCCGAGGGCAACTAGGCCACGCTCTTACCGTTCCGTTACCGAACACCCCCGGCCCACAACCCGCCTGCCCCCACAACCCCCGCTCACGCGACCACCGAGAACACGGGCTCGCACGACGCCTTCGCACAGGACCTCACCGGGACCAAAGCTCATAGGGGACCAGGGGACCAAAGCTCACGCGGGGCCAAAGGCGCTCGCACGGGGCCTGACAGCGGCACGCCCAGGCCGACGCCCAACCATGCCACCTACCCCATACGCTCCACCCACCCCAGCCCTCAACTCCCAGCCCGTCTGGGGGCACCTCCCTGCTCGAAGAGCTTGGGGGAGTTTGAGGACGAGGCCCCTTCAGGGCCGATCACCCCCCCACTCACGGAAACCCACCCCACCCACCCCGGGGTCCAGGGGCAGAGCCCCTGGCGGGGTCGTCGAAGGGGCAGCGCCCCTTCTGGATGGGACGGGTAGGGGCGGCGGGGGCGAGAAAACCCCACCGCTCACCTACTTCGCACACTGCACCTTGTCCGCAGTCGACTGATTCGCAGCACTCGGCGCCTTCGCAGGCGCGGTCAACGAAACCCCCGCCCCCTTGAAGTCCTTCCCCAGCGTCAGGGTCATCGTCGGCAGCCCCTGAGAGTTGGTGACACTCTTCCCCGGCTTCAACGCAGCCCCCGACAACCCCATGATCGCAGCCAACTTCCGCGCCTGATCAGCCTGTTCGGGCCCATACTCCAGGGTCGTGTTCGCCAACTCCGCAGGCGCGTTCCCCGCGTTCTCGGACTTGGTCACCCCTTCATCGTTCTGCAACCAGCTCAGAGTCTCCTGCGCACTCCCCGCGACAGCCCCCCCGTTCATGACCTGCACCCGCACCTCGGAAGCAGCGGACTGAGTCCCCTTGAGCCGAGCGGCAGCCTCAGCGGCGGCAGCGGACTTGGACTCCTTGGCCTGCTGCGCGACCTCGGTGAAGGACACATCGTCGCGGATCATCTGAAACACGGCAGGCGCGGCGGACTGATCGAGAACGACGGTCGCCTTGACCTTCTCCGCGGGATTGTCGACGACGGGAATCGTCGCGAACGTGAGGTTCTTGACGTTGAGCTTCCCCAGCTCAAGCCCGAGATCCTTGAGCTTCCCGATGCTGTCGAGCTGACTGTCGACGGTGAGCGCCTTCGTCCCCGCCTCGGCCAGCTTTATCATCTTCGCCGGATCCGTGAGCGTGTCGTTGGACTTGAGCTTGCGCATGAGCGCGCTGAGGAACTGCTGCTGGATCTGGATCCGGCTGAGATCCCCGCCGAACCCCACGGAGTGCCGCGTACGGACGAAGGCGAGCGCCTGCTCCCCTTCGATGAGGTGCGTCCCCTTGGACAGCTTGAGGTGGGAGTCCTTGTCGTCGATGTCCTTGGCGAGGCACACCTCGACCCCGCCCACGGCGGACGTCAGCGTCTTGACGGCGTTGAAGTCGGCGACCATGAAGTTGTCCGGCGTGATCCCGGTCAGCTCGGTGACGGTCCGCATGGTGCAGCTGGGCGTCCGGTCCTGCTGCCCGAGGCTCGTGTTGAACCGCTTCCCCTCCTCACCGGGGATGACCTTGGTGGTGCCGTCCTTCTGCTCGGTGGGGCAGTCGGGGATGTCGACGATGAGGTCGCGCGGGATGGACAGCGCGGTCGCGTTGGTCCGGTCCTTGGAGACGTGCAGCAGGATCGTCGTGTCGGCGTGCCCGACGCTCTCGGCGTCGCCGTACCCCTCGTTCCCGGACCCGGTGCGCTTGTCGGTGCCGATGAGGAGGAGGTTGATGGCCTTGTTCTTGCTGAAGCCACCGGTCCCGGCCCCGTCGGTGGACGAGGAGGAGATGTTGTCGTTGAGGTGCTCGATGTAGAGATACGCGGCGGCGGCCGTCCCGACGAGCAGGAAGGCCATGGTCCCGCCGGTCCACATGAGGATCTTCTTGCCCTTGGCGGCCTTCTTCTTGACGGGCTTGCGCCCGCGCCGCCCGGGCGGCGGCTCGTCCGGGGCCTTGCGGCGCCGGGGTCCGGGCACGTCACGCCCGGGCCCGCCGGGCAGCGCGCCGGGGTCCGCGGCGGGAGCCTCGGTGGCCGCGCGTGACGCGGCTCTGCGAGGACTCGGCACGGACGCAGGCGCTGCCGACTGCGCTGCGGAAGGTGCCAGTCGCAGTTCGTATTCGCCGGTGTTCGGATTGAGCACCCACTGGTCTGCGGGATCGATGTTGTCCGCCCGCCCACGGCCTTGCGCGTCCACGGTTGTCCGAATCCTCCGTCGGGGCCACGCGGCGCCCTTTTCCCCCGTAAAGGCGCTCAGGTCTCGGTCTACGGTGCACGGCCCCGGGGAAGGAGCTCGCGGCCGGGTGCACTGGATCGGCTCACACTATCCGCCCGTCCGGGTGTCAAGCGACGGCGGTGACAAATTCCACGTGCCTACATCGGGCAATCCGGCGCAATTCCTGGAACTGGAGTTCGTTAAATCTTGGCTACTTGGCGGTTGCTTTACTCACACCGCTGTGTGGCGGCTGTGCCGCCGCGGAAGAGGGGTACGGCGGGCGCGCGCACACCGTGGCCGTACGACTGCGGGGCGGAGCCGACGGCGACGGGGAGATCGGCGCGCAGCCGCGCGAAGAGTTTCCCGGCGTCCGGCTGGACGAGCTGGTCGCGATTGGTGTTATAGACGTACGACTCTCTCGGTACCGTCAGGAATTGCACCCGATCGGTTGGAATCCCGCGCAGCCCCCGGACGAGTTCGTACATCCCGCGCAGCCCCGCGAGTTCCGGATCCGCCGTCACCGAGGAAGTCGCCGCGTCCAGCACGGGATAGAGCTTCACCGGATTCAGCAGCACACCATTGCTCCACACCTTGTCCACCAGCGCCGCGAGAAAACGCTGCTGACGGTCCATCCGGTCGGTGTCGCTGCCGTCGCCGAGGGATTTGCGGGCGCGGACGAACCCGAGGGCCTGCTCGCCGTTCAGCCGGACCCTCCCGGCGGGCAGCCGCAGCTTCGCCGCCCGGTCGTCGACGGGTTCGGCGAGGCAGACCTCGACCCCGTCCACCGCGTCGACCATCTCCTTGAACCCCTGGAAGTCGACGACGACGTGATGGTCGACCCGGATCCCGGTCAGCTCCTCCACGGTCCGGATCGCACACGCCGAACCGCCCACCTGGAAGGCGTGGTTGAGCATCGCGAGCGAGGGCGGGGTCCGGCTCCCGTCCGCCGCCCGGCACTCCGGCGTCTCCACCATCAGGTCCCGGGGCAGCGAGACGGCCGTGGCACTCTTCCGGCCCGCCGACAGGTGCAGCAGGATCATGCTGTCGGCCCGCTGCGTCCCGGAGTCCCGCCCGTAGGCCCCGTTCCCGTCCCCGGCCCGCGAGTCCGACCCGATGAGCAGCAGATTCTGCGCCCCCTTCACGAGCGCGCCCGGCCGCTCCCTCTCGTACCGGGCCAGCTCCCTGGCCGCGGCCTCATCAGGCGTGATGTTCCCGTCGAGCCGCGCGTACAGCACACCCCCGACCACCCCGCCGACCACCACCACGGCAACCAGCCCCCCACCCCCGACCCACCACCACCGCGCTCTGCGCATGCCGAGTGCTCCCCCTCGCCTGCCGGTTCCCTGTCCCTACGACGATGGCGTGCCGAACGCGGCGGTGCGGGGCGGGGATGGGCCGAACGGGCGACGGGACCGGGACGACGGCGCCCGGCGCCGGAGAGCGGGCAGGGTCGGCCGGCGTACCCCCGCCTCAGCGAGCCGTGGCCGTCACCTTCTCGCTCTCCACCCGCTTGGCCACCGCCTCCTCGCCCGCCTCCGCGAGGTTCCGGCACAGCACCACCGACCCCCCGCTGGCGAGCGGCGCGTACAGCCCGGCGCTGATCCCGTCCCAGGTGTCGTACGGCAGCCCGCTCAGCAGCCGCCCCCCGGGCCCCGTGAGCCCCAGCCGCCCGGCGTCCGCGCGGGCCCGCTCCACGACCTCGGCGCCGCTCAGCTCGGCCCCGGCGACGATCAGCGCGGGCTCGTCGGGGCCGACGGGCGCGTACGGTGCGAAGCGGTCGCCGTAGGTGGGGACCTCGACGGCGTAGTCGGTGTACCCCTCGGGCGGCGCGGGCATGAACCGCCGCCCCAGGGGTGCGAGGGAGAGGGCGTAGCGCTCACCCCGGCACGCGCGTCCGGCGTCCAGGTCGTCGGGGCCGGCGACGACGGCGTCCGCGCGCGCGGGATCGCCGTACACGTCCGCGACGGCGCCCACGGAGGCGCAGGCCAGCAGCCAGACGGCGGTCTGCCAGTGGGCGGGCAGGAGGAGGGCGACGCGGTCGCCGGGTTCGACGGAGAGGCCGTCCTGGAGGAGGTTGGAGGTCTTGGCCACCCAATTGGCGAAGGTGGCGACGGAGAGTTCGACGCGTTCGCCGGTGGCGTCGTCGTAGAAGGTCACCAGGGGGCGGGCCGGGTCCGCGGCGAGCGCGGAACGCAGCAGGTCGGCGGGGGTGCGATCGGTGGCGTTCACCCGCGCAAGCGTATCGGGGGAGCGGGCGGGCGCGGCGCCCCGGCGGCTCACCGGTTCGGCGGAACGGATCCGACGGTCCGTCAGTTCCCCGATGGACAGATATGTCTGACTATGTTCACTATCTCTGGTATGCGTGGATTGCTAGCTGTCTCGATCGGCGTCACCCTCTCCTTCACCCTCCTCCCGCCCGCCACCGCGGCGCCGACCGCCCAGCCGGCGCCCGCCCCCGCGGTCTCGGGCAGCACCCAGTCGCTCCCCCTCACCCCGCTCACCCGCACCCTCGGCGCCGCCCCCGGCGTACCCCGGCGCGACGTGCACCCCTTCTCGCTGCTCGGCGTCGTCTGGGACGACCCCGCCGCCCACCTCGACGCCGCCGTACAGGTCCGCACGCGCCCCACCGGCACCGACGACTGGTCCGGCTGGCAGGACCTGGAGACCCACGCCGACGACCACGGCGCCGACCCCGGCACCCCCGAACACGACTCCGTGCGCCCGCACGGCGGTACGGCGCCCCTGTGGGTCGGCGATTCGGACGGAATCGAACTCCGGGTCCGACCGGAAACGACCGGAACGCGCACCCTTCCTGCGGGCCTGCGGGCGGAACTGGTCGACCCCGGCACCGAGGACACCCTCCTCGACGGCCTCGCGGTGGGCCCGCCCCGCGCCCGCGCGCGCATGGGCACCCCGGCCGCCGGGACCGTCGTACCCGAACTCCCGCGCGTCCTGCCGCACGGAGCGCCCCGGCCGCGCATCGTCACCCGCAAGGGGTGGGGGGCCGACGAGAAGCTCCGGGAGAAGAAGTTCTCCTACACGAAGAGCGTCAAGGCGGCCTTCGTTCACCACACGGCCACCGGCAACCGGTACCGATGCTCTCAAGCGGCGTCCGTCATCCGGGGTATCTACCGCTACCACGTCAAGAGCATGGGCTGGAAAGACATTGGCTACAACTTCCTCGTCGACAAGTGCGGGTCCATCTACGAGGGCCGCGCCGGGGGAGTGACCAAGCCCGTCCTCGGCGCCCACACCCTCGGCTTCAACGCCAACAGCGTGGGCATCGCGGTCATCGGTACGTACGGCAGCAGCCGGCCGTCCGCCGCCGCGGTGAAGGCGGTCGCCCGGATCACGGCATGGAAGCTCGGCATCTACGGGGTCAATCCCAAAGGAACGACATATCTCAAGTCGGCGGGTGGCAATCTCTACCGAAAAGGAAAGAACGTGCGGCTGAACGCCATCTCGGGCCACCGCGACGGCTTCGCCACGGACTGCCCGGGGCGCCAGCTCTACAGCAAGCTCGGCACGGCCCGCACCTCGGCCGCGCGCTACCAGGGCCGCTGAACCGAAGACCACGAGGGACCCGGCGGGGGAGGACCACATGACGAACGAGGCGGAGCGGAATGCACTGGTCCGGGTGCCCGGAGCGGCAACAACAAGGCGAGCTCAGATAACCCCGACCGGTCGGCGGACAGTCCGGCCGGTCCCGGCAGGAAGCAGAGACGACAGGTGACAGAAGCGATCCTCCTGGTCGGCGGCAAGGGCACCCGGCTGCGCCCCCTCACGGTGCACACGCCCAAGCCGATGGTGCGGGCGGCCGGCGTGCCGTTCCTCACCCACCAGCTGGCGCGGGCCAGGGCGGCCGGCGTGGACCACATCGTCCTCGCGACCTCCTACCTGGCGGAGGTCTTCGAACCCCACTTCGGTGACGGCTCCGCCCTCGGCCTGCACATCGAGTACGTCACCGAGGACGAGCCCCTCGGCACCGGCGGCGCCATCCGCAACGTCGCCTCCCGTCTGCACGCCGGCCCCGACGACCCGGTCCTGGTCTTCAACGGCGACATCCTCACGGGCCTCGACATCCGCCGCCTCGTCGACACCCACGAGACCACCGGCGCCGACGTCTCCCTCCACCTCACGAAGGTCACCGACCCGCGCGCGTACGGCCTCGTCCCCACGGACGACACGGGCAGGGTCCTGGCGTTCCTGGAGAAGCCCACGACGCCCGAGGAGATCGTCACCGACCAGATCAACGCGGGCGCGTACGTCTTCCGCCGCTCGGTCATCGACACGATCCCGACGGGCCGCCCGGTCTCGGTCGAACGAGAGACGTTCCCGGGCCTGCTGACGGCCGGCGCCCACCTCCAGGGCATGGTCGACTCCACGTACTGGCTGGACCTCGGTACCCCCGCGGCCTTCGTACGAGGCTCGGCGGACCTGGTCCTCGGCCGCGCCCCGTCCCCCGCGGTCCCCGGCCGCTGCGGCGACCGCCTCATCCTCCCCACGGCCCGAGTGGCCCCCGACGCCAAGCTGACCGGCGGCACGGTAGTAGGCGAAGGCGCCCTCATCTCCGAGGGAGCCCGAGTCTCCGGCTCCACCATCCTCCCCGGCGCGGTCATCGAACCCGGCGCCGTCATCACCGACTCCCTCATCGGCACCCGAGCCCGCATCGGCACCCGCTCCATCCTCACCGGCACAGTCATCGGCGACGGCGCCATCATCGGCCCCGACAACGAACTCCGCGACGGAGCAAGGGTGTGGTGCGACGCGAGAATCCCGGCGGGGGCGGTGCGGTTCTCGTCGGACCAGTAGGGGGACGCGGCAGGGGGCGGCAAGGGAGAGGGGGCGGGAACGGGGGCCTGGGAGCGGAGACAGGAGGCGGGGGCGGAGCCGGGAACGGGGAGCAGGGGGGCGGAGCTGTATCGCTGAACGGCTCCGCCAAGCGGCCATGCCCAAACGCAGGCCCACCCCATCGCTCTTTTAGGGGCGCGGGGAACTGCGCGACAAGCCACAACGAACCCGCACCCGACAACGAACCGACCGGGGTCGAAGGGGCAGAGCCCCTTCAGGATGGGAAGGGTAGGGGCGGCGGGGGCGAGATCAAAGCCCCCGAATATCACCGACCGGCATCCGAGCCCCCCGCCGCTCAGGCCCCTCCCCACTGAGCAACACCAACCGAACCGCCCGATACCGCTGCCCCGCATACGGCTCCAGCAACTCCAACATCCGCCCGTCATCAGCATCCCGCTCCCCACCCAGCACCCACCCCACGATCCCCGGCAGATGCAGATCCCCCACGGTCACCACATCCACAGCCCCATGACTCCGCTGCACAACCTCCGCGGACGTCCACACCCCCACCCCCGGCACCACCTCCAGCCGAGCCCGAGCAGCCTCAGCGGACACCCCCACCCCCTCCTCCAGCCGGGCGGCAACCCGAACAGCCCGCACAACAGCCGAAGCCCGCTTGTCATCCACCCCCGCAAGATGCCACTCCCAGGACGGAATCGCCCCCCACCCCCGAGGCGACGGCATCACCCACAACCGCCCCCCAGCCGCAGGCCCAGGCGCAGGCTCCCCGAACTTCCGCACCAGCACCCCCCAAGCCCGATAAGCCTCCTCGGTGGTCACCTTCTGCTCCAACACGGACGGAATCAACGACTCCACGACAAGCCCGGTCCGCCCGATCCGCAGCCCCTTCCGCCGCCGCCACACCTCGGCGACAACCCGATGCCGAGGCAAGAACCCGGCCGGATCATCGAACGCCCCCACCAACGCGGGCAGTTGATCGAGCAGCCACTCGGCCCCGGCCCCCCAGGCCTCCCCCCGCACCACACCCCCCTCCGACGAGACCCGCAACGCCCCGGGCCCACAGGGGGTGAGACTCCCCCGCCACACACTCCCGTCGGGGGTGACCCGAAACGTGGGATCCCCGGGCCCCCGCCGCAACGGCCCAAGCACAAGCCCGAGATCAAGGGGCCCCTCAGGAACGTACGACCGAACCCGCCCGGCCCGATACCCCGCACCACCCCGAGCACCGGGCACCGCAAGATCCCCACCCCGCACGGTCGTACGCGTCACAGGTGTGGACCGGGGACCAAACCGCCCTGCCATGAACCGTCCTAACGAGCCGAACACCTACGACCGAACCCGAACCTGAAGCCGGACCGGGTACCGACGCCCTCACCGCACCTCGACGAACCCCTCCACCCCCCGCTCCCCCCGAGCCGCAGGCGCCTCCGCGGCCCGCCCCACGGCAACCGCCCCCATGGGATCCCACCCGGCGGGCAGCTCCAGCACCTCCCGCACGACATCCCGGCAGAACATCGTGGAGGAGACCCAGGCGGACCCGAGCCCTTCCCCGGCGAGCGCGACGAGGAAGTTCTGCACCCCCGCCCCGGCGGCGACGACGAACATCTCCCGCTCGGCGGCGTCCCGCCGGGGATCCCCGTAGAAGTGCGCCCCGTCCATGACGAGACAGGGCACGACGAGATAGGGCGCACGCCGCAGCACATCCCCGCGCCGCACCCGCTTGGCGATGGACTCCGCGGACTTCCCGTCCCGCTGGAGATCGGCGATCCAGGCGTCCCGCATGGCGTCGAGGAGCCGCACCCGGGCCCCCTCGGACTCCAGCAGGACGAACCGCCAGGGGGTGGTGTGATGCGGCGCGGGCGCGGTGACGGCGGAGGCGACGGCCCGCCGCACGGCCCCGGGATCGACGGCCGCATCGGTGAACGCCCGCACGGTACGCCGCTGCGTGACGGCGAGCCGCACAGCCTCGGACGTCCCGAGCCGGAACATGTCGTCGGCGGCGCCCCGCACCATGCTGCGCGCTCCCTCGCCGGACCCCCCGACGACATGGGGCAGCCCCCGCACGACGGCGACGGGCAGCCCCGCGGCCTTCCCCTTGACGAGATCCCCGGCGGCGGCGAGCTCGTCGGCGGTGGCGACGACGGTGGCGCTCAGCGGATTCCCGTACGCGTCGGTCCCGCCCCGCAGATCGTCGAGCACCCGCACCCCGGCGGCCCCGATGGCGACGTCGGTGAGCCCGGCCCGCCAGGGCCGCCCGAAGGTGTCGCTGACGACGACGCCGACGTCGACCCCGAGGGCGTCGCGCAGCCCGTCCCGGATCGCGCGCGCGGAGGCGTCGGGATCCTCGGGCAGCAGCAGGACGGTCCCGGCGGGCGTGTTGGACGCGTCGACCCCGGCGGCGGCCATGACGAGCCCCTGCCGGTTCTCGACGATCCGCAGCGTCCCGCGCCGGGCGACGACCCGCACGGTCTCGGCGTCGATGGCGGCTTCCCGGTCGTCCGCGGCGACGATCCGCCCCTCGGCCTTGGACACGATCTTGGACGTCACGACGACGACGTCCCCGTCGGCGAGCCCCGGCTCGGCCCTGGCGATCAGCTTGGCGAGGTCGTCCCCCTGCCGCACCTCGGGCAGCCCGCCGACGGCCCACACGCGGTACCCGCCCGCAGTCCCGTCGTTCATCGCCCCCGCACCTCCTCCGCCAGCTTCAGCGCCTCGCCCGCCATGACGGCGGTCGCCTCGTCGTCGGTCATCATCAGCGGTACGGCCCGGCACCGGATCCCGGCGGCCTCCACGCGCGCGACGGCGTCCGCGTCGGCCGTGTCGACGAGCCACCCGTCGAGCAGCCCGGACCCGTAGTGCTCGGCGACGGCGGCGGCACTGGACTCGACGCCGACGGCGGCGAGCACCTTGTCGGCCATCCCGCGCACGGGCGCGTCCCCGACGATGGGGGAGAGCCCGACGACCGGCACGCCCGCGTCGGCGACGGCCTCCCGGATCCCCGGCACGGCGAGGATCGTCCCGACGGAGACGACGGGGTTGGACGGCGGGAAGAGGATCACGTCGGCCGAGGAGATCGCCTCCAGCACGCCCGGCGCCGGCTTGGCCTGCTCCGCGCCGACGGGGACGACGGCGTGCGCGGCGACGGACGCCCGCAGCCGCACCCAGTACTCCTGGAAGTGGATCGCCCTGCGCTCGCCGTCCAGCTCGACGGCGACATGCGTCTCGACCCGGTCGTCGGTCATCGGCAGCAGCCGCACCCCCGGCTTCCACCGGTCGCACAGCGCCTCGGTCACCGCGCTGAGCGGGTACCCGGCGCCGATCATCTGCGTCCGCACGATGTGTGTCGCGAAGTCCCGGTCCCCGAGCCCGAACCACTCGGGCCCGACGCCGTACGCGGCCAGCTCCTCCTTGACCCGGAACGACTCGTCGGCCCGCCCCCAGCCCCGCTCCTCGTCGATGCCCTCGCCGAGCGTGTACATCACCGTGTCGAGATCCGGACAGATCTTCAGGCCGAACAGGTGAATGTCGTCGCCGGTGTTGCCGATCACGGTGATGTCCGCGTCCGGCACGGCCTTCTTCAGACCGCGCAGGAAGCGTGCCCCGCCGATACCGCCTGCCAGAACCACAATGCGCATGGGAGCCAGTCTCGCAGGCCCCTGTGACAACGCGGCGGGCCGCTGCCTCAGACGCTCGCCGCGCGGCTCTCCTCGCGCCCGGCGCACGCCTGCGCGGGCGTGTGCATCGGCATCTCGGTGAGACCCGGGTAATAGACGTGCAGGCTGACGGCGGGCTCCAGGGTGTCGTTCACCACGTCGTGCGCGTACCCCGGCGCGAACACGCGCTGCGCGCCCCCGGACAGCTTCCGCACCCCCCGCTCGGTGCGCGCTGTGCGTTCGGTGAGTGTCCCGTCGAGGACGGTCAGCACGCCGGAGGAGCCCCCGTGGTCGTGCAGCCCGGTGCCCTGCCCGGGCAGCCAGGACAGCAGCCACACCTCGTACCCGGGGCCGGTGCGCAGCCGGTGGTACCAGCGGCTGGTGGCGTCGTACCGGACGAGGTGCTCCCACTGGGAGCGGTCCTGGGCGATGTCCCGCGCGAGGCCGACGAACCCGGCGACGGTGGCGGGGTGTTCGCGCGGGGGCTGGAGCAGGTGGAGGACTTCGAGGATGTCGCCGGCGATCTGGAGGTCGTTGTCGCTGTTCATGGGGTGCGGTGGTTCCTCGGCGGGAGTTGCGGTGCGGGGGGCTGGGTGTCGCGTACCGGCCGCCCGGGTCACGGGTGGCGCAGGTGCCCTGGTACGGGCGAGGGGAACAGACAGCCGAGTCGCGGTGGACTCAGAGGGACAGCCGGAGCGCGGTGGGGCTCAACAGCTGGGACAGCAACAACAGCCACGGCGAGCGCGGGCAGCACCGAGGGACCCGGCGGTGCGGGTCGAGGTGGTGGCCAAGTTCGCGAGCATGCCCACTAGGACACCGGTTCACACCCCCACTGTCAACTCGACACCCGGAGGATGGGACGCGATTCACCCCATCCGGTACGTCTCCCAGATGAAAGGTTTGTTCATGCGCTCACCGGGACACATGGCGCACAACCGGGCGCGTGACCCGCGTGTCGGAACGAGAACGCAGTTGATGGCGTCCTTTCCCGTACAGGCCGTCAGGTCTCGTCTGCATGTCAAGGTTTATGGCGATTTGAACACTTTCCGCGCCGCCTTGGTTCCGCAGAGTGAATAAGGGGCCCAATAGCAGATCTCGGCTTGACTCGCCCGGAGCAGCACACTTGTAATTTCACTCGTGTCGTTCGGCCGTCACCGCTTGACGGTTGACGGCCCGGCACGGGGACGCGAAAGACAGACGAGGGGCGCACATGACCGAGCTGGTGCAGCAACTGCTGGTCGACGACGCGGACGAGGAACTCGGCTGGCAGGAGCGCGCGCTGTGCGCCCAGACCGATCCCGAGTCCTTCTTCCCCGAGAAGGGCGGCTCCACGCGCGAGGCCAAGAAGGTCTGCCTCGCCTGCGAGGTCCGCTCCGAATGCCTCGAATACGCCCTCGCCAACGACGAGCGCTTCGGCATCTGGGGCGGCCTCTCGGAACGGGAGCGCCGCCGCCTCAAGAAAGCGGCGGTATGACTGTCGTAAGAGGCGTCTGACCTCGTACGGAACATCGCGAACGGCCCGTCGCCCGTGGGTTATCCACAGGCGGCGGGCCGTGGTCGTGCCCAGCCGATAGTGTGGTCGCTCGTCCGAGACACCCCACTGTCCTCACCGGGCAGAGGGGTTCACCGCAGTCCATCGAACCGGGGCCCGTACCTCGATGTCCGTGCACAGCCATACGGCAGCCCGCGACGCTGCCACGCCAGAGTTCCCGCGTCACGTGGTGACCGCGGTCCTCGTCGCCCACGACGGTGCCCGCTGGCTGCCCGACGCGCTCGCCGGACTGCTCGGCCAGGAGCGCCCGGTCCAGTCCGTGGTGGCCGCCGACACCGGCAGCGCGGACGACTCCGCCCAGCTGCTCGGCGAGGCCCTCGGTCCCGACCGGGTCCTGCACCTCGCCCGGCGCACCGGCTTCGGCCAGGCCGTCGAGGAGGCCACCCGCACCGCCCCGGTCCTCACCCCCGAGGAACTGCCCTACCTCAAGCGCCCCAGCGGCTGGGACCCCGTCACGCGCACGTGGCGCGACGACGCCTACGACCTGCCCGAACTCCCGTACGGCGAACCGGTCCAGTGGCTGTGGCTGCTGCACGACGACAGCGCCCCCGAACCCGACGCGCTCGCCGAACTGCTGCGCGTCGTGGACAACGAACTGGAGCTGGGCCGCGACGACGTGGCGGTCGTCGGCCCCAAACTCCGCGGCTGGTACGACAAACGCCAGCTCCTGGAGGTCGGCGTCACCATCGCCCCCTCCGGCCGCCGCTGGACGGGCCTCGACCGCCGCGAACAGGACCAGGGCCAGCACGACCACGTCCGCCCGGTCCTCGCCGTCTCCACCGCCGGCATGCTCGTGCGCAGGGACGTCTTCGACGACCTCGGCGGCTTCGACCGCCGCCTGCCCCTCATGCGCGACGACGTCGACCTCTGCTGGCGCGCGACCTCCCTGGGCCACCGCGTCCTGGTCGCCCCCGAGGCCGTCGTCCGGCACGCGGAGGCCGCCTCCCGCGAGCGCCGCACCGTCGACTGCGGCGGCCGCACCACCGCCTCCCCGCACAAGGTCGACAAGGCCGGCGCCGTCTACACCCTGCTCGTCAACAGCCGCACCGCAGCGCTGCCCTGGGTCCTCTTCCGGATCGTCATCGGTACGGTCCTCAGGACCCTCGCCTACCTCGTCGGCAAGGTCCCCGGGCAGGCCGTCGACGAGATCCGGGGCCTGCTCGGCATCCTCCTGCGGCCCGAGCGGATCATCGCCGGACGCCGCGCGCGCGGCACCCCCGTCATCGACAAGGGCGAACTGCGCGCCCTGCTCCCACCGCCGGGCGCGACCCTGCGGGCCACCGTCGAACAGGCCGCCGGCAGCTTCCTCGACTCCTCCGACACCGACACCGCCCCCGGGCGGCACGGCGGCGGCATCGAGTCCGGGCCCGGCGGGGACGACGCGGACTTCCTGGAGATCGAGCAGTTCGCCCGCCTCAAGCGCATCGCCCGCAAACCCGGCCCGGTGCTCTTCCTCGCGCTGCTGCTGATCTCCCTCGCCGCCTGCCGCGCCCTGCTCGGCACCGGCGCGCTCGCGGGCGGCGCCCTGCTGCCCGCCCCCGCCGACGCCTCCGAGCTGTGGAACCGCTACACCGACGCCTGGCACCCCGTCGGCGCGGGCGGCACCCCCGCAGCGCCGCCCTACCTGGCGATCGTCGCCGCGCTCGCCACCCTTCTGTTCGGCTCGACCGGCCTCGCCGTCACGCTCCTGCTGGTCTGCTCGGTCCCGCTCGCCGGGTTCACCGCCTACTTCGCCTCCCGGCCCCTGGTCACCTCGCGCCTCCTGCGCGCCTGGGCGGCCGTCGTCTACGCCTTCCTGCCCGCCGTCACCGGCGCGCTCGCGGGCGGCCGCCTCGGCACCGCCGTCCTCGCGATCCTGCTGCCGCTGATCGCCCGCGCGGGCATCGCCGCCAGCGGCCTCGCGAACTCCTCGGGCGCGCGCGGCAGCTGGCGGGCCACCTGGGCGTACGCCCTGCTGCTGACGGTCGCCACCGCGTTCACGCCGATCGTGTGGCCGCTCGCGCTGGTCCTCGGCCTCGCCGTCCTCGCCGTGCGCCGCGCCGAACTCACCGCCTACGGCCCGCGCTTCCTCGCCCAGCTCGGCACCCCCCTGCTGATCCTGGCGCCCTGGTCGCTGACCCTCCTGCCGACCGGCTTCTTCCAGGAGGCCGGCCTCGACTTCGGCGCCTCCGCCGCCACCGCCCTCGACCTGCTCGGCGCGAGCCCCGGCGGCCCCGGCACGGTCAGCGGCCTGATGCTGATCGGCGTCGTCCTCGCCGCGCTCGCCGCCCTGCTGCGCTCCGAGCGGCACACCGGCGTGTGGGCGGCCTGGGCGGTCGCCCTGGTCGGCCTGGTCTTCGCGGTCCTGTCCAACGGCGACACCTGGGCGGGCCCCGCCACCCTCGTCTACGGCCTCGCCCTGCTGTGCGCCGCGATGATCGGCGCCGACGGCGCCCGCTCCCGGGTCGCCGAGCAGAGCTTCGGGTGGCGCCAGCCCGTCGCCGCCCTCATCGCCTTCGCCGCCGCAGCGGGCCCCCTGCTGATCGCCGCCGGCTGGATGATCCGGGGCGCCGACGGCCCCCTGGAGCGCCGCGACCCCGTGCAGGTGCCCGCGTTCGTCGCCGAGGAGGCCGGCACCCGCGACCAGGCCCGCACGCTGGTCCTGGACAGCGACTCCGCCGCCCACGTCTCCTACATGCTGGTGCGCGGCTCCGGCACCCGCATGGGCGACGCCGAGACCGCCTCGGCCGACGGCGAGAACAAGCAGCTCGACAAGGTCGTCGCCAACCTGGTCGCGGGCTCCGGCGCCGACCAGACCAGCGAACTCGGCAAGTTCGCGGTGCGCTACGTCCTCGTCCACAAGGGCGCCCCGCGCGAGGTCGCCCGCGTCCTGGACGCCACGCCCGGCCTCAGCCGCCTCAGCCAGCAGAACGGCAGCGCCCTGTGGCGCGTGGGCCGCGAGGTCTCGCGCGCGTCGATCGCCGCCGCGGACGGCTCCGGCACGCCCGTCGCGGTCGGCGCCGGGCCCGTCGAGATCCACACCAGGATCGAGGACGGCGAGGAGGGCCGCGTCCTGCGCCTCGCCGACGCCGTCGCCGAAGGCTGGTCCGCCACCCTCGACGGCAAGCCACTCAAGGCCGTCACCGTCGACGGCTGGGCCCAGGGCTTCGAACTCCCCGCCACGGGCGGCCGCCTGGACGTCACCTACGAGGACCCCTTCACCCACACCCTGTGGCTGTGGACGCAGGGCGCCCTCGCCCTCGTCCTCGTCGTCCTCGCCCTCCCGGGCCGCCGCCGCGACGTCGACGACGACCTCCCCGAGGCCGACGAGCAGCCCATCCCCGCGCAGGCCACCGGCGAGGGCCGCCGCGCCCGCCGCCTGCGCGACCGCGCGGAGGCCGACGAGACCACCGCACCGGAACAGGAACCCCCCGTCGCCGTCCCGCAGCAGCAGGCGTACGGCGAATGGGAGACCCCCGAGTACGCGGGCGCCGAGCAGCAGTACCCCTACCAGCAGGGGGGCTACGACCAGGGCGGCGCCCAGTACGACCCGTACCAGGCGGGCCAGTACGACCCGTACGGCTACGACGGCCAGCCGCAGCAGCAGCCGCCGTACGGCCAGGGCTACGGCGACCAGCAGCAGCCCTACGACCCCTCCTACCAGCAGGGCTACGACCAGGCGCAGCAGCCGTACCAGCGCCCCGACGGGAGCCAGCAGTGAAACGCACCACCGTGTCCCTGATCGCCGGGACGGCCGCGCTCGCCGCCGTCACCGCCTTCGCCGTCGTCCAGGAACCGGCGCAGGCCACCGCAGGCCCGGCCAAGGCGGCCGCGCGGCTGCCCGTCGAGCGCACCGGCCTGGTCTGCCCGGCGCCCAGCACCTCCGACCTCGCCGACACCGCGTACACGTCCTTCACACCGGTCACCGAAGGCACCGGCGGCAAGGGCAAGGCGACGCTCACCGGCATCGCCGAGAGCGCGCAGGGCGGGAAGACGAAGCCGGCCGGGAAGTCCGCCGTCACCCCCGGGGACCCCGGCAAGCCCGTCACCGGCGAGATCAGCGGCGGCAGCGCGCCCGCGCTCGTCGGCACCGCTGAGGGCAGGTACGCGCCCGGCTGGACCCTCCAGGCCACCACCGGCGTCGCCGCCGGCACCGGCCGGGGCCTGCTCGGCCTCGCCTGCGGGGCCCCCGACACCGAGTTCTGGTTCCCCGCCGCGAGCACGGCCGCCGACCGCACGGACTACCTCCACCTCACCAACCCGGACGACTCGGCGGCCGTCGTCGACGTCGAGCTGTACGGCCCCGGCGGCGCCCTCGACTCCTCCGTCGGCGACGGCATCACCGTCCCCGCGCACTCCAGCGAGCCGATCCTGCTGTCCACCCTCACCACCGAGAAGCTCGACGACGTCACGCTCCACGTGAACGTCCGCAGCGGGCGCGTCGGCGCCGCCGTCCAGGCCCTCGACGACAAGCTCGGCGGCGACTGGCTGACGGCCTCCGCGGACCCGGCGAACACCCTGGTCGTCCCCGGCATCCCCAAGGACGCCACCGCCGTGCGCCTGGTCGCCTTCACCCCCGACGACTCCGACGCCGACCTGAAGATCCAGCTCGCCTCGACGAACGGCCGCATCACCCCGGCCGGACACGAGACCCTCCACATCAAGGCGGGCTCCACCACCTCCGTCGACCTCGGCGACGTCACGCGCGGGGAGGCCGGTTCCCTGCTCCTGACGCCGGGCGACGTCGCCACCCCGTTCGTCGCGGCGGTCCGCGTCACCCGGGGCAAAGGCAACGACCAGGAGACCTCGTTCATCCCGGCCACCGCCCCCGTCGGCACCCGCGCGTCCGTCCTCGGCAACACCGCCAAGGGCACCACCCTCTCGGTCACCGCCCCCACGGCCACCGCCCAGGTCAAGGTCACCGCCTCGGCCGGCACCGAGGGAGGGACGGCGGCCTCGAAGACGTACACGATCAAGGCGGGCACCACCCAGGACGTCGCCCTGCCCGTCCCCGCGGGCCTGAAGGGCACCTACGCCCTGACCGTCGAAACCGTCTCGGGCGGCCCCGTCTACGCCTCCCGCACCCTGGTCTCCACCGACGAGGACGGCCCCGGCTTCACCACCCAGACCCTTCCGGACGACCGGGGGACGGTGGCCGTGCCGGACAGCACGCAGGACCTGTCGATCTTGAACGGGGGCTGAACTCCGGGTGGCGATTCGGGTGTTGATCACCCCTGAAGGGCGTATCTGACCTGCCTTGACGCATTCTTCAGATTTACGGAGGATGAGGGCTCCGCGCGCCCGGGGGCGCCCCGCCTCCGGCCGACGACGAGCACAAGGAAAAGGAACCGCATTGGTAGCGTCGACTCGCATCGTGGTGTTCGACCTGGACGACACGCTCGCCCTCTCCAAGGCGAAGATCACGCCGACGATGGCGCGGTGCCTGACCCGGCTGCTCGCCGAGAAGCCGGTCTGCATCATCTCCGGCGGCCGCTACGAGCAGTTCCGCACCCAGGTCCTGGACGAACTGCCGCTCACCCCCGAACTCGCCCAGCGCCTCCACCTCATGCCCACCTGCGGCACCCGCTACCTCCGCTGGGAGGCGGGGGAGTGGCGCAACGTGTACGCCGAGAACCTCACCGAGGACGAGAAGGCGCTCATCGTGCGCGTCCTCACCGAAGGCGCCAAGTCCCTCGGCCTGTGGGCCGAGAACACCTGGGGCGACATCATCGAGGACCGCGACAGCCAGATCACCTTCTCCGCGCTCGGCCAGCAGGCCCCGCACCAGGAGAAGGCCGCCTGGGACCCGACCGGCGCCCGCCGCCGCGCCCTGTGGGAGTACGCCTCCGAGCGCCTCCCCGACCTGGAGGTCCGCAGCGGCGGCTCGACGTCCATCGACGTCACCAAGAAGGGCATCGACAAGGCGTACGGCATGCAGCGCCTCCTCGACCACCTCGACCTCACCAAGGAGGACGTCCTCTTCGTCGGCGACCGCCTCGACGAGGGCGGCAACGACTACCCCGTGCGCGCGATGGGCGTCCCCTGCGTCGCCGTCACCGGCTGGGAGCAGACCGCCGACGTCATCGACACCCTCCTCGGCGACCACCCCGACCGCCCGGTCCCGCTGCTGGCACCCCTCGACGTACGGTGACACCCGCGCACGCGCGCGCGGCGGCCTCGCCCTCCCGCGCGCGTGCCGGTTCAGTCCTCGCCGTACCGCGGATCCACCGTCTCCGGCGTCAGCCCCAGCAGCTCGGCGACCTGCTCGACGACGATCTCGTGGACCAGCGCGGCCCGCTCGTCGCGGCCCTTCGTACGGATCTCCACGGGACGCCGGTAGACGACCACCCGCGCGTGCCGGGAGCCGGACGCCGGGACGATGCCGCCGAGCGGGACCGCCTCGTCGTTCCACGGGCCGCCGGGGCCGTCGAGCCGGGGGACCTCCAGAACCATGAAGTCGACGTCCGCGAGCTGCGGCCAGCGCCGCTCCAGCCGCTCCACCGAGTCCTGCACGAGATCGGCGAACATCTCGGCACGGCTCGCCGCGAGCGGAACCTGGGGAGGCGCGATCGGGCCGCGCATGCCGCGCCCGTGGCGGTCACGGCGGCGGGGCCCGGGGCCTGCGGCACGGGGCGGTACGGGGCTGTCCATCACTACTGAAGCGTAGTCCCCGCTCAGACCGCCGTACCGCGCTCACCGTCATGTCGCAGGATGACCATTCCGGCCAAGGTTGGGCTCGATTCGGCATCTCTCCGAGACCGCCGAGCTCATGGCAATTGCCGTGGTTTGCACCGGCTGTTGACCGGCCCCGCTCCCCGACCACCGGCCGAAAACTGGTGTTCACGCAGGTCAGCGGGGTATGACAGGAGGTGCCCGTGGGGGGTTTCCCAGCACGACACGGTGGAGTGACCTGGTGGAGAGTCGTCGCGGCCCGCTCAAGAGTGCGGTACCGTCCAACGTCGTGAGCCCTGTACGTCGCTGTTCGCGCACCGCCTGCGGCCGACCCGCCGTCGCGACGCTGACGTACGTCTACGCCGACTCGACCGCGGTCCTCGGCCCCCTCGCGACCTACGCCGAACCCCACTGCTACGACCTGTGCGCCGAGCACTCCGAGCGCCTCACCGCCCCGCGCGGCTGGGAAGTCGTACGCCTCCTCGACGCGTCCGCGCCCGCGCGCCCCAGCGGTGACGACCTCGAAGCCCTCGCCAACGCGGTCCGCGAGGCCGCGCGCCCCCAGGAACGCGCCGCGGGCGGCGCCGCCGGCCGCGCCGCCGACCCCATGGAGGTCGCCCGCCGGGGCCACCTCCGCGTCCTGCGCTCGCCGGAACCCTGACAGTCCCCGGCGATAGGCTGGCCTCTCCACGCCGCCTGACCCCGAAGGACACCCCATGCCGCTCGTCGAACCCGGTCTCCTGGACATCCTCGCCTGCCCGTCCTGCCACGCCCCCCTGACGGAACAGTCCACCGACCTGGTCTGCACAAGCCCCGACTGCGGCCTGGCCTACCCGGTCCGCGACGGCATCCCGGTCCTGCTGGTGGACGAGGCCCGCAAGCCGGAATAGAGCAGGGGCCGGGGCCCGGCAATCACGCCCCCCAGCCCGCCTAGCTGCGGGCAGTCGTGCCTCCCCCAGTGCCCGAAGGGCCTGGGAGGTACCCCCATGGGGCGGCACGGGTGGGCGCAGCGGCACCCCGCAAGCGCGGGCCGAGCGACACGCCCCCACCCCAGCCCCCCACTCAGCCGCACCCGAACCCGCACCGCCCCCCGGCCCGCACCCCACCCGCCCGCGTGGACACCCCCGGCGATCGGAGACCCGCCATGCTCGACGACTCACTCCTCGACACGCCGGAGGCCCTCGCGGAGGCCGACCGCCGAGCCCTCCTGCGCGGCGCGGCGGAAGCAGGCGCACGAGTCCGCACAGCCGCGAGGCTCACCGCAGAAGCCGGCGTACGGGACCTGAAACCGGACGGCCGCCCCCGAGGCATCCTGATCGCCGGCCCCGGCGCGGCAGCGACCTGCGTCGCCGACCTCCTCGCCACCCTCGCGGGCGCGTCCTGCCCGGTCACCCGCCTCGCCCCCACCGGAGTGGCCCCCGCCGCCGGAGCCCTCCGCTGGGACCTCCCGGGCTGGGCGGGCTCGGTCGACCTCCTCCTGATCGCCACCCCGGACGGCACGGAACCGGGCCTGGCACTCCTCGCGGAACAGGCGTACAGGCGTGGCTGCACGGTCGTGGCGGTCGCCCCCACCCGCACCCCCCTCGCGGAGGCGACCGGCGCCTCGCACAGCCTGTTCCTGCCCCTGGCGACGGCCGCGTACGACCAGGACGCGCAACCGCTCACGGCATCCGCCCCGGGCGTCCTGTGGGCGCTCCTGACCCCCTTGCTGGCCCTCCTGGACCGCATCGGCCTGATCACCGCCCCCGCGGAGACCCTGGAGCAGGTCGCCGACCGCCTGGACCACGTCGCGGAACGCTGCGGCCCGGCGGTAGCGACGTACAGCAACCCGGCGAAGACCCTCGCGGGCGAACTCGCGGACGCCCTCCCGGTGATCTGGACGGAGGGCGTCTCCGCGGGCCCGGCGGGCCGCCGATTCGCCGCGTCCCTCGCCGAACTCGCCGGCCGCCCCGCCCTGGTCGCGGAACTCCCGGAGGCCCTCGCCGCCCACAACGCCCTCCTCTCGGGCCCGCTCGCGGCCGGCGCCGACCCGGACGACTTCTTCCGCGACCGTGTCGACGACCCGCCCGCGCTGCACGCGCGCGTGGTGCTCCTGCGCGACCGCCCCAGCGGCGGCCTCAGCGCGGCTCCCGCAGCCCGTGACCTGGCCCTCGGCCACGACACGCCGATCAGCGAACTCGACCCCGAAGAGGGCACCGAACTGGAGACGCTGGCCGAGCTGATCGCCATCACGGATTTCGCCGCCGTTTACCTCGCGCTCGCCTCCGGGGCCTGATCCTGTTCCCGGCCTGAACTTCACGCAAGAGAGAACCGTATGGACCGCCTCGACAACACCGTCCGCCCCTACGCCTGGGGCTCCACCACCGCGATCCCGCACCTCCTCGGCGTGGAGCCGACCGGCGAACCCCAGGCGGAGATGTGGATGGGCGCCCACCCCGGCGCCCCCTCGCGCACCGCGCGCGGGACCCTCGTCGAGGTCATCGACGCGCACCCGCGCGAGGAACTCGGCGAGGCGGCCACCGCCAAGTTCGGCCCCCGCCTGCCCTTCCTCCTCAAACTCCTCGCCGCGGGCGCCCCCCTCTCCCTCCAGGTGCACCCCGACCTCCAGCAGGCGAAGGAGGGTTACGCCGACGAAGAGACGCGCGGTGTCCCCGTCGACGCCCCCCACCGCAACTACAAGGACGCCAACCACAAGCCCGAACTCATCTGCGCGCTCACCGAGTTCGACGGCCTGTGCGGCTTCCGCGCCCCCGAGGAGTCCGCCGCCCTCCTGGAGGGCCTCGGCGTCGACTCCCTCAAGCCGTACGCCGACCTCCTGCGCGCGCACCCCGAGGACGCGGCCCTGCGCGAGGTCCTCACGGCCGTCCTGGGCGCCGACCGCACCGACATGGCCCACACGGTCACCGAGGCCACGGCCGCCTGCGAACGCCTCGGCGGCGCCTACACGCCGTACGCCGAGATCGCCCGCCACTACCCCGGCGACCCCGGAGTCATCGCCGCGATGCTCCTCAACCACGTACGGCTCCAGCCCGGCGAGGCCCTGTTCCTCGGCGCCGGCATCCCGCACGCGTACCTCAGCGGCCTCGGCGTCGAGATCATGGCCAACTCCGACAACGTCCTGCGCTGCGGCCTGACCCCCAAGCACGTCGACGTCCCCGAACTCCTGCGCGTCGTCCGCTTCGAGGCGACCGGCCCCGGCGTCCTGCGCCCCGAGGCGTCCCCGGACGGCGAGGAGGTCTACGACACCCCGATCGACGAGTTCCGCCTCTCCCGGTACGTCCTGCCCGAGGGCACGTCCGTCCACGACCTCACCCGTGAGGCCCCGCAGATCCTGCTCTGCACGGCCGGAAGAGTCCGCGCCGGGGAGCACGACCTCGCGCCGGGCCAGTCCGTGTTCGTCACCGCCGGCGAAAAGACCGAGGTGAGCGGCGTGGGCACGCTGTTCCGGGCCACCGTGGTCGTCTGATCCGATCATCGGACCGGGGCTGTGGACAACTCCCGCGCCACGGCCCCGGGATGCTGTAGAAATGGCCCACCGGCAAAGGCCCGGCAAAGCGCTGTACGGAGACGAAGGGATCGGACGAGCAGATGAGCGCGTCAGGCGGCACCAAGGCGATCGTGGCGGCACTCGGCGCCAACCTCGCGATCGCGGTATCGAAGTTCGTGGCGTTCGCCTTCAGCGGCTCCTCGTCCATGCTCGCCGAAGGCGTGCACTCCCTCGCCGACTCCGGGAACCAGGCACTGCTCCTCGTCGGCGGCAAGAAGGCCCAGCGCGAGGCGACCCCGCAGCACCCCTTCGGGTACGGCCGCGAGCGCTACATCTACGCCTTCCTCGTCTCCATCGTGCTCTTCTCCGTCGGCGGCATGTTCGCCATCTACGAGGGCTACGAGAAGATCAAGCACCCGCACGAACTGGAGCACTGGTACTGGCCGGTGGGCGTCCTGGTCTTCGCGATCATCGCCGAGAGCTTCTCCTTCCGGACGGCCATCAAGGAGTCCAACCACCTGCGCGGCTCGCTCTCCTGGACGGAGTTCGTCCGCCGCGCCAAGGCACCCGAGCTGCCCGTCGTCCTCCTGGAGGACCTCGGCGCCCTCGTCGGCCTGATCCTCGCCCTCGGCGGCGTCGGCCTCGCCCTCGCCACCGGTGACGGCGTCTGGGACGGCATCGGCACCCTCTGCATCGGCATCCTCCTCGTCCTCATCGCGATCGTCCTCGCCGCCGAGACCAAGTCCCTGCTCCTCGGCGAGGCCGCGGGTCTGGACGAGGTCCACAAGATCGAGGCCGCGATCGTCGACGGTGACACCGTCACCCGCGTCATCCACATGCGCACGCTCCACCTCGGCCCCGAGGAACTCCTCGTCGCCGCCAAGGTCGCCGTCCAGCACGACGACACCGCGACCGAGGTCGCCGCCGCCATCAACGCCGCCGAGTCCCGCATCCGCGAGGCCGTCCCCATCGCCCGCGTCATCTACCTCGAACCGGACATCTACAGCGAGTCGGAAGCGGCCAAGGGCCCCGACCCGGAAGCGGCCCCGGGCGGCCCGACCCCGACCCCGGCGGACCACTGACGGAGAGGCTGCGGCAGGGCTGCCGCTCGGACGCCGGGCCGGGTCCAGGGGGCTGCCGACGCGGGGGCCGACTGGGGCATCGGCCGGGCGTTGCGGGCGTACCTGGACTGGTCCGGGGGGCCTGCCCGGTGCCGGCGCAGGAGTTCTGCCCGGAGCCATCGGCCGAGTGCTGCCTGGACTGGTCCACGGGTTTCCTGCGACGGGTCCACTGACAAGGTTTCCGCCCGTCGCCCGGACACATCGGGTCTGACTCATGGGCCTCGCGGGTGTCTCGGCGCGGGTTTCCGTCAGCCCGGTGCCCCGCTCGGCTCCAGGGGACCGATGACACAGCCACCACGTCGCACCCCCGTGCTGAGCCTGATGCCACAGTCCGCCCCCGCACCTCGCACCGCCCACCCTGGCACCGCTCGGCATGATCTCCGGTGCGCCCTTTTCCAGCACCCCGAAATCACCCGCCCCCCTCCGCAACACCCCAGGTGAAGCCGCGAACCCGCCCTCATCACCGGCCTCGTTCGCCCCTCGGGATCGGCTCGATCCTGTCGGAGGCGGGCTGGGCCGCCTCGAACGACCGGTGTAGCTTGGGACGGAGCCAGACGTCGCTGCTGATGGCGGTCGGGCGGTCCCACCAGGACCGGCCGAGGGAGAGAGGGCCTCCGACGGACTGCGCTGCGCGTACGCGGGCTTGCCCATGCCCCCTCGGGACGACGTGTCCCCGGGGCGCACCCCTGTGTCCGCCGCCGCGCAGACCAGCCGTGTCCACCTCTCGCCCGACACCGAGGAGCAGCAGTTCCATGACCCAGGACTTCAAGGTCGCCGACCTCTCCCTGGCCGACTTCGGCCGCAAGGAGATCACCCTCGCCGAGCACGAGATGCCGGGCCTGATGGCGATCCGCAAGGAGTACGCCGAGACCCAGCCCCTCGCCGGCGCCCGCGTCACCGGCTCCCTGCACATGACCGTGCAGACCGCCGTCCTCATCGAGACGCTCGTCGCCCTCGGCGCCGAGGTCCGCTGGGCCTCCTGCAACATCTTCTCCACCCAGGACCACGCCGCCGCGGCCATCGCCGTCGGCCCGAACGGCACGGTCGACAACCCCCAGGGCGTCCCCGTCTTCGCCTGGAAGGGCGAGACCCTGGAGGAGTACTGGTGGTGCACCGAGCAGGCCCTGACCTGGGCGAACAGCCCCACCGGCGGCCCGAACATGATCCTCGACGACGGCGGTGACGCCACCCTCCTCGTCCACAAGGGCGTCGAGTACGAGAAGGACGGCAAGGTCCCCTCCGTCGACACCGCCGAGTCCGACGAGCACCGCGTCATCCTCGAACTCCTGCACCGCACCATCTCCGAGGGCTCCCAGAAGTGGACCCAGCTCGCCTCGGAGATCCGCGGCGTCACCGAGGAGACCACCACCGGCGTCCACCGCCTGTACGAGATGCAGCGCGACGGCGACCTCCTCTTCCCGGCGATCAACGTCAACGACGCGGTCACCAAGTCGAAGTTCGACAACAAGTACGGCTGCCGCCACTCCCTCATCGACGGCATCAACCGCGCCACCGACGTCCTCATCGGCGGCAAGACGGCCGTGGTCTGCGGCTACGGCGACGTCGGCAAGGGCTGCGCCGAGTCCCTGCGCGGCCAGGGCGCCCGCGTCATCGTCACCGAGATCGACCCCATCTGCGCCCTCCAGGCCGCGATGGACGGCTACCAGGTCACGACCCTCGACGAGGTCGTCGACAAGGCCGACATCTTCATCACCACGACCGGCAACAAGGACATCATCATGGCCGCCGACATGGCCAAGATGAAGCACCAGGCCATCGTCGGGAACATCGGCCACTTCGACAACGAGATCGACATGGCCGGCCTCGCCAAGATCCCCGGCATCGTCAAGGACGAGGTCAAGCCCCAGGTCCACACCTGGACCTTCGAGGACGGCAAGGTCCTCATCGTCCTGTCCGAGGGCCGCCTGCTGAACCTCGGCAACGCCACCGGCCACCCGTCCTTCGTGATGTCCAACTCCTTCGCGGACCAGACCCTGGCCCAGATCGAGCTGTTCGCCAAGCAGGAGGAGTACCCGGTCGGCGTCTACACGCTGCCCAAGCACCTCGACGAGAAGGTCGCCCGCCTCCACCTCGACGCCCTCGGCGTCAAGCTGACGACCCTGCGCCCCGAGCAGGCGTCGTACATCGGTGTCGAGGTCGACGGCCCGTACAAGCCGGACCACTACCGCTACTGACCCGGCCGCGGGTCCCCGACCCGCGCCGAGACCGGCGGTACCGCAGAGGCAGGCCCCCGCACCCCCGTGCCGGGGGCCTGCCCCTTTGTCCCGGCCGGGACCGCCCCCCGACGGCCCGGCCAGCTCTGTCACGACCCAGGACCTCCATGCCCCGCGGCCGTTATTCGCTCCACGACCCGCACGACCACACCCCCCTCGGCGAAGAGCACTTCCAGTGCGCCCCCGGTCCCTCCGGCTGGCGGTACGTCGCCCAGCGGACCACCCCCGCGGGCGAGCACAGCGGCTCCGTCGACCTCGCGCTCGACGACCTCGGCCGCCCCATCCGCCTCGAACTCCACGCGGGCGGCTGGCAGGTCCGCGCCGCCGCCCTCGACGGGGTCACCTGGGTCCGCACCGACCCCACCGGTGCCGAGGCCACCGAAGGCAACGCCCCCGCGCACGCCTTCACCGGCACATCCCCGGCCTTCCTCGTCGCCACCGCCCGCCTCCTGCGCCTCACGCCCTCCCCTTCCGCGACCCGCGTCCGCCTCGTCTCCTTCACCGACCCGGTCCTCGCCCCCCGCACGACCGACCAGTCCTGGGCCTTCGTGAACAGCGAAACACACGCCACTGACAACGCCCCCCTCACGGTGGACGAATACCAGGTCACAGCCCTGGACACCGGCGAACAGCACACCGTCCACATCGCCGGCGACGTCGTCCTCGCGGCCCCCGGAATCGAACTGGAGGACCTCGCCTCCCCACCCTCGACGTTCACCTGACCCGAGCCCGACCGTCAGGCAGGCGGCACGAACCCGGTCGACGGCCGGTCGGCGACGGGCTGGGGCGCTTGAGGTACCTGGGACGGCCGAGGCGCCTGAGCCGCACGGGGTTCCTGGTACGCCTGAGCCCCGTAAGAAACCGCCCCTGGCCCCCCGTACACCTCGTACGGCGCACCCTGGAACGCCCGCCGGGCCTCCCGCGCCTGACGCTCCTGTGCCACCGCCGCCAGATACACCCCCGGCGCCATCCCCTCCGGCGCCGGCGCCCCCGTACGCGCCACCAGATCGTTCGCGAGGCGCTCCGCCATCCCCCAGCCGACCCGCGGGTCCAACTGGTGCGCGCGCCCGAGGTACTGCCGTATCGCGAGCCACAGCGCGTCGGGTACGGCGGACAGGTCCAGCTCGGCGAAACGGCCCGCCAGCGCGGGCGGGGGAGGCGCGAGGAAGCCGCCCCGCGCGACCGGTATCCGTTCCCGCACCACCAGGGTCCCCGCGAACACGTCGCCGAGCCGCCGCCCGCGCGCGGACACCAGTGAGGCGATCACGGCCACGGTCCCGCCCGTCCCCAGGATCTCGACCACCCCGATCGCCCCGCGCACGAGCGCGTGCCGAAACCGGATCGGCCCCCCGTCGTCCCGCACCACCCGCAGCCCGAACGCCAGCTTCCCCAGCGACCGCCCATGGCTCAGCGTCTCGACCCCGATCGGCACCCCCACCAGCACCAGCAGGAACGACGCGATGGCCAGAGCGGTCTGCGCGGCCTCGTCCAGGGAGGCGGTGGTCGCGATCAGGACGACCGTCACGACGATGTACAGCACGAAGGCCACGACGAGGTCCAGCAGGACGGCCAGCGCCCTGCTGGGCAGCTTCGCGGGCCGCAGCTCCAACGCCACCGCCTCACCCGTCACCAGCTCACTCACGTTCGCGCCCCTTCCCTGGCCTGCCCGGTGAACAGCCAGTCTGCCAAGCTGAAGGTACTTCGCGCCCCAGTACGACAAGCTGACTCCACCGACCGGTCGCCGACGAACAGCCGAGGAGCACGCACACCGATGGACCTCGACGTCTTCGTCTCCGCCCACCGCGCGGAGTGGGACCGCCTCGACGACCTCCTCAGCCGCCGGCGCCGACTCACCGGAGCGGAGGCCGACGAACTCGTCGCCCTCTACCAGCGCACGGCCACGCACCTGTCCCAGATCCAGTCCACCGCCCCCGACCCGCAACTGACCGGACGGCTCAGCCAACTGGTGGCCCGCGCGCGCAGTGCCGTGGCAGGAACCCGCCGCGCCTCCTGGAGGGACGCCACCCGCTTCCTCACCCAGGGGTTTCCGGCCGCCGTCTACCGCGCGCGCCACTGGTGGGTCCCGACGGCACTCCTCTCCACGGCCGTGGGTGCCCTCCTCGGCTGGTGGATCGGCACCCACCCGGAGGTGCAGGCGAGCATCGCCGCCCCCAGCCAACTGCGCGAACTCACCCGCCCCGGCGGCGAGTACGAGACCTACTACTCCAGCCACCCGGCGGCCTCCTTCGCCGCCCAGGTGTGGACGAACAACGCCCAGGCCGCCGCGCTCTGCCTGGTCCTGGGCATCTTCCTGGGCCTGCCGGTCCTGTGGATCCTCTTCCAGAACATGCTCAACCTGGGCGTCGGCTTCGGCCTCATGTCCTCCGCCGGCCGCCTCGACACCTTCCTCGGCCTCGTCCTCCCGCACGGCCTCCTCGAACTGACCGCAGTCTTCGTCGCCGCCGGTACGGGCCTGCGCCTCGGCTGGACCGTCATCGACCCCGGCCCGCGCACCCGCCGCACGGCCCTCGCGGAAGAGGGCCGCGCCGCCGTCGGCATGGCCATCGGCCTCGCCCTGGTCCTCTTCGTCTCCGGCGCCATCGAAGGCTTCGTCACCCCCTCCGGCCTGCCCACATGGGCCCGCATCACCATCGGCGTCACCGCCGAGGTGGCCTTCCTCGGATACGTCTGGATCCTCGGCGGACGTGCCGTCCGCGCGGGAGAGACCGGTGACGTGGAGGCCACCGAGCGCAGCGCCCGTGTCCCTACGGCCGCCTGATGTGCAAACAGGCTTGCCGAGCTGTTAGTCTCCTCTTCGCCCCACAAGAACCGTTGACACGGGTCCTGCAGGGCGGTAGATTCGAACAGTTGCCTAGAACTGGATCTGATCCGGTCGGCAGTAAGTTAGTATCTACAAAGCCTCCTGGAACTTCGATTCCAAATCAGAGGCACTCCCGATGAATTCGGAAAAGAACGGCTGGTCAGACCGGCCCGGAACTTCTGATAGAGTCGGAACCGCCGGAAAGGGAAACGCGAAAGCGAAAACCTGGAAAGCGCCGAGGAAATCGGATCGGAAAAGGATCTGATAGAGTCGGAAACGCAAGATCGAAGGGAAAAGCCCGGAGGAAAGCCCGAGAGGGTGAGTACAAAGGAAGCGTCCGTTCCTTGAGAACTCAACAGCGTGCCAAAAATCAACGCCAGATTAGTTGATACCCCGTCCTACCGGCTGTGAATGCCGGACGGATGAGGTTCCTTTGAAACAACAACAGCGAGGACGCTGTGAACGGTCGGATCATTCCTCCGACTGTTCCGCTCTTCTGTGTTGTGCACCGGATTACCGGTAAACATTCACGGAGAGTTTGATCCTGGCTCAGGACGAACGCTGGCGGCGTGCTTAACACATGCAAGTCGAACGA
>NZ_JBLRVY010000022.1:0-197653 GCF_048159485.1 Streptomyces sp. 4F14
GTGCACCCTGGACAAGATCGCCGCAGCCCTCGCGCGCGCGTCCGGCTCCCCACCCCTCCAGGAAGCGACCCGTCATGGGCCCCCCCCCCCCCCCCCCCCCCCCCCCCCCCCCCCCCCCCCCCCCCGGGGGGGGGGCCGCGGCGGGGGCCGCGGCTCAGGCGTTGCAGCCGCCGTGAGTGTCCAGCACCGCGCCCGTGACGTACGACGCGGCGGGGCTCGCCAGGAAGGCGACCGCCGCCGCGATCTCCTCGGGGCGGCCCGGGCGCCGCAGGGACAGTGAGCCGAGCAGGGACGCGAGGGTCTCGGGGGCCAGGCCCTCCATCAGCCCGGCCTCCACGACGTTGGCCGTGATGTCCCGGCGCCCGAGGTCCCGGGCGACCCCGGCCTTGGTCGCCGCGTAGTCGGCGAGGCCCGGGACGCCGACCCGGGAGCCCAGTCCGGAACTCACCGTGACGGATCCGCCCGCCCGGATGACGGCGATCACGCCGAGGTGGTTGACGGCGCGCATCCGGTCCAGCGCGGCGGTGTCCGCGTCCCGGTCGCCGACCGTACGGCCCTGCTCCACCGAGATCGCCGCGTTGTTGACGAGGACGTCCAGGCCGCCGAAGCGCGTGACCACATCGTCGATCGGCGTCGGCGCCTGACCCGTGTCCGAGGCGCTCCCCGACCTGGTCCGCACCCAGTCCGTCGCCCCGCGCGGCCGGCACGTTCGCCGCCTCGCGGGCGCCACCGAGGATCGACATCCGACGCGGAGGATTGACATGTCCTCAACCCGTTCATACGGTCCACTCGGCAGGGCGAACACTGTTCGACATCTCGAACTGCTTGGCATCTCGAACCACCGCGCAGGGAGAACACCCCCCACCCCGTCCCCGACCCGGAAGGGCGCCCGATGTCCTCTCCCCTCAGCAGACGGCACCTCCTCCAGGCCGCCGGAGCCACCGCCGTGGCCGCCACCGCACCGACACTGCTCGGCGCCACCCCCGCCCGCGCCGCCACGCTCCCGCCGGCCCGGGCCGACATCGGCGTCCTGGCCCACCCCTTCGACATGGGACAGGTCCGGCTCACCGCGAGCCGCTGGCTCGACAACCAGAACCGTACGCAGACCTACCTGCGGTTCGTCGACGTCGACCGGCTCCTCTACAACTTCCGGGCCAACCACCGCCTGTCGACCCTCGGCGCGGCAGCGGGCGGCGGCTGGGACGCGCCGACCTTCCCCTTCCGCACCCACGTCCAGGGCCACTTCCTCACCGCCTGGGCCCAGGCGTACGCCGTGACCGGGGACACCGTCAGCCGCGACAAGGCCCTGTACATGGTCGCGGAACTCGCCAAGTGCCAGGCCAACAACAGCGCCGCCGGCTTCACCGCCGGATACCTCTGCGGCTACCCCGAGTCAGACTTCACCGCCCTCGAACAACGGACCCTCACCAACGGCAACGTCCCCTACTACACGATCCACAAGACCCTCGTCGGCCTCCTCGACGTATGGCGCCTCCTCGGCAGCACCCAGGCCCGCGACGTCCTGCTCGCCCTCGCCGGCTGGGTCGACCTGCGCACCGGCCGGCTGACCGCCCAGCAGATGCAGACGATGCTCGGCACCGAGTTCGGCGGCATGAACGCCGTCCTCACCGACCTCTACCAGCAGACCGGCGACGCCCGATGGCTGACCGCCGCCCGCCGCTTCGACCACGCCGCCGTGTTCGACCCCCTGGCGGCCGGCCAGGACCGGCTGGCCGGACTGCACGCCAACACCCAGGTCCCGAAGTGGATCGGCGCCGCGCGCGCCTACAAGGCCACCGGCACGACCCGCTACCGGGACATCGCCGTCAACGCCTGGAACATGTGCGTCACCGCCCACACGTACGCGATCGGCGGCAACAGCCAGGCCGAACACTTCCGCGCGCCCGGCGCCATCGCGGGCTACCTCGCCCAGGACACCTGCGAGAGCTGCAACACCTTCAACATGCTCACGCTCACCCGGGAGCTGTACACCCTGGACCCGGAGCGGGCCGACCTCTTCGACTACTACGAACGCGCCTGGCTGAACCAGATGATCGGCCAGCAGAACCCGGCCGACAGCCACGGACACATCACCTACTTCACCCCGCTCAACCCTGGCGGCCGGCGCGGAGTGGGACCCGCCTGGGGCGGCGGCACCTGGAGCACCGACTACGGCACCTTCTGGTGCTGCCAGGGCACCGGCCTGGAGATGCAGACCCGGCTGATGGACTCCGTCTACTTCCACGACGGCACCACGCTCACCGTCAACCTCTTCGTGCCCTCGGTCCTCACCTGGTCCCAGCGCGGCATCACGGTGACCCAGACCACCGCCTACCCCGTCGGCGACACCACGACCCTCCAGGTCACCGGCAATGTCGCCGGCACCTGGTCGATGCGCGTACGCATCCCCGGCTGGACCAGCGGGGCCACCGTCAGCGTCAACGGCGTACCGCAGGCCATCACCACCACCCCCGGCAGCTACGCCGTCCTCACCCGCGCCTGGACCTCCGGGGACACTGTCACCGTCCGGCTGCCCATGCGGATCGGCCTGCGGCCCGCCAACGACAACCCCGCCGTCGCCGCCGTGACCTTCGGCCCCGTGGTCCTCGCCGGGAACTACGGCAACACCGCGCTCACCGCGCTGCCGGCGCTCACCACGTCGTCCGTCACCCGCACCTCCGCCGCCTCCCTCGCCTTCACCGCCACCGCCAACGGATCCACCGTCGGCCTCGGTCCCTTCCACGACGCGCACGGCCACAACTACACCGTCTACTGGAACACCGGCTCCGCCGCGACCGTCCGCCTCCAGAACGTCGGCAGCGGACTCGTCCTCGGCATCGAGAACATGTCCACCGGCGACGGCGGACGCGCTCTGCAGTGGACCGACTCCGGCACCGCCGACCACAACTGGCAGATGGTCACCGACGGAGACGCCGTCCGCCTGCGCAACGCCCACAGCGGCAAGGTCCTCGGCGTCGACGCCATGTCCACCGCCGACGACGCCACCGTCCTGCAGTGGGCGGACAACGGCACCGCCGACCACCGCTGGATCCTCGTCGACCTCGGCGACGGCACCCACAAGATCCGCAACGCCCACAGCGGCAAACTGCTCGCGATCCGCGGCGGCTCCACCGCGAACGGCGCCTACGCGATCCAGACGTCCGACGACGGCACGGCCGACAACCGGTGGCGCCTCGTACCGAACGGCTGACTCCGGGCCGGCGCGGTCACGGGGTGACGAGGCGGAAGGCCAGACAGACGACCCGTGTCCCGTCGTCGACCGGTGTGCCCGCCTTCTCCCAGTACCCGCGGTGTCCCGCCCGCCACTCCTCCAGGTCGGCGTCGCCCTCGCCCTCGGCGGCGGCGTGCTGCCAGGGGACCTCGGCGAAGGACATGACCTGTACGGAGGTGATCTCGACGGTGCCGACCGGGTGACCGTCGGTGTCGACGAGGGCGAGACGCTCGCCGACGGTCTCCAGGACCTCGCCCTCCTTGCCGTAGTCGTCGAACAGGCCGGTCGTCGTGGTCTTGCGGCCCGACAGGGCCAGGGAGTTGAGCCATGCCCGCATGTCGCCCGGGGTGCCCAGCTCCAGCGTCCGCATTCCGTCGACCCGTGGCCAGGCCATCGCCGGTCCCCTCTCGTCGTGTCCCGACGCCGACTCTAGAGCAGACGTAAGACGCCCGCGGAGCGCCGGTAGGATGGGAAGCTCCGGGTCGGACGGCCCTGGGCAGGCGGATGTGGGAGGTGGCGGGCCGGGTGAGTACGCCGCTGTACCAGCTGAAGGCCGAGTTCTTCAAGACGCTCGGGCACCCCGCCCGGATCCGCGTCCTCGAACTGCTCAGCGAGCGTGAGCACTCCGTCGCCGAGATGCTCCCCGAGGTCGGCATCGAGCCGGCGCACCTCTCCCAGCAGCTCGCGGTGCTGCGCCGCGCGAACCTGGTGGTGACCCGCAAAGAGGGGTCGACCGTCCACTACTCCCTGACGAACCCGCAGATCGCCGAACTCCTGCGGGTCGCCCGCGCGATCCTCTCCGGCGTCCTCGCGGGCCAGGCGGAACTCCTCGCGGACCTCCAGGCGTCCAGCAACCACTGAGCTCTCTCGCACCACACTGTCGTGCCCCATACCCCCGATCTGGTTGACGCATCATCTTCACACTCCTAAGCTTCTAGTTGATGCATCAACCACAATGATGTGTCTCCCCACGCACGCCTTCCCGGAGGAACCCATGAACGGCAAGAAGGTCATCGCGGTCGCCGGAGCCACGGGCGCACAGGGCGGCGGGTTCGCCCGCGCGGCCCTCGCGGACCCGGAGTCCGGCTTCACCGTCCGCGCGCTCACGCGTGACCCCGACGCACCCGCCGCCAGGGAACTCGCCGGACTGGGCGCCGAGGTCGTCCGGGCGGACTTCACCGACGAGGCGAGCGTGCGCGAGGCGTTCGCGGGCGCGTACGGCGCGTTCCTCGTCACCAACTTCTGGGCGCACATGTCGGCGGAGAAGGAGACCGCCGAGATCGAGGTGCTGGCCCGGTCCGCGCACGCCGCGGAGCTGCGGCACGTCGTCTGGTCGACCCTGGAGGACACCCGCGAACTGCTGCCGCTGACGGACGGGCGGATGCCGGTCCTCCAGGGCTCCTACAACGTGCCGCACTTCGACGCGAAGGGCGCGGGCAACCGGCTGTTCACCGAGGCGGGCGTGCCGACGACCTTCCTCAACACCACCTACTACTTCCAGGGCTTCCTGGGCCCCTTCGCCCCCCAGCGCGCCGACGACGGCGTCCTGACCCTGACCCTCCCGCTGGAGGACGGCAAACTCCTGGCCGGCGTCGACGTCGAGGACATCGGCCGCACGGCCTTCGCCCTGCTCAAGGGCGGCGAACAGTACATCGGCGAGACCATCGGCCTCGCCGGCGACCACCTCACGGGCGAGCAGTACGCCCAGAAACTCTCCACCGTCCACGGCGAGCCCGTACGTTTCCGGTCCGTGCCGTACGACGTCTTCCGCACCCTCGGCATCCCCGCCGGGGACGAGATCGGGAACATGTTCCAGTACTACGGCGACTTCGACCACGAGTTCACGGCCGCCCGGGACCTGGTCCGGCTGCGGCGGATCAACCCGGAGCTGAGGAGCTTCGACGCGTGGCTGGCCGAGAACGCGGGGAAGTTCGGTGGTTGACCTGGCGTGCGTGACAGCAAAGGAACCGCGTTGCGGGAGTTCCAGGAAAAGTGAATAGCGTTCTCGCAGAACCCTGTTCAGGAAAGTCGGGCGATGTTTTAGTCGGATGCAGGGGAATCGGCGCCCAATTCCGGTGCGGGGGATCATGGCAAGGCAGATCGGACCTGTGCTGCTGGTGACCGGCGCGGCCGTCGTGGTGGCGCTGCCGGGCATTCTCACCGCGGCGAAACTCACCTCTCCGGCGATGGCCGCGAGCGCCGTCGGGCTGGCGGCCGTCGCGGCGGTCTTCGTGGGTTTCTGGAAAGAGGGTCTGCTCCAGAGGTTCCAGAAGAACCGGGAGACCGCGGCATTCGTCCGGGACGGCTGCCTGACGGCGGGCGGGGAACTGCCCGTCGTCCGCGCCGTGGCCGACGCCCGGCTGCTCGGGGTGCACGCGGCGCGGCGCAGCACGAGCCGTACGACGACGAGCCAACCGCCGTACGTGCCCCGGGACATCGACGACGAACTGCGCGAACACCTCGCGGCGGCGGGGGCGTTCGTGCTGATCGTCGGGGATTCGACGGCGGGCAAGTCGCGGGCCGCCTACGAGGGACTCACCGCGACGCTGCCGCAGCACACGCTGATCGCGCCGCAGACCCGCACGGCACTGCCGTACGCGGTCGAGCGGACGGCGGGCAGGCCGCGCGCGGTGCTGTGGCTGGATGACCTGGAGCGGTTCCTCGGGGACGGCGGGCTCTCGCGGAACCTGCTCACCCGGTTCCTCGACACGAAGGGCCAGCACCGGGTCGTCCTGGCCACGATCCGGGCGTCCGAACTGGACACCTATCTGCGCTCGGACAACGGCTCCCGCCCCCTGAACCGCGAGGTCCTCGACGCGCTCGCGCTGGCGCACCGGATCGACCTGCCCCGGATGTTCTCGGCGGCGGAGCGCGACCGGGCCGCGACCCGCACCTGGGACCCGCGGATCGGCGCGGCCCTGGACCACGCCGACCGGTTCGGCATCGCGGAGTACCTGTCGGCGGGCCCCGAGCTGCTGCACCTGTGGCACGCCGCCCGGGACGGCGGGGAACACGTACGCGGCGCGGCGCTGGTCTCGGCCGCGGTGGACTGCCGCAGGGCCGGCGTCACCGCCGCCCTGCCGCGCGCCTCCCTGGAGGAACTCGCCGTCCACTACCTGCCCCAGCGCGGCGGAATCCCGTACCCGGGCGAGCCCGTGGCGCAGGCGTGGGAGTGGGCGACCGACGTCCGCACCACGACGGCGCTGCTCACCCCGCTCGGCCCGGACACGTTCGACGTGTACGACTACCTCGTCGACGAGACGACCTCACCGGTCAGCGACACCGTCCTGACCGCGGCGCTGGGCTTCGCGGACGCCGCCGACGCGATGCGGATCGGCACGATCGCCCGCGCGCACGGCCGGTACGGCATCGCCCTGAGCGCCTACGAGGCGGTGCGCGACGCGCGGATCGCCTCGCTGGGGGAGGCCGACCCGGACACCCTGACCGGCCGGGGCCACCACGCCGCGGTCCTGCGGGTGCTGGGCCGGCTGCGGGAGGCCGAGGCCGAGCACCGGGCGGTCCTGGAGGCCCGGGTGCGGGTCCTGGGACCCGACGACCCCGCGACCCTGGTCAGCCGCAACAACCTCGCCCTCGCCCTGCGTGACCTGGACCGGCTGGAGGAGGCGGAGGCACAGCACCGCATCGTCAGCGAGGTGCGCATGCGCGACCTGGGGGAGAGCCACCCCGCGACCCTGACCAACCGCAACAACCACGCCTTCGTCCTGCACGACCTCGGCCAGGTCGCCGAGGCGGAGGCCGAGCACTGCGCGGTGCTGGCGGCGTACGAGCGGCTGCTCGGCGAGGCGGACGCGACCCCGAACACCGCCGCCGTCCTGCGCTCGCTGGGCCGGCTGGAGGACGCCGAGGCCGAACATCACACCGTCCTCGACACCAGCACCCGGGTCTTCGACCCCGACCACCCCGACGCCCTCACGAGCCGGGGCAGCCCGACCCTGGTGCTGCACGCCGTGGAACGACTCGGCGAGGCCGAGCGGATGCACCGCTCCGTGTACGAGGGGTACGCGCGCGTGCTGGGCCCCGACCACCCGTCGACGCTCACCTGCCGGGAGAACCTCGCGGTCGTCCTGCACGCCCGGGGCAAGGTCGTCGAGGCGGAGCGCGAACACCGGGCCGTCGTCGACGACTTCGCCCGGATCCTGGGGCCCGACCACCCCTCGACGCTGATCAGCCGCTGCAACCTCGCCGTCGTGCTCCAGGCCCTGGGCCGGGCACCGGAGGCGGAGCAGGAGCACCGGTCCGTGCTGGATGCGTTCGCCCGGCTGCTCGGCCCCGACCACCCGTCGACGCTGACCAGCCGCAACTATCTCGCCGCGCTGCTGCTGGCCCAGGACAGGACGGTGCAGGCGGAGGCCGAACAGCGGGTCGTCCTGGAGGGGTTCCGGCGGGTGCTCGGCCCCGATCACTCCTCGACCCTGAGCAGCCGGGGCAACCTCGGTGTCGTCCTGCTCGGGCTCGGCCGCTACGCCGAGGCCGAGCCCGAACTGAGGGCGGCGCTGGAGGGGTTCGCGCGCCGCCGGGGCCCGCTGCACCCCTCGGCGCTGAACGCCCGGTCCAACCACGCGGCGGCGCTGTACTGCCTCGGCTCGGTCGCCGAGGCACAGGCCGAACTGCGGGCCGTGCTCGACGGGTTCACCCGGGTGCTGGGCGCCGACCACCCCAGGACGCTGCGCGCGCGGGACATGCTGCGCAGGGGCGGGCGCCGCGAGTGAGGCGTGCGGGTCAGGCGCCCACGCGGCCGGACTCGCCCAGGGAGTCGAGGAGTTCACCGAAGTCGCGCACCAGCTCCTCGCACTCCCGCGCCGACCGCCCGACGGCCGTGACCCCCATCTTCCCGAACCGTCCGAGCGCTGGCCACAGGTGCGGGACGACGCCCCGCCCCGCCTCGCGGTCCAGCCGCAGCCGCGGGGACGTGCGCAACGCCGCTATCAGGGACGCCGTCGACAGGCCCCGGCAGGACGGGGACAGGACGCTGTCGGTCGCACGGAAGCACACGGGGCGGCCGTCGCGGCTCACCAGCAGGCCCGGTGTACGGAGGTCGAGCGGCAGAACGGCGCGCACGGTGCGGTGGGGATGGGTGCTGCCGGTCTGCCGGAGGTTGACCTCGGTGGCGTACAGGGCCGTACCGCTGGCCAGGAAATCGACGCCGGCGTGTCCCGAGACGCCGGCCACGGCGAGCGCCGTGAAGACCTTGAGGGACTCGCGTTCGACCGCGTCGCGGTAGCGGGCCCGCGCAGGATAGCGGCAGCCCAGGAAGTCGCCCGCGGCGCCCACGAGCTGGTCGTGCACGCCGAGCAGCTCCACCCGGGCGTCCCGGCCGAGGTGGGCCAGGGCGCTCGGGTGCGCGCAGAGGGCGCCCGCGTGCCGCTCGACGACGGCTCCCACCGAGCCGAGGCGGCCGAGGAACTCCGTACGCCGCACGCCCGCGCCCAGTGGCCGCAACGAGGTCCGCAGGGCGCGTTCGACGGCGTACGGGCTGTCGTCGTCGACGGTGACCACGGCGTTGCCGTGCCCGGAGCCGAAACCGTGGTCGAGTTTGACGAACCACCGTCCGGGACCGTGGGCACGCACCAGCCCCGCCAGCCGGGCGGCGAGCGCGGCCACGTCGTGGTCGGGCAGGTAGGAACCCGGCAGGTGGGGGACGTGCGCCGCGCGGAAGAGCTGCCGGCTGCCGGACTTGCCTCCCCAGCCCAGCAGCCGGGTGTCGGCTTCGAGCAGCTCGACGTCCAGGGCGTGGGCGAGGGAGGCCATCCGGGGGCTGGAGGCGAAGCCCGCGAGCCCCTCCACGGCATGCCCGGCGCGGCGTGCCAGCGCGACGGTCCGGGCCAGCCGCCGCAGCAGGCGGGGGTCGTCGAGAACCTTCTCGCTGAGGTGCCGCTCGCCGTCGTCGTCGATCTCGACCAGGGCGTGCCGCGCACGGCGGTCGGCGGCGGTCGCCGGATCCGAGGGCACGAGGTCCAGGAGATAGCCCTCCACCGCCGGGCCGACCGCCGGGGCCTGCAGCATGACCACGGCGAGGTCGGCCTCGCAGGCGACCCGCAACGACTCCCACAGGCCGCGGGAGGACGACAGCCAGCGCCCGACGCCGAAGGACATCTCCCGGGCGCTGAACTCCTGCGAGGGGCACACGAGGCGCAGCCGGAGGCCGGAACGGGACCTGAGCGTGGCGTCCAGCCTGTCGAGGGGCTCCGTGCGCGCCCGCGCGGTCACGGCCTCAGGGCCCAGTCCAGCGCCGACTGTACGTGGATGAGGGTGGTGTCGAAGACCGGGAGCGGGCTCGTGGCCTCGTCCAGGAGCAGCCCGATCTCCGTGCATCCGAAGATGACGGCCTGGGCGCCCCGGGCGGCGAGGGACTCGATGATCCGGACGTAGCTGTCCCGGGAGGAGTCGAGGACCTGGCCGAGGCACAGCTCCTCGTAGATGATCTTGTGTACGCTCGCGCGGTCCTCCGGCTCCGGGACCAGGACGTCGAGACCGCGGGCCGTGAGCCGGTCCCGGTAGAAGTCCTGCTCCATCGTGTAGCGCGTACCCAGCAGCGCGACCCGTTCCACACCGGCCCGCTCCAGCGCGTCCGCGGTCCCGTCCGCGAGGTGCAGCACGGGCACGCCCAGCCCCTCCTGGACGGCGTCGTAGACACGGTGCATGGTGTTCGTGCAGATCAGGACGCATCCCGCGCCGGCGAGCTCCAGTTGGTGGGCGCGCTGGGCCAGATACTTCCCGGCCTGGGCCCAGTCCCCCTCGGCCTGCATCTTCTCGATCTCGGCGAAATCGACGGAGTGCACCACGCACGGAGCGGAGTGCAGGCCGCCCAGGCGCTCCCGGACTCCCCGGTTGAGCTCCTGGTAGTAGTACGCCGTCGACTCCCAGCTCATACCGCCGAGGAGACCGATGACCTTCATTCCCTCACCCTTTCCCACCGCACGCTTCCAGCGCGCGGCCAAATCTTTCCAGCAGTGAATCGAGGCGTGCCTCGGACGTGCCGAAATTGAATCGGACAAAACCCTCAAGCGAGGCGCCGAAGACGCTACCAGGCTGAAGGGAGATCTTTGCTGCCTTTGCCAGGAGATGGTGTGCGTCGGAACCGAACGGGGTGGCTCCGAGATCCATCCAGGAAAGGTACGTCGCGGCCGGTTGCGTGTACCGAACCTGCGTGAAATGTGCCATGAATTCTGTCAGTCTGGTTCGGTTTTTTGCTAATTGTTCCCTGAGTTGGTCCAGCCAGTCGTCACACGCTTCCCATGCCGTGATCGTGGCCGCAATACCCAGCGCACCCGCCCCGCTGCGCAGATGCCACGGCAGCATCCGGAAACGGGCGTGGAGATCATCGCTGCCGAAGTGGCCGACAGCGCACCGCAACCCGGCGATATTGAAACTCTTCGCGGCGGACGTGAAGACGATCGTACGTTCGGCGACATTCCGTACGGAAGCGATCGAGAGGAATTCCGAGTCCGGGTACACGATCTCCGCATGGATTTCGTCCGCGAACACGACCGCGTCCCTGCGCACCGCCAGACCGGCGAGCCTCTCCAGAGCGACCCGGTCGAACACATGACCCGTCGGATTGTGCGGCTGGCACAGCACGATGAGCCGCAGCCGCGCCGCCGACTCCACCTCCGCCCACCCCTCCCCGGCGACCTCCCCCACCGGCAGCAGCAGCGGCCGGCGCCCCAGCGACCGGATCGCCTCCAGGAACGGCGGATAGGTCGGGCTGTGCACCAGAACCTCGTCACCCGGGCGGGTGAAGGCGAGAACCGCACAGCACAGCGCCTGCGCCACCTGGGCGCAGACCTCCACCCTCCCCGGATCCGGAGCCCACCCCGCGAGACGCAGCGTCCGCCCCGCGAACACCTCCGCCAGCCGGACCGGAGCCCCGCCCGTGTAGTCCGGGTAACCGAAACCCGACCGCTCCACCGCGGCCGACAGCACCGCCCGGATCCGCGGCGCCACCGCGAAGTCCAGTTCGGCGACGTCCGCCGGTATCACCCCGGCCGGGGCACGCCCCCACTTCAGCCCGCACCCCGCCCTCAGCTCGTCGTCAGAGAGCGCGATCAGCGGCATGCTCCACCTCTCTCACCCCACAGCACGTCACCTGGAGCACGGACACCACCCGCACCCGCGACCCGGCGGGCACATCCGTGGTGACCCGCGCACCCGACTCGATCCGGCAGTCGTCCCCGATGGTCACCGGCCCGAACACGGACACGTTCCCGGCGATCTCCACCCGGTCCCCGATCCGCGGATGGCGCCGGCCGACCCACTGCGCCGGACCGCTCCTGATCGACCGGCTGCCGAGCACCACGTTCTGCAGCAGATAGCAGTCGCTGCCGATCCGCACCTGCTCCCCGATGACCGTCCCGTAGCCGTGGTCGATGACCGCACGGCTGCCGATCACCGCCGCCGGATGGATCTCCACCCCGCTCTCCCGCTTCGCCCACTCCGCGATACGCCGCGCGGCGACCAGGACACCCCGGTCCTGCGCCAGCGCCACCGCGAACCGGTGCAGCTCATGAGCCACCCGGTGCGCCAGCAGGGCGCGGAAACTGAGATAGCTCTCGTACGCGTACACCGGACTCGACCTCGCCGCCGGATCCCGGGCCACGAGCGCGTACAGATCCTCCAGCACCCTCAGCGGGACGTCGGCCGTCAGCTCCTGCGCCGCCGCCAGCGTCAGCCCGCTGCGGGCCAGTTCCTCGCCCACCGGGCGCAGGATCCTCCTGACGTCCGCCTGGACCCGGCGGACCGACACGGTGTCCTTCACTCGTAGTCCTCCCCTCTGTCGTAGAGGAAGGAGACGACGACGTTCCCCGCGGACGCCGGACGGGTCTTCAGCACGGCCGCGAAATTGGCGCGGCTGCTGGGGCCGACGAATACCCGGTGTTCCTCGAAGAGCCTTGTCCCCGCCACCGCCACCTCCCCGTCCGTGACGGGGACGACCGCGTCCAGTTCCCCGCTGGGGAAGAAGGGCGCCGCCTGCCCCACCGCGAACCCCTGAAGCCCGTGCTCGCCGTGCCGGTCGGCCAGCAGATCGCAGTCCGGCGGCTCGACCCCGACCACCTCCACCACCCGGAACCACTGGCGCAGAGCCGACGAGACACCCCGCGCGGTCGCCCCCGTGCCGAGCCCGCTGACCAGCGTCACCCGCGTGTCACGCCCATGGCCGCGGGAGATCAGCTGCGCCAGGAGCTCCGCCCCCGTCCCCTGTTCATGAGCGGCCGGATTCGCCGGATTCCCGAACTGGTTCAGATAGTGAAAACGCCCCGGATCTCCACGCAGGATCGACTGGACCGCCGCCTCGTTGTCCGCGCATTCCGGATGACTGACACCCCGGTCCACCACTTTCGCGCCCAGCCGGCCCGCAATCTCTTTCTTGATCCTCGAATATCCCGGATCGGTGACCAGGACGAGTTCATGACCCCGTATGCGCGCTTCGATCGCGAGACCGATCCCCAGATTCCCGCCCGTCCGCTCGATCAGCGCCGTCCCGCCACCACGTACGATCACCCCACGCCGCTCGGCATCATCGATCAGCGCACGCGCCACCCGCGCTTTATGACTCCGGCCGGGATGCAGGAACTCGCACTTCAGGAAAGTGTTCGGAAGTACTTCCAGCAGCGGTGTGGGAAGAACAGTGTCCGACATGAACAGAGCGTAGTACTACGCATGGTAACCATCAAGGGAGGGAGGGCGGCTCGGTATTCCACTCCGGCGCACCGGAATTCCGCCCTCCCTTCCGGACCGGTCAGTCCGCCCAGACATCCCACCACTGCTGCGACTGGAAGTTCTTCTGCCAGAGCTGGACGCGGGCGCCGTTGCCCCAGACGTTGGCGTCGCGGTCCAGGACGATGTTGCCGCCGCCGTAGAAGCGGGCGTTGTAGATCGCGCGGTCTCCGGCCGGGTGGGACCAGCTCTGCTGCGAGGTGTTGTTGCAGTCCCAGATCTGGACCTTGGTGCCGTTGGCGCCGCCGCCGTTGGTGTCGGCGTCCAGACACTTGCCGGGGAAGCGGTAGCTCTCCAGCGCGCCGTTGTTCCACAGGTACCAGCGCTGCTGGGTCGTGCCGTTGCACTGCCAGACCTGGACGACCGTGCCGTTGCCGCCGCCGTTCGCGTCGACGTCCAGGCACTGGGTGGTGGGCCGGTTCGCGAAGTCGTTGGTGATCCGTACCGGCAGGTCCAGCACCTTCTTCAGGGCCGGCGCGGCCACCCCCTGCGCGGGGACGGTCCAGTGGACGGGCTGGGGTGCCTGGGGTGCCGAGCTCGCCGAGGGCGTACCGGCCAGGGCGGTGGCGAAGGCCGCGGCGGTCACCGCGGCCCAACGTCCGAAGCGGGGCATGTGCTCTCCTTGTCGCTGGGTGGTCAGTCCGTGTCGCACAAGTCGAACGCCGTACGGAGGTCACCTCAGCACACCGGGACGAGCACGCGGCACGCTGGAACAAGCCAAGGCTGTGAGATTGCCGTGCCGCCTTGTTCAGCCGGTCGCCGCCGCCATCCTCCGTACCCCCTCCGCCAGGTTCTCCGCAGACGTCGCCAGGTTCACGCGGACGAAGCCGGCGCCCCCGGTGCCGAAGGAGGGGCCGGAGTTGAGGGCCACCCGGCCGCGCCGGAGGAAGACGTCCGCCGGATCGTCGCCGAGGCCCAGCGCGCGGCAGTCCAGCCAGGCCAGATAGGTGGCCTGGGCCGGCGTGTACCGCACGGCGGGCAGGTGCCGCGCCAGGAGGTCCACGAGCAGACGCCGGTTCTCGTCGAGGCCCGCGAGGAGCGCGTCGAGCCAGTCCCCGCCGTCCCGCAGCGCGGCGGTGTGCGCGATGACGCCGAGGTGGCTCGGCCCGTGACTGACCTCCTCGGGCAGACGCGCGAGGTCGTCCGCCGCGGCCGGTCCGGCGATCGCCAGGGCCGCCTTGAGGCCGGCCAGGTTCCACGCCTTCGACGCGGACATCAGCGACAGCCCGCTCTCCGCGCCGGGAACACCGAGGTACGGCACGAACGCCGCGCCCGCCGCGACGACCGGCGCGTGGATCTCGTCCGCCACGACCCGCACGCCGTACCGCTGCGCCAGCGCCGCGACCGAGGCCAGCTCGGCGGCGCTGTGCACCGTACCCGTCGGATTGTGCGGGCTGCACAGCAGGTACGCGGGGCGTCCGCCCGCCGCCCGCAGCCGCGCGAACGTCTCCTCCAGCCCCGCGAGGTCGATCCGGTCGTCCGGCCCGAGGGGCGACTCCACGACCACCCGGTCCATGTTCGTGACGAACTGGTAGAACGGCGTGTACACGGGGGAGTTGACGACGACGCAGTCACCCGGACCCGACACCAGCCGCAGCATCTCGACGACCCCCAGCATCACGTCCGGCACGATCGCCGTCCGCTCCACCGCGAGCCCCTCCCACCCCCACCGCTTGCCCGCGAACCCGGCCAGCGCCTCCGCGTACGCCGTCCCGGCCGGGTATCCCGTGTCCCCGAGCGCGATCGCGTCCACGAGGGCCCGCGCGACGGGTTCGGCGAGGTCGACGTCCATCTCGGCGACCCACATCGGCAGGACGTCCCGCGGGTGCGTCCGCCACTTCATGCTCGTACGGCGCCGGAGCCGGTCGAGGGGGACCTGACTCAGCGGGTTCAGGGGCGTGTTCTCCATGGGGCCAAGCTAGGGGAGGTACGGCGTGGATCTCCCGTCCCTTTCACGCCGGGTCCGGCCGGTCGGGCTCCGATGTACCCTGCTCGGCCTCCGCGTGGGCGCGCTGGTGGGCCACGATGCCCGGCAACTGCTCGTAGATCGCGTCGATGAGGTCGTGGACCCGTTCGGCGATGGGGCGGCCCAGCGGGGTGAGCGCGTAGTCGACGCGGCGGGGGACCTCCGGGTGCGGGGAGCGGGTGACCAGGCCGTGGGTCTCCAGTTTCTGGAGGGTCTGCCAGAGCATCCGGTCCGATACGCCCACGACCTGCCGGCGGACCTCCGCGAAACGCAGCGGGCCGTCGATCAACGCGGCGAGCGTGAGCCCGCCCCAGCGGCCGGTCGCGTGTTCCAGCACCTCGCGGGAGACGCAGTCCGGATCGAACACGCTCATCCGGGCGACGCGTTCGGTTCCTCTGCTCATGCGGCCATGCTAGGGCCTGTCTCCGGAAGCCGGTGCACGGGACGAGGGGGTGCGAAACGGCTGGTATGACTGGGGCATGCAGGAAGAGACCGCGCGTTTCGCGATCGACATGTTCATCTCCGCGTTCAATGCCTCACGCGACAGCTATGTGACGTCCTTGCTCTCCCAGGCCCTGACCTCGGACGTGGTCTTCTGGGGGCCGCTGGGGCGCAGTGAAGGGATCGAGGCGGTCGAGCGGTTCGTGCTGGACATCCGGCACCACCCGGCGGGGACCGGGACGATGGTGCGCTGCTCGGCGGTGGACATGCCCGGCGAGTGGGCCCGGTACCAGTGGGTCTTCACCACGCCGGACGGCGGCCCCCGCCTGGCGGGAACGGACGTCGTCCATCTGCGGCGAAGCCTCATCGACCAGGTCATCGTCTTCACCGGGGAGGTCGAACCGGCCGCCTCCTGAGCGCCCTCCCCAGGGCAGAGCTTGAACTTACGAACAGTAAGTACTTTACTTCAGTAAGCATACGTGCGGACCTGAGGAGCTCACCCATGACCAGAACCGTCGGACTCATCGGCACCGGCAACATCGGCAGCGCGATCGCCCGGCTCGCCGTCGCCGCCGGGCTGGACGTCGTCCTGAGCAACTCCCGAGGGCCGGAGAGCCTCTCCGGGCTGGTGGAGGAGCTGGGGCCGCGAGCCCGCGCCGCGTCTCCCCGGGAGGCCGCCGAAGCCGGTGATCTCGTGGTCCTGACGATTCCACTGGGGGTGGCGCTGGCGGGGCTTCCCGCGGAGGTGCCGGCCGGGCGGACGGTGATCGACACGACCGTGTACTACCCCTACCGGGACGGGCGGATCGAGGAACTGGAGAAGGGGTGGCCGGACGAGGCTCCGCCGACCTCCAGCGAACTCCTCCAGCGACGCCTGCCCGGCGCCCACCTCGTCAAGACCTTCAGCAACGTCGACTTCCACCGCCTCTCCCTCCTCGCCCGCCCCGCCGGCGCCCCCGACCGCAGCGCCCTCGCCGTCGCCGGCGACGACCAGGGCGCCAAGTCCCGCACGATCGCCTTCCTCGACGCCATCGGCTACGACGCCGTCGACCTCGGCACCCTCGCGGACAGCTGGCGCATCGGCCCCAACACCCCGCTCCACGTCCAGCCGTACCTGGGCCCCCGGCCCCAGAACCTCACCACCCACGAGGAACGCGGCACCTGGTTCTTCCAGACCCCCGGCGTCCCGGTCCCCGCACCGCGCGTCCGCGAACTGATCACCGAGGCGACCCCGGTACCGCCGGGCGGCCCGAACCCGTTTTCGGTGTCGTGACACCGCGCACCCTGGCCGGCCGTTTCGCCGAAGCGGGCGAACGTACGAACTCTGGGGCAGGGTGACGCCGAGACGAACGATGTAGTTGGCGCGGAAAGGACGAAGGGGGCCATGGCCGGCAGGAGGCGTGCGCGGCCGAGCGGGGGCTCGATGCGGTCGCGTTGACCGATCGGGACTCTCTCCGGGCGGTGTTCCTCGCCCGCAACAGTGCCGGATGGGCCACGCTGCGCCGGCCGGCGACGATGTGTACGTGCTGCTCGGCGCCGGCTCCGAGGCGGGCCGCGCATTGACCGAGGGGCGTACGGAGCGGGCCGCCGCCCCGCTCGCCCCCTGGCGTGACCGGTTCGGGGCCGCGCTACGGATCGAGGTGCACTGGCGTGGGCGCACCGGCACCGGGCCGGGCTCACTGCGCGGCTGGCCGGACTCGCCGAGGAACAGCAGGTCACGGCCGTACTCAGCGCGTCGCCGACATCCTCGACTCGGCCCGGCTCGACAGTGGGCAGCGGTGGCGGGAGGGCGAGGGCGAGGTGGCGGGCATCGACGTGCGGCGGCTGCTCACCGTGACCGAGGACACCGTGCGGGCCCGCGTCGTCGACCCCGGCGACGTGTCCGGCCCCGGCCGGCTCAACCTCCCCGAACCCGAACTGGTCGGCGTGCACGCGACGCGGGCCGACCGGGTCCTCGGCGAGCGCCGCGCCGCCGGCGTGATGCGCCACGGCCACCAGCGCGACGTACCTCGCTGGGACCGGCTCGAAGAGAAGCCGAAGGTGATCGCCGGGTACTTCCTGACCGTCGCCGAGGCCGCCGCGCAGGCCAGAGGGCTTGGCATCCGGGTCACCGCGCGCGGCTCGGCCGTCGGCTCGCTCGTCGTACACCTGCTCGGCATCAGCCCCCGTCGCGAACGGCCCGCTCATGGACCGGTTCCTGTCCGTACGGCGCTCCGCGCTGCCCGACGCCGCCCGCGCCCGGGGTCTCGCCCCCGATGAGGCCGCCTGCCTCGGCCGGCAGTGGCTGGGCCGGCTGGGCAGGACGGACAACGGGATCGTCACGGTGACCACGGCGGGGACCGACGGCCGCGTGTAGTACACGCCCGGCCTTCCGCGGCAAGCCGCAACCGACCCGGTACTGGCCTCACCACGCTCCGGAAGTCCCCTTCTTCCTCGATGCCGGTTATCGGTAGATGGGGCACCCGGCTCATCGAGCATGGGCAGCAACGCAGATCCCGCAGCGGGCAATATCTGTCAACTTCCCATATCGGAGAGGGCATACATTGCTGCACAGAAGACCTCACACCCTCGATGGAGATTTCGTTTTTCTTGGGTCGAGGACAAGGTTCTGGAGAACGATGAATTTTGATGGTGCATTGCTCGAAGACTGGATGCGTGACCATTATCATGACGCTGCGATAGACATGGGTTCGAGCGGGGTTCTTGACTTTTCGCTCGGACAGGTGCGACAACTCGCCGGCATCGAGCCCGGTGAATTGGACGAGATCGTTTTCCGGGACAGCCCGTGCCTGGGCCGGGACGACCTGCGCGAGACCATCGCCCTGCGCTGGGGAGACGGTGACGCGCGCAGGGTGATGCTCACGCACGGCGGCAGCGAGGCTATCTACGTCGCGCTCCAGACCCTCCTTGAGCCAGGTGACCAAGTCGTAGCCCTGCACCCGGCCTACCACTCGCACGTATCCGTCGCAGAGTCCATGGGGTGCGAGGTTCTGCGCTGGCGGCTGCGCGAGGAGGACGAATTCCGGCCTGACGTGGAGGAACTCGCGAGGCTCGTCACCGCGCGCACGAAGGTCATCGTGGTCAACTTTCCGCACAACCCGACCGGCGCGACACTCGACCTCGCCGGTTTCCATCGCCTGCTTGAGATCGCTGACAATGTCGGCGCCCATCTCCTGTGGGACGGCGCTTTCACGGACCTGGTTTACGACGACGCACCGCTGCCGGACCCCGGACTGACCTATCCGCGCACTGTGTCGATCGGAACCTTTTCAAAAGCTTTTGGTCTGCCCGGCATGCGTTTCGGGTGGTGCATGGCGGACCCGGAGTTGTTGCGGGCGATGACCAACCTGCGCGACCGCATCACCCTCAGCCTCTCTCCGCTGGTCGAGTTCATCGCGCTGCACGTCGTACAGCGCGCAGACGTCTTCATCGCTCCCCGGCTGAAGAACGCCAGGGACAACCGACGCCTGTTGGCCGACTGGGCCGCGCGGCACGAGGACCATGTCGACCTCCCGCTGCCCCTCGGCGGAGTGACAGCGTTCCCGCGACTGCGCCCGTGGCAGGACACGACCGAGCTCTGCCGCCGGCTGGGAGAGACCAGCAACATACTGCTCGTTCCCGGCCGGGCATTCGACCACCCGTGCCGCGTCCGGCTCGGTTTCGGCGGCGATCGCGGCCAACTGAGCAAGGGCCTGGACATTTTGGGCGCTGAGTTCGCCGCGAGTCTCCAACCGTGAGGCGGAAAGGAACCCTGACGAACATGCAGAGAATCGAACTCTCGGACATCGAGTCAAAGACAGTCGACGAAGTACTCGCTTCACTCACGGCGAAGTTCCACTCGGTCAGTGACCCGGAATTCGTCCGGCAGTGCGCGGTGTACGCGCACGAGCTGCCGCAGCGGCTGCGGGCCGAGTTGAACGCGTTCCGTCTGGAGGCTTCCGGCGGCGCGCTGTCCATCCGCGGCTTCCGGGTCGACGACGGCGGTATCGGGCCCACTCCCGAGCACTGGCGCACCCAGGTCGGCCGGGCGTCCACGCTCCCCGCGGAGGTGTACTTCATGCTCTGCGCGTCCCTGCTGGGCGACCCCATCGCCTGGGCGACGCAGCAGGACGGCCGGATCATGCACGACATCTTTCCGATCAAGGGCCACGAGAATGAGCAGCTCGGCTCGGGCAGCGAGGAACTGCTGACCTGGCACACCGAGGAGGCGTTCCACCCGCTGCGGGCCGACTATCTCGGCCTGGCCTGCCTGCGCAACCACGACCGGGTGGCAACGACATTCGCCTCGGTCGACGACCTCGATCTCACTGATGAGATCAGGGACCTGCTCAGCCAGGAGCGGTACCCGATCAAGCCCGACCGCTCGCATCTGCCGCACCACGACGAAGACGACCGGGAGATGTCGACGCGGGAACGCGAACTGCTCTCGCGCAGCTATGAATGGATCATGGCCAAGGACAGCGAGCCCGACCGGGTCGCCATCCTCTCCGGCGACCGCGAAGCGCCCTATCTGTGCATCGATCCCTTCTTCATGGAGGACGCGTACACCGTCCCGGACAGCGCCCGCGCCATGGAGGCTGTCGTCGCGGAGGTCGATCGCAACATACGCGATTACGTGCTCGAACCGGGTGAACTGCTTTTCCTGGACAACTACAAGATCGTGCACGGCCGGGTGCCGTTCACTGCCCGCTTCGACGGCACGGACCGCTGGCTCAAGAGGCTGAACGTGGCGCGCGACCTGCGGAAATCGCGCGATCGCCGAATCAGCCACGACGCGCGAGTGATCTATTGACGGCCTACAGCGCCTGGACCCTACCCGGAAACGACTCGGAGACGTCAGTGCCGACTACCCAGGACTCTGCGATGCAACCGACGGACAGCCAGGACCGCCGCGTCGACAGGGATTTCCCCCTTTCCCTGGCACAGGAGCGGATCTGGGTCTCCGAGCAGCTCGCCGATGCGGGCTCGCACTACGGGACCCCGGTTGTGTTCGCCCTGCGCGGCGAGCTGGACCTCGGGCTGCTTGAGGTGGCCCTGACCCGGATCGTCGAACGGCACGAGGTGCTGCACTCCGTGGTGTCCACCGCGTCCGGCTCACCCCGGTTCGTCGTCGTCCCCGCGCGCCCCGTACGACTCGATCCCCAGGACGCGGCCTCGGAGCAGGAGATGACCGAGCGGGTGAGTGCCGCGACGGCAGCTCCGTTCGACCTCTCGCACGGGCCGCTCGTGCGGTTCGGCTTGTACCGCCTTGGTCCCACGGATCACCGCCTGCTGGTGGACATACATCACCTGATCTTCGACGGAGTCTCGGCCGGCGTGCTGGTCCAGGAGCTCGCCGAACTTCTCGCCGCGGGGGCCGAGGACCGCACACCCGACCTCCCCGTGCTGCCTTTCGCCTACGGGCAGTACGCCGTCGCGCAACGTCGCTCGCTCGACGAGGGCCTGTTGGACAGCCAGGTCGAGCACTGGTGCACCCAGCTCGGGGACGCGTCCTTCGTACTTGAACTGCCCACCGACCACCAGCGCCCCTCACGCATGAGCTTCCACGGCGCCAGCCACTCCTTCACCTTGCCGGCTTCGCTGGGCGTCGAACTGGAAGCCGCGTCCCGCCGCTGGAGCGTCACCCCCTACGCGGTCATGCTCGCCGGCTGGGCTGCCGTTCTCGGCCGCTACACAGGCCAGGAGGACCTGGTGGTGGGCACCCCCATGGCCGGCCGGACCGAGCCGGGCACCGAGGACATGATCGGCATGTTCGTCAACACCCTGGCCCTCCGGGTACGCCCGGAGCGGGATCAGACCTTCCACGGCCTGGTCGACCAGATACGCCGGGCTTCCATCGAGGGTCTCGTCCATCAGGACGCGCCGATCGAGAAGGTCATCGAGCGACTTCGTCCGCCACGCGACCCGAGCCGCAATCCGCTGTTCCAGACGGCGTTCATCTACGACGAGGCGCTCGACGAGTCCGTGCACGCCGCGGGACTGACGATCGAGGGCGCCGCACCGCCGCCGCGCACCGTCAGCAAACTCGACCTGAGTATCGAGGTCGTCGAGCGGGACGGCCGGCTCGAAGCGGAGATCGAGTACGCGACCGACCTGTTCGCGCCGGAGACGATCCGCCGCATCGCGACGCACTACACCACCTTCCTCGACAACGCGGTCCGCTCGCCGAACCGACCGCTGGGCGAGATTCCACTGGCCTCCAAGGAGGAGCACGCTCTGCTGCTGACGCAGCAGAGCGGAGACGGCGCACCGTACGATCCCGTCGTCCTCCCCTCGCTCTTCGAGGCCCAGGTCGCGCGGCGCCCCGACGCGTGCGCGGTCTCCTGCGGCGAACTGCGGTGGAGCTACCGGCAACTCAACGAGCGGGCCAACCGGCTCGCCAGAGCTCTGATCGCCCGCGGAACGGGACCCGAGGAGCTGGTGGGGGTCGCGTTGCCCAGCGGCCCGCTCCTCGTCCTGGCCATCCTCGCGATCAGCAAGGCGGGCGCCGCGTTCCTGCCGCTCGACCCGGCCTATCCGGCCAAGCGAGTCGAGTACATCGTCGGCGACGCGCGTCCCGCCCTGCTGCTGACCGATGCCGCCGGCGCCACGGCCCAGCCCTGGACGATGCCGGTCCTGGTCCTCGACGAACAGCGGACCGGGCGTGACACGGACGCGGACGCATCGAACCTCTCCGACGCCCAGCGGCCGCACCCACTCACCCTCGCGCACCCGGCATACGTCATCTACACCTCCGGTTCGACCGGGACACCGAAGGGCGTGACGGTCACGCACGAGGGCCTCGCCGGGCTCTCCGGCGCGCAGATCGAGGCATTCGGCGTACGGCCCGACAGCAGGGTCCTGCAATTCGCCAGCCCAAGCTTCGACGCCTCCGTCTCGGAACTCTGCATGGCCCTGCTCAGCGGCGCCACGGCGGTGTTCGTCCCGGGTCTTCGCGATTTCCTCGGGGGTTCGTTCGAAGCAGTGCTCGTCCGAGAGGCGGTGACGCACGTGACCCTGCCGCCGTCGGTGCTCGCCGCGCTTTCCCCCGACGAGGATCTGCCCGCGGACCTGACCGTCGTGGTCGCCGGGGAAAGCCTGACCGCCGACCTCGCCGCACGCTGGTCCGGGCGTTGCAGCATGTTCAACGCTTACGGGCCCACCGAGGCCACGGTGTGCGCGACGCTGACCGGCCCGCTGACGGGGGACGAGGGGAACGAACCGCCACCCATCGGCCGGCCGATCGCCGGTACCCAGATCTTCGTCCTCGACGAGGGCCTGCGGCCGCTGCCGGTGGGTGTGGCGGGAGAGCTGTACCTCGGCGGCGCCGGGCTGGCCCGCGGATATCTCGGCCGCCCCGACCTCACCGCGGCCGGCTTCGTCGCCTGCCCCTTCGGTCCGGCCGGGGGGCGGATGTACCGCACCGGAGACCGGGCCCGCTGGCGTGACGACGGGAATCTCGAATTCGTCGGGCGCCGGGACGACCAGGTCAAGATCAACGGCTTCCGGATCGAGCTCGGCGAGATCGAGAACGTGATCGCGGCGCACCCGGGAGTGGAACAGACCGCCGTCGTGGTGCGCGAGGACAGGCCGGGGCTGCGGCAAGTCGTCGCCTACGTAGTGGCCCAGGCGCCCGACGAGGAGATCCTCGCCCACGCCGCGTCACAGTTGCCCGGTTACATGCTCCCGTCCGCCGTGGTGCGCTTGCGGAACCTGCCGCTGACCACGAACGGCAAGGTGGACCGGCGTAACCTGCCTGCTCCGGACGATCGCGCAGCTGTCACCGGTCGCAGCCCGGGCACCGCGCGCGAGCAGCAACTGTGCGAGCTGGTCGGCGAGGTGCTGGACCTCGCCGAGGTCGGCGTGGACGAGAGCTTCTTCGAGCTCGGCGGCCAGTCTCTGCACGCGGTGCGTCTGCTGAGCCGGATCCGCAGCGTCATGGGTGTGGAGATCGGTATCAAGACCCTGTTCCAGGCGCCTACCGCGGCGTTGCTCGCGGCGCAGATCGACTCAGGTCAGATCGCCGTCATCACCCGGCCGGCGCTTCTCCCGACGGCCCGCTGAAAGAGCAGTGGGGATCTCAATGACTGAGCCGAGCCGAATCCCTCTGTCGTTCGGGCAACTCGGACTGTGGTTCGTCCATCAGATGAATCCGGGCAGTTCGATGTACACCATGCAGCTCGCTTCGCGCCTGACAGGGCAGCTGGACAGAAAAGCCCTGGAAGAGGCATTGCGAGACGTCGTGCAGCGACATGAATCGCTTCGCACGGTGTTCCGGAACGGCAAGGGCGAGCCGCACCAGGTTGTCCTGGACATCTCGGAATGCGCGGTGGGACCGGAATACGAGGAGCTTGCCGAGGAAGACGTGTACGAGGCGATGTACGAAGCCTCGGAAATCCCGTTCGACCTTGTGAGCGACCTGCCCCTTCGGGCCTGGCTGTTCGCACTGGGGCCGCAGGAGCACGTGCTGCTCATATCGATGCACCACATCGTCAGCGACGGCTGGTCGTTGGAGCCGCTCACCCGAGACCTCGCCCGGGCCTACGCGGCGCGGCGCCGTGGCGCCGAGCCGGACATGCCGCCGCTGCCTGTCCAGTACGCCGACTACGCACTCTGGCAGAGGCGGTTGCTGGGCAGCGAGGAGAACCCGGACAGCCTGGCGTCGAGACAGCTCGCACACTGGCGTTCGGTGCTCGACGGCATGCCCCAGGAACTGCGGTTGCCGGTGGACCACCCGCGCAGGCCGATGTCCGACTTCGCCGGGGACACGATCGAGTTCACCCTCGACGCCGGTCTGCACACGGCACTGACCGAGATCGCCCGCACCGAGAACGCGACCATGTTCATGGTGCTGCAGGCCGGGTTCGCGGCGCTGCTGAGCGAACTCGGCGCGGGCACCGACATTCCGATCGGCTCACCCGTGGCCGGCCGCACGGATGACGCGCTGACCGATCTCGTCGGCTACTTCGTCAACATGCTGGTGTTCCGCGTCGACGTCTCCGGCGACCCGAGTCTGCGAGACCTGGTCAAGCGGGTCCAGGCCGTCGCCCTCGATGCCTACGACAACCAGGACATCCCCTTCGACCGCCTGGTCACGGCACTCAATCCGGCCCGCTCGCGGACCCGTCACCCGCTTTTCCAGGTCATGTTCACCCTTCAGAACAACACCGACGCCGGGCTCAAGCTCGACGGATTGACCGACGTGCCGTTGGACATCGACGCCGGCAGCTCCATGTTCGACCTGACATTGAGCCTGCAGGAGAACTTCGGCCCGGACAAAGAGCCGGCCGGGATGAACGCGTTCCTGGAATACCAGCAAGACCTGTTCGAACGGGAGACCGCGCAACGCGTGGCCGACGGTTACCGGCGGATTCTGGCCGCTCTTGCCGCGGACCCGGATGCGCCGATCAGCACAGTCGAACGACGACAACTTACCTAAGGGAGTGAAAGCAGTGGCGAATCCGTTCGAGGACAAAGACGGCGTGTACCTGGTGCTGGTCAATGCCGAGGGCCAGCACTCTTTGTGGCCCGCCGCCATCACCGTGCCCAAGGGCTGGACCGCAGTACACGGCGAAGCCGGGCGAGACGACTGCCTGGAGTACGTGAAACGGAACTGGACGGACATGCGGCCCAAGTCCCTGGTCGAGGCGACGACCTCTTGAGGACCCCTCGGCGGGGCACCGCCGGCCGACCGTGAAGAAACCATCACCCAGCCCTCGTGCCGGGACCTGAAACCAGCACGCGCGGAAAGAGAAGCAATGAGCGATGTAGGGGTCTCCGGCGAACGAAAACGCCGAGGCAAACGCAGAAAGCTGCTGGCCGACCGACAGTTCGCCTCCTTGCTGGCCGCCCGGCTGGGCTCCAGCATGGCCAACGGCTTCCTGCCGGTCGCGGAGAGCTTCGGTGTCCTGCACACCACCGGTTCCGCGAGCGACCTCGGCCTTGTCCTCGGAGTTCAGGCAGCGGTCTCCCTCGTCCTGTCGCTGTTCGCCGGCGTCGCGGCGGACCGCTTCCCGCGTGCCCCGTTGCTCATCGTTTCGTCGATCGTGCGCCTGGCCGCGGCGGCGACCCTGGCGATAGGACTGCTCACGGACACCGCGACCCTCGCCTGGTTCTTCGCCCTGGCGGTCGTGTACGGCAGTGCTGACGCGTTGTTCGGTCCGGCCAGCATGGCGATCATGCCGGACGTCGTCGCGAGAGACGACCTGGACGAGGCCAACGCGCTGGTCGGCACTTTTTCTTCGCTGGGCCTGACGGTGGCCCCTGCCGCGGCAGGAGTGGTCGTGGCGGCGTACGGTTCGGGAGCCGCCTTCCTGGTGGAGAGCGCGTTGATGCTGCTCATCACTCTCAGTCTCATATTCGCCAAGATCCCTGCCAGGAGCGAAGCCGAGCCGGATCAAGAAGGCGGGACACTCACGCAGCTGAAGCAAGGCTGGCGGGAGTTCCACATGCGCCCCTGGCTGTGGCTGCTCACCTTGCAGTGGACGTTGTTCTCGCTGGTCCTGCTGGCTCCCCTCGCGGTCCTCGGCCCGTTGGTGGCCGACACCTACCTGGGCGGTCCCGCGGCTTGGGGCGTCATCGGCACCTGCATGACCATCGGCGTGGTCTGCGCGCAGTTCACCGCCGCGCGGATCAAGCCGAGGCGACCGGCGGTCTTCATCGCGTGGCTGCCACCGCTGATCGTCTTCGAAGCGCTGGCCCTCGGCTCCGGCGTGCCGACGGTGGTGGTGGGAGGTGCCGCACTGCTCTCCGGCTGCGCGATCGGCCTGCAAGGAGTGTTCTTCCAGACCCTCATGCAGCGAGCCGTACCGAGCGAGGTACTCGGCAGGGTCGCCGCCTTCGACCTGATGGCCTCGGAGATCGCCCAGCCGGTCGGCTTCGCCGTAGCCGGCCCCCTGGGCATCCTCTTCGGCCTGCGCCCGGTGCTGGTGGGCTGCGCTGTGGTCGCGGTGGCGGGCACGGCACTGTTCGCCCTTGCCCTGACCAGGGTCGAGCAACCGGAACTACAGGTGCAGAACGAGCCGGAGCCGTCGGTCGGCTGAGCGGTACCCGACCGCGAACGAGCCTTTGACGAAGCCGGACCACCGCCGCACGAAGGAATCAGGAAGATGATCTACAAGGACAGATTGGCCATACCCGGTCCGACCCCGCTGCCGCCCGCGGTCATCGCGGCGGCGACGCATCCCATGGTCGACGAGCGCACCGCGGACTTCGCCCGCGTATTCACCGGAATCATCGACGGGCTCAGGCAGGTGCTCGGTACCGCGGGGGACGTGCTGATCTTCTCGTCCAGCACGACCGGTGCGTTCGAGAGCGCGGTGCAGAACCTCTTCAGTCCGGGGGAAAAAATACTCGTGGTGGACAACGGCGCCTTCGGCAGGCGCTGGGTGGAGCTGTGCCGCGCCTATGGCCTGGAGACCGTCGTGCTCGACGTCGCGTGGGGCTGCGAGCCGGACCCCGCGGCCGTCGAAGCCTGCCTGGCGGCCGACCCGCAGATCGTCGCGGCGATCGTCGTCCACTGCGAGACCTCCACAGGCGTCGTCACCGACCTTGAGGCCATCGGGCGCGCGACCCGCGACGTGCTGACGATAGTGGACTCGGCCTCCGGGGCCGGCGGCTGCGAAATGCGGGCCGACGCGTGGGGGCTGGACGTCGTGGTCGGCGGAACCCAGAAGGCGCTGATGGCGCCGCCAGGGGTCTCTTTCGTCTCGGTCAGTGAGCGCGCCTGGCGCCGGCACGCCGAGGCCAGGCATCTGCGGTACTACTTCGACTGGACGATCACGCGCGACAGCCTGAACCACCCCATCCCGCGTACCCCCTGGACACCGGCGGTCGGCGTACTGCTCCAGCTGTCCGCGGCGCTCGAAGAGGTACTCGCCGAAGGCATGGAGCGGCGCCACCGGCGGCATTCGGAGCTCGGCCGGATGGCCAGAGCGGGCCTGCGCGGCCTCGGACTGCGGCTGCTGACCCCGGAAGTGGCGCGCAACGGCATCGTGACAGCCGCGTTCACGCCGCCCGGAGTGGGCGCGGGAGCTCTCGTCGATGCGGTGGTCGAGCACACAGGCGTCCAGCTGACCACCGGCAACGGAGAACTGGCCGACCAAGTGGTGCGGATCGGTCACTGCGGCCACGTCGATCCGCTCGACCTGGTCACCGCGCTGGCCGCGCTGGAGACCGGGCTCGCAGCCCTGGGCGCCCCGGTGCTGCCGGGCAGTGGCGTCACACCCGTGGTGAAGCTGATGGCAGAGCAGGTCGACGCCGTCGCAAGCCCCTTGACGTCGATGTCGCCCGACCCCGAGGAGTCCGCTGCGTGAACGCCGACGGTAACGACGCGCCGAAGCTCATCCCGCACCTGCTTGAGCAGCACTCAAGGACGACGCCGCACGCTCGCGCCACCGAGGACGCACAGCGGGCGCTGACCTACGCCGAACTCACCGCCGAAGCCGAGCACATGGCGGCACGCCTGGCGGAGGCGGGAGTGCTTCCCGGCGATCACGTCGGCGTGATGATGCGTCACTCCGCCGACCTGCTTGTCGCGATTCTCGGCGTGCTGCGCGCGAGAGCGGCCTACGTGCCCATCGACCCGGACTATCCCGACCAGCGCAAGAGCTTCCTCGCGACAGACTCCGGTATCAAGATCCTCATCGTGGACGGAGCGCAGGGGGAGCCGACCACCTTGCCCGTCACGACGCTCGCGCCGGACCGGGGGCGCCTGTCTCCCCGTCCGGACACCCCCGCAGCCGCCCCGGACGATCTGGCCTGCGTCATCTACACCTCAGGTTCCACCGGAGCGCCCAAAGGCGTCATGATCACCCATCTCGGCCTGGCGAACCTCGCAGCCGCCGCGAGTGCCGAGTTCGGCATGGGGCCGCGTGACCGCTACCTGATGCTGGCCGCCGCCGCGTTCTCCGCCTCACTGGAGGAGCTGTTCCCCCCACTCGTGCAGGGCGGGACAAGCGTGTTCCCGGCCGACCGGGTCGCCCTCTCCCCGGTGGAGGCCCTGCTCGACTTCCTCACCGCGCACGACGTCACGCTGCTGGAGATGCAGACCGCGCACTGGCACCTGCTGGTCCGCCACCTCGCGGACACCGGCGGGGCACTGCCCCCGTCGCTGCGCCTGGTCGTCATGGGGGGAGACCGCGCCATGCCCGAAGCCGTCCGGCAGTGGAACCGCTTCCGCCTTCCGCTGGTGCACGTCTACGGGCCGACCGAGGCCACCGCGACCGCGTCGTACTGGAGCGTGCCGCCCGGACAGGCACCCGAGGACGGGATGCTGTCCATGGGCGATGCCATCGCCGGAACCCGGATGTTCGTCGTCGACGAGCGGCTCGAACCCGTCCCCGCGGATGCCGAGGGCGAGCTGCTCATCGGCGGTGACTCGCTGGCACGCGGCTACCTGAACAGACCCGACGTCACCGCGGAGAGGTTCGTCGCCGACCGCTACTCGGGGATCCCGGGGGCCAGGCTGTACCGCACCGGCGATCGGGTACGCCGTCTTCCCGACGGCCGGCTGCAATTCCTCGGACGCGGCGACCAGCAGGTCAAGGTGCGTGGACACCGCGTCGAACCAGGCGAGATCGAGGCCGTCCTCGGCCGGCACCCCGCGGTGCGTCAAGCCCTGGTCACGACCGGTCGGGACGCGTCGGGTGAGCAGCGTCTGATCGGCTACGTGACCGCCGACCGGGACACGGTGAGCGCTGGTGAACTGCGTTCCTTCCTCGCCGACGAACTGCCGGCCTACCTGATCCCTTCAGCGCTGATCCGGCTGGACGACTTCCCGCTGACGACGCATCGGAAGATCGACCACGCGAAGCTTCCGCAGCCGTCGAAGCGCCGGCCCGACCTGCCCACCGAGTTCGTGCCGCCGTCAGGTGAGATCGAGCGGCGCATCGGCGCCGCCGCGGCGGAGCTACTGGGACTCGACGAGATCGGTGTCCTCGACAACCTGCTCGACCTGGGAGGGGATTCGCTGTTCATGCTGCGGCTGATCAGTTGGATCCGCACGCACTTGGGCATCAGCCTCGGTTTCCGCGAGGTCTTCGACGCGTACTCGGTACGCGGAGTGGCAGCGCTGGTCGGCGCGACGGCGGGTAAACCGGGCAGTGGCCGGTGACCGTGCTTCCCGACCTGCCAGTGGCAGTGCTTCCGGAACCGGCGCCCGCCGATCTCATGACAGCGCTGCGTGCTTCAGGCGTCCGACTGGCTCCGCCGGCCCGGGCCCAGGGCTTGATCTGGACCGGCGAGCGGCCCCCGGAGCTGGCAGCCGCACTGGAGCGCGCCCCGTCGGTGCGCTGGGTCCAACTGGCGAGCGCCGGCGTCGAAAGCTACCTGCCGCTCATGGACCAGCGGATCCGCTGGAGCCGGGCCGTGGGCGTCCAGTCCGAGCTGGTGGCCGAACACGCCCTCATGCTCGCGCTGACCGTGCTGCGTCAGGGCACCGCCTCCGCGAGGGCCGGCGCGTGGCTGCCGCGCCCCGCCGTCGGGCTGACGGACGCCGAGGTTCTCGTGGTGGGCGGCGGCGGGGTCGCCCGGGCACTGCTCGCACTGCTGCGCCCGTTCAGGGTCCGCCCCAAGGTGGTGAGCCGCGGCGGCGCCCCGATGGCGGGCGCCGAGGTCGGCACGCCCGATCGCCTCGACGAATGGCTGCCCGAGGCCCGTGCGGTCTTCCTCGCGGCGCCGCTGACCGCGGACACGGCCGGGCTGATCGACGCGGCCAGACTCAGGTCCATGCGCCGGGACGCGTGCCTGGTGAACGTGGCGCGCGGCGGGCTCGTCGCCACGGACGACCTCGTTCGCGCGCTGACCTCCGGGTGGATCGCCGGCGCCGGCCTGGACGTCACCGACCCCGAGCCGCTTCCGCCGGAACACCCGCTGTGGTCCCTTCCCACCTGTGTGATCACCGCGCACTGCGCGGGCGATCTGGATCACGCACTCGGACCCTTCGTCGACCTGGTCCGGCGCAACATTCGTCGACTCGCGAACGGCCTTGAGCCGATCGGCCTGGTCGACCGGGAACTCGGTTACTAGCCGACTGTCAGGAAGAGCGGGTCACGATGACCGAGCCAACCACTACTCCGAAGGCCACGCACCCGACCGGAGCACCCATGGGCAACCGACAGACCGCGAGGGTCTCCCTCCTGCAGGAGCAGATCTGGATCGCCGAACAACTCGCCCCGGGCCGCAGCGTTTACGGAATACCCATGGTGATCCGCCTGCGTGGCACGCTGGACACGGAGCTCGCCGCGCGCTGCGTGACCGAGATCGTGCGCCGGCATGAGGTGCTGCGCTCCCGCGTGGGCGAGGAGAACGGCGAGCTGTGCCTCATCACCGATCCGCCGCAGCCCTTCGCGCTGCCCGTGTCCGACTATCGCTCCCGGCCCGACGAGTGGCGTGCGTTCGTCGAGACCGCCGCTCGCGAGCCCTTCGACCTTGTGCACGGCCCGCTGCTGCGGGCTGCCGTACTACGTCTTGAGGACGACGCCTACGTGCTCTTCCTCAACATGCATCACATCGTCGCGGACGGTTGGTCGCTGCGTCTGTTCTGGACCGAGTTCGCCGCGCTCTACACCGCATGGCACGCGGGCGGCGAGCCCGATCTGCCCGACCTCACCCTGCAGTACCGCGACTTCGCCGCCGAACAGCGGCGCATCACCGAGGACGGCGGGTACGACCACGTGCTCGACGCGTGGGCTCGGGAACTGGCCGGTGCGACGACGATCCTCGCCCTGCCGGTCGATCACGGCTCAGGAGCGTCCCGGGACTACCGGGGAGACGAGTTCACGACAGTGGTGCCGGAGCGGCTTCGGGCCGATGCCTACGCCTGCGCCAAGCGGCTCGGAGTCACGCCCTTCGCGATGCTCGGCGGCGTCTGGGGCGTGCTGCTGGCCCGCTGCACCCGTCAGGACGACCTGCTGATCGGAACGCCTCTGGCCGGCCGGACCCGGCCCGAGTACCAGTCGCTCATCGGGCTGTTCGCCAACACCATGCCGCTGCGACTGCGGCTGGACGCGGACGTGCCCTTCGCCTCCCTGGTCCGCGAACTCCAGCTGAGTACCTTCGACGCGCTCTCCTCACAGGACGCGCCGTTCACCGAGCTCGTCAAACGGGTCGACTCCCGACGCACCTCGCGCGAGACCCCGCTCTTCCAGACGATGTACTCCTTCGAGCAGTCCACGGAGTTCGACGCCACGCTGCCGGGCTGCTCGGTGACGGAGCTGTACGAGGTGTCCAACGGCGGGGCCCGGTTCCGCCTCAGCCTCAGCGCCGTCGACGCGCTGGGGGAGCTGAGCCTTCAGTTCGAGTACGACAGTGAGCTGTTCGACCCGGGCACCATCGAGGCAATGGCCGAGAGCTACCTGGCGCTGCTCGGCGAGGCCGTGTCCCACCCCGAGTTCCCCCTGAGAGCACTCCGTACGTCGACCGACGCCGCACCCGATCGGGAACTCACCGGCCGGCCCGTGCCGGGGGACGAACCGGCCACCCTGCACGCGCTGTTCGAGCGACGGGTCCGGCAGAGCCCGGACGCCCCGGCCATCGAGCGCGAAGACGGTACCCCCGTCAGTTACGCACAGCTCAACAGCCAGGCCAACCGGCTCGCGCGGCATCTGCGCCGGCTAGGTGTTCGCACGGGCGAGCGGGTGGCACTCGCCTTGCCCCACGGCTCCTCCTGGCCGTCCGCCGTGCTCGCCGTACTGAAAGCCGGCGGTGCCTACGTCCCGGTGGCTCCCGACGCGCCCGACAGCCGCAAGGCCCACGTCCTCGCCGAGACCGCGCCCCGCTTGGTGCTCACGGTCGCGGACCTCGCCGAGGACTTCGCCGGGGCCCACCAGGTGCTCGCCCTCGACGATCCGGCGGTTGCCTCCTCGATCGAGGCCCAGACCGGTGAGGACCTTGAGGACATCGCTGTGCCGGGCCGTCAGGTCGCGTACGTCCCGTTCACCTCCGGCTCGACGGGAGTGCCCAAGGGCACCCTCGTCACCCATCTCAACCTGACCGCGTTCACCCGTGCCGCGGTGGACACGTTCGAGCTGGGCCCGGAAGACCGGATGCTGCAGCTCGCCGCGATGACCTTCGACGTACATGTCGAGGAGTTCTTCCCGACCTGGCTGGCCGGTGGCTGCGTCGTCTTCTTCGACGGCGTGCTCGGCCGGACCGGCCCGGAGGGACTGCTGCACCTCCTCGGAGAGCGCGAGATCACCATATGTGAGCTCCCCACCGCCTACTGGATCGAAGTGGTGCGCCTGATCGACCCGGCTGTCGTGCCCGTTCCGCACAGCTTGCGGCGAGTACTGGTCGGCGGCGAACGCGCGCCGATCGAGGTCTACCAGCGCTGGCTGGACTTCGGGATTCCGCTCACCAACGTCTATGGGCTCACCGAAACGGCGGTGACCAGCACGACCTACCAGCCTGGTGCCGACTTCGACCGCGAGGCGCTGCCGATCGGACGGCCGATGCCGCACGCCGCCGTCTACGTGCTCGACGCGTCGCTCGCACCGGTCGGACGCGGCGTGGCAGGGGAGATCTACCTGGCCGGCCCCGGCGTCTGCGACGGCTTCCTCGACCGGCCCGAGCAGACCGCCGAGCGCTTCTTGGCGGACCCCTTCGCGGCCGAGCCGGGCGCACGTATGTACCGCACCGGCGACCAAGGCCGCTGGACCGCCGAAGGCGACCTCGAATTCCTCGGCCGCGTGGACCGCCAGCTCAAACTGCGCGGCCACCGGGTCGAGCTCGCCGAGATCGAATCGGTGCTCGACGGCCATCCGAACGTGGAGCGCAGCCTGGTCGTGCCCCGATGCACCGAGGCTGACCCAGCGGCCGAACTTGAGCTGGTCGCGTTCCTGATCGGTGCGTACGCCGACGAGGCGACAGTCGCGGCGTACGTCCGTACCCGGCTTCCCCCGCACCTGGTTCCGGCTCACATCTCAGTAGTTGAACGGTTCCCGCTCACCTCGCACGGCAAGGTCGACCAAGCAGCCTTGCTCGCGCTGCGGAGCCGCGAGCCCGTCGTCCCCGCGCAAGCGCAGGGCAGCGAGCTCGAAGCCAAGGTCGCCGAGGTCTACTGCGAGGTGCTCAAAGTGCCGACGATCGACCTGCGGACGGACATCTTCGCGCTGGGTTTCCACTCCCTGGCCGCGCTGCGGCTCGTCTCCCGCTTCAAGAGCGTGTTCACGGTGCAAGTCCCGATCGCCGACTTCTTCTTGGACTCCTCGGTCACCAACGCCGCCCGACTGATCGTTGCGGCGGGGGCCGACCGACCAGTCGGCTGACTGTGCCATCGGCGCATACGACGGACGTTCCGCGCGGGATCATGGGCGACCTCGCTGGAGGAGCTTGTCCGCAATGGCATCGGGGAGCGCCCTCATCGAGTTCCGTGAGACCGAACGCGGCCGTGGGGACCTGCCCACCCCGACCGTTGCCCGAACCTTCGAGGAACTCCTCGACTGGGCTCCGGGCAGCGTCAAAGACCGCGCCGTCCGGGGCGATCGGCCTCAGCGGCCCGGCCGAGGTCGTCGAGCCGGGCGGTCAGCTGCGTGATCTGTTCCCGCGCCGTCTCGGGCTGCGCGGGAATCTCGCGTTTCCGCTCATCCAGCCGTCCCGGCGCCGCGCCGAGCGTCAGCTCCCCGCCGGTAGCCGCCGCGGTCAGCCGTACAACCGTGACTCCGAACCGAGGGGGATTGCACTCGACGACGGCGTTGCATGTGCTGCCGCGCGCGGCTCAGTTCGGTGGGCTTGGGCAGCGGCATGCGGTGGTGTGGGGCGTGAGGCATCTGTCGGCCGTGCTGGCAGCGGGCCGGTGCCGTAGAGGCCGCCCCCGGCCGTAAGCCCGGCCGTGGCGGGGAACCGGTCGGCGACCTTGCCGAAGCGAGGGCGGATGCCATCGGCGTAAGGGGACAAGGGGATCGGTGTTCGTGAGGGCCGCCCACACCCATCCGGCGGCAATGCTGGACAGGCGGCCCGTTCGGTATGCGGTCGGTCCAGGAGGGCGAGCAGCGGCTGACCGAGCGCCAGGAGCCCTTCGTGGTCGCCGTGCCGGAGGCTCGGGCTGCTCGCCTCGTGGAGCACACCACGGGTGCGCTGGTCCTGGGGTGTGAGCCGGTGAAGCGCGGGCCGCGCTGGATGGGCAGGGTCCATAAGGCCGCGGTGAGTGCCGGGACGGCGAATGTCAGGCGGCCCTGGGGGCCCACGGTCAGGATCCCGTCCTTGATCAGGCGGTCCCGGGCGTGCTCAAGGGACCGGGCGTCGGCCGATGGCGGCATGGCGAACGCGTCGTCGATGTGCACTTCGGCGTGGTCCAGTACACGGGCGGTGACGATCGCCGCCTTGATGGGGTAAGAGTCCGAGGGCTGGCCGAACCGGAGCAACTCGGCCTCCCCGGTGGTCGGGCGCAGCCGTTTTTCCGGAAGCGCGAGGTACGAGCGGCCGTCGAGTTCCACCAGGTCCTGCTTGTCCAGCGCGTCGAGCACCGACAGCACGGCGCGGGCCTCGGCCGGCCGGCCGTCACCACAGGTATGCCTCGCGGGCGGAAGACCCGCAGCGCGGCGCCAAAGCGTCGGCACTGTCGACAACCAGCGCGAACGGGGTCTGGCGAGGTGCCTCCGCGTCAGCGCCTCGGAGAAGACGGACAGCACGCTCGCCCCGCCCTCCCGCACGGCGGCGCGCAACTGTGCTCGGCAGGCAGCCGTCGGGATCCTCGACCGTCAGGCCGCGGCCCGCGTCGAGGACGGTCGCGTCGGCCGTGTCCTCGGCGTCCTCGTCTTCCCAGTCGAGCCGCACCACTGCGGCGCCGGCCTGCGCTGCCGTACGCCGATCCTGCTCCGGGACGGTTGTCTTGCCCGTGCCGGCCTCTGCGGTGACCAGCAGGATCCGGGCCGCTTCCCCCTCTGGACGACTCTGCGTCCTTCCACCCGGCTGGAAGCGGCACTCCTGGCGCACCGGAGGTTGGCGCGTACAGGGCCTGCGGTTCACGGCGTGCCGACGACGCCCATAATGTCCGCGCACCGACGAAAGACCGGGTGCGGGCACACAGCCGGTGGCCGTGTCTCTGTGCGCCCGGGCATATCTCTGAACAAGGATGTACTGCACAGTGGCTGCGACCAACGAACTGATCAGCTGGGGTACGCCCGCGCGCCTGGACCGTACCGGCGACAGTCTGCTCGGCCGCGAGCGCGAGTTGGAGCAGAGCCACGACTTCCTGAGCGACCCGGACGGTCCCCGCCTGGTCCTTGTCCGAGGCGAAACCGGGGTGGGCCGCAGTGCGTTCCTGAAGGCGGTCGGTGGACGGCTGCGTGCGGAAGGGACCGCCGTGCTTGCGGTGGACTGTGTCCTCGGCGACGGCGAACGGCCTCTACTGCTGGCACTGCGGCTGGTCATGGCACTCGAAGAGCACCGATCCGCCTCACCACGACGGCCGGCCGGAAAGTCGGTTACCCGGCTGCTGTCCGCCGTCGACCAGCGTGACCCCACGGCGATGCAGGCATTGCTTCGCGCTTCCCTCACCCAGGCCACGCCGCTCACCATCATGGTCGACGACATCCAGCATGCCGATCCCGACTCCCTGGCCGTGCTGTGCCAGGTCGACTTCTCGCGGCTCGCGCCCGGTGTCCGGCTGGTGGTTTCCGCAGTGCGGCACGTCGCGCCGGGCCCAGGGGGAACGGGAGAGGGCACGCCGGACGCCGCAAGCCATGGGCGGAAGCCCGGAGATGCCCGGGCACCGGGCCGCGACGGTTCGGCCGGGCTCCTGGAGCGGCTGTCCGGTATCGAGGGGGCCCGCACGGTGGAGCTGTCCCCGCTGGGACCGGATGACGTCACCGCGCTGGTCGCGCGCTGGTTGCGGGCGAAGCCCGACGCCGTACTCGCCCGGCAGGCAGGCGAGTTGACCCGTGGCATCCCGGGAGCAGTCGACGCCCTGCTCGCGGGCTGGACTCGCCGGGACGGGATCCGGGTCGCCGACGGCCACGCCTTCCTCGGCGCGAGGACGCCGGTACCAGTGCTGCCGGACGACAACGCGTTCGTCATGGCAGTGGACGCGCTGGGCGAGCCGTATCGTGCGGTCGCCGCGGCGTTGAGCATCCTGGGGCCGCTCGGCCGGCCGGCCCTGCGGCTGACCGCGGCGTGGGCCGGCCTGTCCGTCGACGCTGCCTACGACGGTGTCCGCCGCCTGGTCGAGGCGGGCATCCTCGACCAGGTGCCCGGACCGGACGGCGCCACGGCAGAGGGCTGGACGTTCCGGCTGCCGCTGACAGAGCACACCGTCAGGGAGCGGCTGAGCCCGGTGGACCGCAGGCGGTTGTCCGCCACGGCGGTCGAGATCCTCTGGAAGGACGCGGACGCGGAGAGCGCCGGACGCGTGATCCGCCCGGCGCCGGGTCTCCTCGACGAGGCGAACGCTCTGGCCTACCGGGCGGACCGGGTCGCGGACGCGGGCAGCCGGGTGGACCGGGAGCGTGCGGTGGCCGAACTGACGGCTGCCGCATGGCGGATGAGACCCGGCACCGGTGACGGGCGGGCTCTGCTGTGGCTGCGGGCGGCCCGTGACCTGACCGAGCACGCCGACACCCGCGATCTCGTCCTCCAGCAGTACGGGAGGATCGCCTACCTGGCCTGCGACTTCGCCACGGGACGGGCCGCCGGGGAATCGCTGCTGCGTAACCCGGGACCTGCGCTGAGCGACGTCGACCTCCAGGAGACCGCCAATCTGGTCGTGGCGGCCACGGCCAACCAACGCGACTGGGCCACGATGTCCCGGCTCGCCACCGCCTACTGGTGGGACGGGCTGCCGGTGCCCGCCCTGGCCAAGGTGAGTGGCCAGGCCATGGCCCTGTGCTACCTCTCACGATGGAAGGACGCAGCGGATCTGCTCCAGCGGACCGAGACCGTGTGGACCACCGGCCCACGCGCACGTGCGGTGCCCGCCCGGCTCGGAGCCATGGCCGACCTGGCCATGGGCCGACCGGAGCCCTACCGGCGCGAACTGGCCCTGCACGAGGCCCCCGAGCTGCCGCCCGGCAAGGCGTACTCGTTGGCGAGCGGCATGTTCGACGACCTGCTCGCCGGCTACGACCTCGACGCGGCCGACAAGCTCCTGGAGACCGCCGGCCTGACCGTGCAAGTGCTGCCCCCGCTCGGCCAGTTCCTCTTCGACCACCTCACGGGCCGGTGGGACCGGGCACTGGAGTCGGCCCGTCGGCTGCTGGCCTGCAACGAGATCCAGTCCACCCCGGTATCGGACAACTCTCTGATGCCCGCGTGGACCGCGGCCATCCTCCTCGCCCGGGGCCGCGTCACCAGCGCCCTGCAGATGGTCGAGGAAACGCGCGGCCCCGACACGAGTCCGCCGCAGTGCGCGCTGGACGCGTCAGAAGCAGAAGTGCTCATGACCCTCGGCGACATGGACGCGGCCGAGAAAACCCTGCGCCGCGGACTCGCCGCCGCACGGGAGCACGACCAGATCTACGGCACAGAGGAGCTGTGGGCCCCGCTGGCCGAGGTGACAGCCGAGGCCGGACGCACCGCCGAGGCGGCGGCCTGCGTGGAAAGCCTGGGGCAGATCGCCTCCAGCACGGGCAGCGGACGGGCACAGCTCAGGTACCTGCTGGCCTCGGCCCGGGTCCTGTGCCAGGAGGCCCCCGACACCGCCCGCGACCACCTGCGCGAGGCGGTGAACCTGGCCCGCTCCCGCGGCCTGCCCTTCGAGACGGCGACCACCCTCCTGGAAGCCGCCGACGGGGGTGCGGACTCGGGCAAGTCCCTGTACGAGGCATACGAACTGTTCGGCATGGCCGGTGCCACCCTGTGGCGCTTCCACACCAGGACCATGCTGCGCGAGGCCGGACTCGCCATCCCCGGCCGCAAACAGGCCACAGCCGAGAACGACCACCTGCTCGCCACCCTGCTCGCCGAACAGCTCACCACCCGCCAGATCGCCACCGTCCTGCGACTCAAGGAGGACGCGGTCGTCGGACGCCTGACCCGGCTGCTCGCCCGCACCGGAAAGCGCTCCCGCACCGAACTTGTCACCGCCGTCCTCACGGGCACCCTCGACTCCCTCTGACACAACCGGGTTCGCGATCAGTTTCCCTGTACTTAGCCGCTGAACGGCCAAGACAGCCTAAAAAGCTGATCACTCCTGCCAGCATGGTCACGCGCTGCAGCCCTGGCATCGGACCTGAGGAAACGCCGAGAGAACAACCGTGAACATGGACGAACGAGATGCGATTGAACGCGTAACGCATCGGTGCAGCATCCCGCGCACGAGCGGCTTCAGGCCGAGGCTGTCGTGCAGTCTGGTCGGCGCCCCCCTTTTCTCTGCAGCCCCGAGGCTGACGGACCCGGATCCTGTCACTCCTCGTTTCCCCGACCCCGCACAAGGGAAAACTACGTGATCATTGCACGACCAGATCAATCCTGTCAGAAACTCATTGTGGAAGAGCGAGTCGCTGGGCACGACAGCGACACCTGGACGTACCAATTGCCGGATCAATGGTTCGGCATCGTCACGCCAATACGAGGCGTGTGTCAAATTGAAGGTCGAGAGAATCACGGTTGGCTACGCACCACGCTCGGACCTGGAGAGGTCTGCCTGGTCGCACCCAACAATCTGGTCCGGCTCAGCAGGACACCGCCCAGACGTCTCCCGTTCGAAGTCGTTCATATCCAGCTTTCCGTAGAAGTCCTTCAGCGAGCACTGGACACGCACACCGCCGCCTCTGTCCGTGATGTTTCGGAATTACAGACACTGCGCGCCTTCGACCCGCATGTCGCATCCATGGCGCAAACCCTACTTCACGCCCGGAAGACAGGTGCAGGAGAGCGCTATGACCTGAGCGCGGCCCACTACCTGGCCGAATATCTACTCCATCCACGCCACGACGCCTCACCGCGCACCGGGGGTCTTAGCCCGGAGCAGCTGCAAACGGTGACAACATTCATGAGCGCGAATTTCTCGTCGAGCATCACGCTTGATCAGCTTGCCAAGGAGGCAGGACTCAGCCGGTACCACTTCCTGCGTCGTTTTTCCGCAGCCACCGGAAAGACGCCTCTGCAATACCTCACCGAGTTGCGTATCGAAGCTGCCTGCTATCTGCTCACGGTAGACAATGACCCAGTATCCCAAGTCGGTAGGCGCTGCGGTTTCCCTAACCCGGAGCATTTCGCCCGCGTGTTCCGTAAGCACGTTGGATGCGCGCCATCGCAATACCGGCAGCAAGGGCAGCGTGTCTCTTCCCCCTCAGCGGCTGTCACCGCATCGTCGTGACACGGATCCCCCGTGATGCTCGCACCCGTCTCTACTTCGAACGACCCGCGAAACAAGGACCGGTAGTTCGCTAGATCCGGCGATGGCGTGGGGCGGGGAACGGGTCGAGGTCCTGCCCGACCGCGCTGCGGAGATTGTCTTTCCAGGACCGGGCCCACGCCCCTGCCGTAACCGACGTCGGCAAACTGATCGAAGTCGCCGGCAACCGCTGGTCCATCGAGTCGTGCTTGCGGCCTGGGCCGGTACGAAGTCCGTCGCCATCGGGCCGCCTCCCGGCACTGCCACGACAAACGACGCACCGCGCCGACATCAGGTGCCAAAGAACTCTCCTTCGGCCGAGGCGAATGCCACAGTCAGGCGATTGCCTCAAAAGTGATCGGAAGGGATGCCAGGAAGCGGAAGTTGAGGCTTTCGAGCCACTCGGGCTGCGCCACCTCGCACTTCCAGTTGGTGGTCCGACGCAGCAGCGCCCGCAGTGCGACATCGATCTCGGTGAGAGCCAGTGAGGCGCCCAGGCAGTAGTGGATGCCGTGCCCGAACGACAGGTGATCGGCGGCCGGTCGGGAGACATCCAGTGTGTCCGGGTCGGTGTAGCGGCGGGGGTCACGATTCCCTGAACCGAGAACCAGGGTCACCGACTGGCCGGCTCGGATCAGGTGTTCACCGAGGTCGATGTCGGCGAGCGCCTTCCGAGTGGTGAACTGGACCGAACTGTCGTATCTCATCAGTTCGTTCGTGGCGGGCGTGATCAGCTCAGGATCTCTGCGCAGCCGCTGAGTCTGCTCGTCGTTGTTCAACAGGGCGAGGACCGCGTTGCCGATCAGATGTGTGGTGGTCGCCTGTCCCGCGTCGATGAGCAGCAGGAGGTTGGCGAAGACTTCGTCCTCGGTGTAGTCGGCTGCCCGGAGCTGGGGACTGATCATCCGGCTGAAGAAATCGTCGGCCGTGCTGCTTCGGCGAGCGGTGGCAGTGCGGTCGAAGGACTCCCGCAGTGCCTGTATCCGCGCGTTCTGGGAGTCGGACTGGGTGAAGAACTCATGCAACAGCCCCTGCCAGCTCTCCAGGAGGTGGGCGTCGTCGTCGGATACGCCTGCAAGTTTCGCGATGACGCCACGGCTGAGCGGTTCCGAGAAATCGTGAATGATGTCCATGCGCCCGCTCGGCAGGACCTTGTCGAGCAGTTCGTCTGCCAACTCCTGGACATGGGAGCGTAGTTCCCGGGCGAGGCGGGGAGAAAGGCTCGGCCTGATCAGACGGCGTAGCCGGGTGTGATGCGGCGGGTCATTGAACAGCATCATGTCCGACAGTGTGCGAGCCAGTAGTGCGACATCGCCACGGGCCTGTTCGGGAAAGCTCTCGTAGAAATCCGATATTCTGGCTACAGAAAGATGCCCGTTCTTCGAGAGATCGATGATTTCTGGATGGCCGAACACCGCCCAGGTCTGCATCCAGTCATCCCACTGCACCGGCGATTTCGAACGCAACTCGGCGTAGAAGGAGTATGGCTCCGCCGCATGTTCGGGATCGAGCAGCTGAGATAGATTCGTCGTGTCGGGAGTGCGCATGGAAGATCCTCCAGTAACTCAAACGAGGTGTTCAGTTCGGATGAGGCCGACTGGCCACCCGCCATAGTCTGGCCCGCCCGGAAAGCGAAGGCAGCATGCTTTATCGCACACCGAATCATCCCTTTACGGCCCGCCGGATCATGAATAATCTGCGGGAGTTGAGCACTGTACTCGTGATGGAATATCGAGACACGCTAGCGATGCCCGCGAGCTGGCGTCAAGTGTCGCCAGCAAAGCGCGGTTGACAGTTATTGCGCTCTTCTGGACGCATATTGCGATCGGCCTCGCCGGCCCTTCTTTCGACATTGACGCTGGGGTGAACGGATGCCAGAGTGAATCTTCTCCGGTCTGAGCTAATTGGACACACCGACCTGCGTGACGACTCCGATTTCCTCAGGTTGGGGGGAGATACCCGTCAGCTCGACGGCCTGTTGGCACGCCATGAACCGAGCAGCGTCAGCCGAGAACCAGTGTGGGAATCCTGATGACCTTGCCAGAACAGAACTTTGTGTCGAACGCTCCACACGAGGAGCTCAGCCCAGTCCATGAAGTCGTGGCCCGGATAGCCGGCAGTGATCCGCTGAGGATCGCCGTTCGGAGCAGGGGCACCGAGCTGAGCTACGGCGAGCTCGACGCTTGGGCCAGGCGCATCGCGGCGTCTGTCCGTGCGGCAGGTGCGGGCAGAGGCGAGCGAATCGGTGTGCTCGTCGAACCTTCGACCGCGATGATCGCCGCCGTGCTCGGAATCCTGTACGCCGGTGCCGCGTACGTCCCGGCAGACCCGGCCCACCCTGATCAGCGGATCGCTGATGTGTTCGCTGACGCGGGCGTGTCTGCCGTGATCGTCGCGGACGGTACGTCTGGCCGACTGCCCGCGCTCACATGCCCGGTCATTCGAGCGGAGGACGCCCGGGAAGGAGAAGAGGTCACGGCGGCGGCAGTCGCGGTGACACCCGATGACGCCGCTTACATCATCTACACCTCGGGCAGCACCGGCGAGCCCAAAGGCGTCCTGGTCGAGCACGGTCAGCTGTCCGCTTCCACCTGGGCACGCCGCGCGGTGTATCCCGGCGCTCCGGTCTTCTTGCTCGTGTCCCCCCTGGCCTTCGATTCCTCGGTTGCCGGGGTGTGGGGGACCTTGACCGCGGGGGGATGCTTGGTCGTAGCCGCAGCTGGCGAAATCCGCGATCCCGAGCGGCTGGCCGGCCTGGCGGAACGCTGGCAGGTGACCCGGCTGCTCTGTGTACCGCTCCTCTACAGCGCACTGCTGGACGCGGTGACGCGGCAGGGCATGCGGCTGGATGCGCTGGATACGGTGATCGTGGCCGGCGAGTCGCCGGCCGAGGCGTTGGTGGAACGCCATTTCGCCCTGTTCGGCCGCACAGTCGCCCTGGTCAATGAGTACGGCCCGACCGAGGCCACTGTATGGGCCAGCTTCCGCCGTTATGAGGCCCCTGAACCGATATCCATCGGCGGGCCGGTGCCTGGTGTCCGCCTGTACGTGCTGAATGAGGAACTGAAGCCGGTCCCGCGCGGTGTAAGCGGCGAGTTGTTCATCGGCGGCGCAGGGGTGGCACGAGGATACTTCGGCCGCCCTGAAGCGACTGCCGAGGCTTTCATCGGCGACCCTTTCACCGACGTCGAGGGCGCCACGATGTACCGCACAGGAGACCTCGCCCTGTGGAACGAACACGGTGAGTTGGAATTCATCGGCCGCCGTGATCAACAAGTCAAGATCCGGGGCCATCGGATCGAGCTCGGCGCAGTCGAGGCTCATCTGCGTACCGCACCAGGAGTCAGTGACGCCGCCGTGGTGACGGACGCGGAGCGGACCCGGCTCGTCGGGTTCGTCCTGTCGTCTCCCGGCGTTTCTCCAGAATCAATCCGTGAGCATGTGGCCGGCCGACTTCCGCAGGCCATGGTTCCGAACTGGATTCATGTGCTCGATCGGTTTCCTGTGACTGGCAACGGGAAAATCGACCGAAAACGCCTTAGTGCTCTGGCGGAAACCTGTCCCGGCTCCCAGACGGAGGATGTAGCCGCCGCCCCCACGGACGACACGACTGGACGGGTGTCCGCCGCGTGGGCCGAGGTACTGAAGCGGGAAAACGTTCCGGGCGAGGTGAATTTCTTCGATCTGGGCGGCCACTCGATCAAGCTCTTTGAGCTTCAGAACGCCCTTGAGGAACATACGGGAGTTCGGCTTTCGATTGTTTCCCTGTTCTCGCACACCACCGTGGCGGCGCAGGCGACGTTGATCCGTGACGGTGTGCCCTCGGACGACGGTTCGGCTGTGGTCGGGCAAGTGCCATCGGCGAGGCGCGCTCGCGCGCTGCGAGTAAGGCGCCAGCGTCTGGAGGGAGGGGGCCGGCGGTGAAGGACACCCGTTTCCATATGACCGGAACCGGTGGCTGATGTGACGCGGAAAGGTGCCCGATCGGCGCTTTCCGATCCCCCCTCCTCACGCCCCGGGCTGGGCCACCCCGCACAAGCTCCGTTCCAGGAAAGGCACGACGCGATGACGACCGAGGAAGCCGCACAGCACGACCTTGAGCAAATGGTGGCCGTCGTGGGGATGAGTGGACGCTTCCCCGGCGCCCCCGACCTCGACACCTACTGGGCCAACCTGCGCGACGGCGTCTGCTCGCTGTCCGAGTTCACCGAGAAGGAACTGCTCGCCGACGGGGCGGACCCGGCCGAGCTGCGCAATCCCGCGTTCGTCCCGGTGCAGGGGCGTCTGGCTGACGCGGACCGCTTCGAGGCCGAGCTCTTCGGCTTCAACCGCACCGAGGCGGCCGCCCTGGACCCGCAGCACCGAGTGCTCCTGGAGACCGCCTGGTCGGCGCTGGAGGACGCCGGGTACGCCCCGCTGAACGCACCGTCCCGCACCGGCGTCTACATGGGCGGCAGCTCGACGGACCACGCGCTGGCCGCCGAGTTGGACCCGGCGCTCGCCGCGTCGATCGGCGCGCTCCAGGTGCGTATCCTCACCGACCGCGAGTTCCTGGCGCCCTGGATCTCCTACCGGCTGGGCCTGGACGGGCCGAGCATGATGGTCCAGACGGCCTGCTCGACCTCGCTGACGGCGGTCCATCTCGCCGTCCAGGCCCTGCTGCTCGGCGAGTGCGACACCGCGCTCGCGGGCGGCGTCGCCATCGGCACCACGCGCAAGGAGGGCTACGTCTACTACCAGGGCGGGACCTCCTCTCCCGACGGCCGCTGCCGCCCCTTCGACGAGAAGGCGGCCGGCACGGTGCCGGGGAGCGGGGTGGGCGTGGTGGTGCTGCGGCGGCTGGAGGACGCGCTCGCCGACGGCGACCCGGTGCGCGCGGTGATCCGGGGCACGGCCGTCACCAACGACGGGGCCGGCAAGGTCGGCTTCACCGCCCCGGGCGTGGAGCAGCAGACGGCCGCGATCACCGAGGCGTGGACGGCGGCGGGGCTGGAGCCGTCGGCGGCGCAGTACGTGGAGGCGCACGGGACCGGGACCGCGCTGGGCGACCGGATCGAACTGGAGGCGGCGAGCGCGGCGTTCACCGCCCGAGCCGGGCTCGACGGCGGTCTCGACGGCGGCGTCGGCATCGCGCTCGGTTCGGTGAAGTCGAACATCGGGCACGCCGACGCGGCGGCCGGTGTGGCGGCGCTGATCAAGACGGTCCTGATGCTGGAGCACGCCACCCTGGCCCCGACGGTGAACGTCACGAGCCCGGTCGCCGCCCTGCGGGACTCGCCGCTGCGGCTGGTGACCGAGACCCGTCACTGGCCGCGCAGGCCGGACCTGCCCCGGCTGGCCGGCGTGACGTCGGTCGGCATGGGCGGCACGAACGTGCACGTGGTGGTGCAGGAGGCACCGGCACGCGAGCCGCGCGCGAAGGCCGGCGCCCGCCCGACGGTCCTGCCGCTGTCGGCCCGCACCGAGCATCAACTCGCCCTCGTGGCGTCGCGGTTGGCGGCACGTCTGCGCGAGGCCGACGCCCCCGCCCTCGCCGACGTCGCGCACACCCTGCGCACCGGCCGGGCCGGGATGCCCGTACGTGCCTACGTGGTCGCCGCCGGCGTGCGGGAGGCGTCGGACAAGCTCATGGCACTGGCCGAGGGCCACCCGGATCCGGTGCGGGACCCGTCGGGGGAGGCGTGGCTGCGCGGCGAGGAGGTGACCTGGCCGACGCTCGACGGTGAGGTACGCCGGGTACGGCTCCCGTCGTACCCGTTCGCGGGCGAGAGCCACGGCGCCCTGACGCTGCGCGGCCCGGCCGCTCACGCCCCGGCCGGGAGTGCGGCGCCCGGACTGGAGGCCAGGGTCGCCGAGTTGGTGATCGAGGCGCTGGATCTCGACGGGCCCGCCGGTCTGGAGAAGACGTACCTGGAGGCGGGCGGCGACTCGCTGACGTCCGTGCATCTGGCCGGACGGCTCCGCGACGAGCTGGACATCGACGTACCGATCGAGCTGTTCCTGGAACCGGTCACGCTCAAGGAGATGGCGACCCGCATCCTGGAGATCAAGGAAGGCGGCGAGGGCACCGGGCGCTCTGCTCGCCGAGGTACGGCCGTGCGGCGGCCCACCTTCGCCTCGGTGCACGGCGAGGGCGTGACCGAGGTCCACGCGAAGGACCTCACCCTCGACAAGTTCCTCGACGCGCGCCTCCTCGCCGAGGCCCCCGCGCTGCCCCGCGCCGAGCGGGAGCCGCGCACCGTGCTGCTGACCGGCGCGAACGGCTACCTCGGCCGTTTCCTCGCCCTGGAATGGCTGCGCACCCTGGCGCCGTCCGGCGGCCGGCTGATCGCCCTGGTGCGCGGCGAGGACGCCGCCGCGGCCCGGCAGCGGCTGGACGCGGCCTTCGACAGCGGCGACCCGGAACTGGTGCGGACGTACGAGGAACTGGCCGCGGCCCATCTTGAGGTCGTGGCGGGGGACATGGCGGAGCCGCGGCTCGGCCTGGACGAGGCCGCCTGGGACCGGCTGGCCGACGAGGTCGACCTGATCGTCCACGCAGGGGCGGTGGTCAACCACCTCCTGCCGTACCCGCACCTCTTCGAGGCCAACGTCGTCGGCACCGCCGAACTCGTCCGGCTGGCCCTCACCCGCCGGACGAAGCCGATCACCTACATCTCCAGCGTCGGGGTCGCCGACTCCTGCCGGCCGGCCCTCGACGAGGACTCCGATGTCCGCGTCGCCCTACCGGCCCTGAACGTCGACGACGGCTACGCCAACGGGTACGCGACCAGCAAATGGGCCGGTGAAGTGCTGCTGCGGGAGGCGTACGACCTGTGCGGACTGCCGGTCACGGCAATCCGGTCCAGCATGATCCTCGCGCACAGCCGGTACGACGGACAGCTCAACGTCACCGACGTGTTCAGCCGCCTCCTGTTCAGCGTGCTCGCCACCGGGGTCGCGCCGCGCAGCTTCTACCGCGCGGACGGCGAAAGCGCCCACTACGACGGCCTGCCGGTCGACTTCACCGCCGCCGCCGTGGTGGCGCTGGGGGGCCGCGGCACCTCTGAAGTCCCGTCCGGATACCGGACGTTCAGCTTCGTGAACCCCCACGACGACGGCGTCTCCCTCGACACCGTCGTCGACTGGCTCGCCCAGGACGGCCACGCCATCGAGCGGGTGGACGACTACGGCGAGTGGTACCTGCGGTTCGAGGCGGCGATGCGCGCCCTGCCCGAGGCGCAGCGGCAGTACACGTCGCTGCCCGTCCGGCACGGCTTCGAGGAGCCCGAGGACCCGGTACCCGGATCCGTCATCCCCTCCGACCGGTTCCGCGCCGCTGTCCGGGCCGGCGCGATCACCGGGCACGGGGACATCCCGAGCCTCACGCGCGACCTCGTCACCAAGTACGCCCGGGACCTCAAGAACCTGATGACAACGGGGCGCCCCATGGACGGCGGCCACGTCAACCACTGACGTGCCGCCCGGGACGCGGAGCCGGGATCATCCCCCGGCCCCGGCTCCGCGTCCCTCAGGTGCTCGTTCCGCAGCCGCACAAGCTCCAGGAACGGGTCGACCCCAGCACACCGGATGCCCCAGGCACCGATGCCGCACGCTGCCGCCACTGACGCCCTTGCGCCCGTACTACGCCGCGGGGCGGCCGGTCTTCCCCCGTCAAGGACGCCGTCATCGGCGTCCGCGTCGTCCGGCAGGCCGGGAACGGCGGGAGCCGGCGGACGTCGCGGGACCCCTCTGCCTGTTCGTGGCGAACCGGTCGCCGTTACTGCTCGTGGGGGAGCCACAGGTAGCCCGGGCTGAAGGGGACCCAGGCCGGGCCGAGGGGGAGTCGGGTGCGGAAGTGTTCGGCGATGACCAGGCCGGGCAAGGTGCCTTCGGAGAGGTCCTCCGACCAGAGTTCGGCCAGGTCGTCGACGTCGAGGAAGCTTTCCGGGTCCCAGTCGACCATGGCGGTGCGGTAACCCTCGAAGCGGGCGAGCAGGTTGTACAGGCCGTGGGCCAGCTCCTTCAACTGGGCCCCGGTGAGGTCGAACCGCGGCAGGCTTCCGTCGGTCGAGACTCCGTGGCCCACGGCTATCGGCAGGACTCTGAGCCGCACGGACGCCCCCTCGGATGAACGCGCGCAAGTCGCGCCGCTCGCCGATGTGTCGGGAAGCGTCCGGTACTTCGGGCGGGACGCCGTCACGCCGGCCGGGGTGATCCGGATGCGAGCCCTCGCCCTGCTCGACGTCGAGATGGCGATCGGTGTAGCCGGGGGGAGTGGCTCGGCATCCGCAGGCTTCTCGGACAGGGCCCCCGAGCCCCTCAAGCCCCGAGACCCCCCCAAGCCCCGAGCCCCCCAAGCAGCCCCCACCCCTCAGTACCCGACAGTGAACCTCCGCTGTACGAACCGAGGCAGCTCGACCTCGTCGAGAAGGGCCACCGCCGCGTCCTCCGCGGAGATGCGGCTGACCCCGTCCGCGTCGACGACCACCTGATCGCCCCCCACCCGGAACCGCCCGGTCCGCTCGCCGGGGGCGATGTTCTCGGCCGGGCTGAAGTAGGTCCACAGCCGGTCGGAGGTGCGCAGGACGTTCAGGGCGTCGCGATGGCCGCGTACGGCGGCGGCGTACTCGCGGGGAAGGCCGATGCGGTCGAGGGTGGCGTACAGGAGGTCGTCGGAGTCGGCGAGGGTGACCCCGGGTGCGTGTTCCAGGCTGCCGGCGCCGCCGATGACGATGAGCCGGGTGCGGGGGCGGGTCTCCAGGGCCTTGAGGAGGGCGCGCGCGGCGTCCGCGTAGGCGCCGGGGCCGGCGATGGAGCGCCGTACGGTGTCGGCGAGGTCGGTCGCGGCGTTGCCGGGCTGGAAGCCGCTGATGAGGACGTCGAGCCCGGGCAGGACGCCGGCGACGCTGTCGGCGTCGAGGACGTCGACGCTAGACCAGGTGACCCCGTCCCGCCGCTCCGCGCGGCCCGCGCGCCCGGCGTCGCGGCTGAACGCCCTGACCTGGTGGCCGCGTTGGAGCGCTTCGGCGACGACCCGGCTGCCGATGGTCCCCGTGGCACCTATGACTCCGATGTGCATGGCTCTCCCCCTGTGAAGGGCGCCACCATGGAAGGTGACGCCGTGCGAAAACTATACGGCGTGAAGTTCAGCCACGGTACTCACTAAATGGACGCTGTAGAGTCCCCGGTGTGACGACAGGACGCCGCGAACGCCTACGAGCCGAGACCACGACCGAGATCAAGGACGTCGCCCTCGGCCTGATGGCCACCGGCGGCCCCGACGCCATCACCCTGCGCGCCATCGCCCGCGAGATGGGCATGACAGCCAACGCCATCTACGGCTACTTCCCGACCCGCGACGACCTGGTCACCACGCTGATCAGGGACGTGTACACGGCCCTCGCCGACGCCGTGGACGCCGCCTGGGACGCCACGTCCGCCGAGGGCCCCGCCGTACGCATCGAGGCGTGGGCGACCGCCTTCCGCGCCTGGGCCGTCACCAACCCGGAGGGTTTCCGTCTCGTCTACGGCGATCCCGTCCCCGGCTACCGGGCCCCCGAGGGCGGCCCCGCCCCGGACGCCGCGCTGCGTGTCTGCACCGGGTTCACCGCCCTCGCGGCGGAAGCCTGGCCGCACGCCGGGCACCGCTACCGGGACAGTGCCTTCGACTGGCCCGACTTCGACCCCGGCCTCCTCGCGAAGGTCCGCCCCGTCTTCCCCGGCCTGCCGCCCGCCGCCGTCGCCCTCGCCCTCAGGATCTGGGGGCACCTGCACGGTCTGGTGTCCCTGGAGGTCTACGGCCACCTGCGCACCCAGACATCCAGCCCCGAGAAGCTCTTCCACGAGGAACTCACCCAGCTCCTCCGGGGGTTGGACGTGAGGTCGTAGCCCCAACGACACTCGCGCCCACCGGTTACGACACCTCCTGCCGGATGCCCGGACCGGATACCCCGTTGAGTGAACTCCCCGTGTGCCGTACGGAACACGCGCCACCCCCGGTGATCGACTGCGGAGCCGAAACGTTCGTCCGCTATGTCGAGGTGGTCAGTTGTGAAGTCCGTGGTCGAGACGTCCCGTACGGAACAGAGATATGTACGGCCGGACGCCGCCCGGCGTGTGGTGGTCTCCGTGTCGATGCCGGTGCTGATGCGCCGGACCCGGGGGCGGCACCGGATCTGGGTCGCCGTGGCGGCGGTGGTGTTCCAACTCGCCCTGGGCTCCGTCTATTCGTGGAGCGTGTTCGCGCGAGCCCTCAAGGAACCCGGCTCGGCGTTCGCGTTCGACGCGACGCGGGCGACGCTGCCGTTCAGCGTCGCCGTGGGGATGGTGTTCGTCGGGACCTGGTGCGGCGGCCGGCTCCAGGAGCGGCACGGTTCACGGGTCACGGCGATGGCCGGGGCGGGGATCTACTCGGCCGGGATCATCGCCTGCTCGGCGGCGCGGGACGCGGCCGACCTGTGGATCCTGATCGTCTGCTACGGCGTCGTCTCCGGCGTCGGGCTCGGCATCGGGTACATCGTGCCGACCGCCCTCCTCCAGCGCTGGTTCCCCGACAAGCGCGGCCTGATCACCGGCATCAGCGTCGGCGGCTTCGGCCTCGGCCCGGTGCTCAGCGCGCCGGTGCTCGCGGCCCTCGTCCACCGCTACGAGACGGTCCCCACCCAGGCGTTCCTGCCGATGGGCCTGCTCTGCGCGGCGATGACCCTGCCGGCGGCCTGGCTGTTCGTCAACCCGCCCGCCTCCGCGTCCGTCGTGGTGGGCCGCAGCGCCCGGCCCTCCTTCACCGGACGTGAGGCGCTGCGCAGCCGCGAGTGGTACCTCCTCGCGACGATCCTGCTGGCCAGCGCCCTCGCGGGGATCAGCCTCGTCAGCGTGCTGGCCCCCGCCGCGCACGACATCGCCGGGTACGACGCCGGATCCGCGGCGGCGCTCACCGCGGCGGCCGGCGTCTTCAACGGCGTGGGCCGCCCGCTGGCCGGCGCGATCTCCGAACGGGCGGGCCGCATGCGGACGTTCGCGGTCCTCCTGCTGATCCAGGGCCTCGCGCTCCTCGCCCTGCCCTGGGCCCACGACCCCGCCCTCTTCGCCGCCCTCGTGTGCGCGGTCAGCCTCGCCAACGGCGGCGGCTTCGGCACGATGCCCGCCACCGCCGGGGACTTCTTCGGCGTCGCCCACATCGGCGCGGTCTACGGCCCGATGCTGATCTCGTGGAGCCTCGCCGGGGTCATCGGCCCCCTCACGACCGCGCACCTCGCGGGCGACGGCTACACCACGGCGTTCGTCACGGTCGGCGCGGTGACGCTCGCGGCGGTGACCCTGACGGCGATCACGAGACCGCCGGCGCCACGGACCGCGTGACCCGTACGGGGGTGACCCGCCCAGCGGTCACCCCCAACCGGGTTGTCAGCGCCCCCTGTTGTGCATCACGTGCTTCGTCCGCGAGAAGTCGTCCAGCGCGTACAGCGACAGGTCCCGCCCGTACCCGGACCCCTTGAACCCGCCCCACGGCACCTCGCTGGCCAGCACCAGATGGGAGTTGACCCACACCGTCCCGAAGTCGAGGCGGGACGGGACGGACTGGGCGAGGCGGGCGTTCTCCGTCCACACGGAGGCCGACAGGCCCAGGGATACGGAGTTGGCGCGGCGCACCGCCTCGTCCTCGTCGGTGAACGTCTCGACCGTGATGACGGGACCGAAGATCTCCTCGCGGGCCACCTCCGCGCCCTCGGGGACGTCGACCAGGACGGTCGGCGCGATGAAGTAGCCCGGCCCGTCGAGGGGTTCGCCCCCGACCGCCGCCCGGACACCGTCCTTGCGGGCCCGCTCCAGATACCCGGCGACCCGCTCGAAGTGCGCCCGCGACACCATCGGCCCCACCTCGACCCCGTCCCCGCCACGCGGCTCCCCGACGACCAACTCCCGCACCTCGCCGACGAGTCGCTCCACGAACTCCCCGGCGACGGACTCGTGCACGAGGACCCGGCACGCGGCCCCGCACTCCTGCCCCGAGTTCCAGAACCCGGCGACGCGCAGCGCCGCCGCGGCGGCACCGAGATCCGCGTCCGGGAACACCAGCACCGGTGCCTTTCCGCCGAGTTCGAGGTGGACGCGCTTGAGACTCTCGGCGGCGGCCCGGGCCACGGCACGCCCGCTGGCGACGGAACCGGTGAGGGCGATCATGCCGAGGTCCGGGTGCTCGGCGAGACGTGCGCCGACGACGGCGCCGTAACCGTTGACGACGTTCAGGACGCCCGGGGGCAGCAGGTCGGCGACGAGTTCCGCGAGCTTCAGGGTGGTCAGGGGGGTCTGCTCGGAGGGCTTCAGGACGAGGGTGTTGCCGGCCGCGAGGATCGGGGCGATCTTCCAGGCCGCCATCAGGAGTGGGTAGTTCCAGGGGGTGACCACGCCGATCACGCCCAGCGGTTCGCGCAGGATGACGGAGAGGTGGTCCTGCGCGTACTCGCCGGCTGCCAGGGAGGTCGTCGCGCGGACCGCGCCGGCCATGAAGCGGAACGTGTCGACGGCCTGCGCGACGTCGTCCGCCGAAACGGGCAGCGGCTTACCGGTGTCGGCGGACTCCAGGCGGCTCAGCTCATCGGCGTTCTCCGCCAGGCGGTCGGCGATCGAGTGCAGCAACTCGGAGCGTTGCCGGGGGAGTTGACCAGCCCAGCCGCTCCGGGCCGCGACCGCCGCCGCGACCGCCCGGTCCACGTCCTCGACGGTCCCCTCCGGGACGACGGCGACGACCTCCTCCGTACACGGGTCGACGACCTCGATGACACCCTCGCCGGAGCCCTCGACGAACACGCCGTCGATGAAGTGCCGGGCCGCAGGGAAGCCGGTCACGAGGGGCGGCGCGTCGGCCGCCGCACGCCGGATCACGCCTGAACTCCCTTGAGCAGAGCGGCGATCCGGGCCGCGGTGGTCTCGTCGAGGGGGAGCAGCGGCTCGCGGGGATCACCGGCCGGGACGCCCGCCGCCGCCAGCGCCGACTTGACGGCCTGGACGAACGGCGCGGACAGGAACGCGTCCACGAGGGGGTAGATCCGCGCCCACTCCGCCTGTCCCCGCCTCAGGTCGCCGTCCTTCAACGCCCGGTACACGGACACGAGTTCACCCGGGATCACGTTCGCCACCCCGGACATCACGCCGGCCGCGCCCTCGGCGATGGCCTGGAGCAGCAGGCTGTCCCAGCCGACGAACGTGGAGACGACGTCCCCGTGGTACCGGATCAGCTGACCGGCCTGTGCCATGTCCCCGCTGGTGTCCTTGATGTAGTGGATGGTGTCGACCTCGCGGGCGAGCCGCCCGACCGTGTCCGGGGTGAGGTTGACGCCGGTCGCGCCCGGCAGGTTGTACAGCATCACCGGCACGTCCACGGCGGCGGCGACCGTCCGCAGATAGCGCGACGTCTCGTCCAGCGTGAGGGGTTCGTAGAACGGCGCCACCACCATCAGCACCGACGCGCCCGCGTCCTGAGCGTGCCGGGACAGCTCCACCGCCTCCCGGGTGCTGAGCGCTCCGGTCTGCGCGATCACCGGCACCCTTCCCGCCGTCTGGTCCACGACGGTCTCCACGACCAGCCGCCGTTCCGCCGCGCTCAGCGCCGCGAACTCCCCGGTCGACCCGCAGGCGACGACCCCGCCCACCCCGGCGTCGACACTGCGGTCCACCAGCAGCCGCAAGGTCTTCTCGTCGACCCGCCCGTCCGCCGCGAACGGCGTGGCCAGCGCGGTCAGGACACCGCTCAACTCTGTAGACATGCTCAACTCCCCTGAGAAACAAGCTGGATTCAGGCCGCGTGCCGGTCGCTGATCTGCCGGTCGCTCGCCAGCAGGCTGCGCACCTCCTGCGCCGCCGAAAGACCCGTACCGATCGCGGTCTCCGTGTAGAACGTGCCGAGGTAGTCCCCGGCGAGGAACACCCGCCCGCCGCGCCGCGTCAGCGCCGGCTGGAGCTTCCCGCGCCCGGGGAAGCAGTACGGCGAACCCGTCGGCCACCGCTGGATCTCCGCCTCGACGACATGGTCCGCGAACCCCGGCAGCACCTGGTCGAGGTCGTCCAGGTAGATCCGCCGGATCTTGTCGTCGTCGTGCTCCAGCAGCTCCCGAGCCAGAGCCCCCGGCGAGAACGTCATGATGCTGCTGCCGGGGCGCCGCTCGGCCGCGTACCCGTGCACGACGTTCGACATGTTCAGCGCCACGTTGAACGACCGCTTCGGCGTCGCGATCCCGTACGCGTCGTCCCACACCTGACGCCCCGTCTCGTCGGACAGGAACGCGGCGCTGACGTACGGCCCGTACACGATCTTCGAGAGTGCTTCGCGTACGTCCGGGTCGAGGTCGACGGCGATGCGGTGGCTGACCGTCGCGGGCGTCGCGAGGACGACGTACCGGGCCTCCACCTCGCGCTCCACGCCGTCCTGCCGGTAGCGGACGAGGACGGAGTCGTTCTTGTGGACGATCTCGTCGACGGACGCGCCCAGTCGGACCTTGTCGCCGAGGGCCGCGGCGATGTTCTGGGTGAGGGTCGACGGGCCGCCCAGGATGGAGCGCGAGAGGCCGCCGCCGATGTTCCACACCAGGCTGAAGTAGCCGACGCCGGAACCCGCCGAGAGCTGGTCCATGTCGGCGGAGGAGCGCGTCACCGTCGGCTTGAACAGGGCCTCCGCGTCCTCGGGGAGGTCGCCGATGAAGTCCTGGAAGGAGCGGTCGTTCATGAAGTCGTAGATCCGCTGCTGGTGTTGGGCGGCGGTCTCGCCGCGCCGCCGCTGCACGGTCCGGGCGTACCGGGCCACGTGCAGCGCGACCTTGGCGCCCGCCCTGACCATGCCGACCCGCGCGGCCATCGGCATCGGGACGCGGAACGGGTAGCTCTCCACCCGGCCCTTCAGCAGCAGCTTGCCGTTCATCGACAGACCGGCCAGCGAGCCGGGGACGGGGACCGACTCGACGCCGGTGCTGTTGAGCAGCCACGACGTCGCCGAGTTCCCGCCCGCGTAGACGTGCCCGCCCCAGTTCATCCAGTACGGCCCGCGCCGCTCCGAGCGGACCCGGCCGCCGACCCGGTGCTCCGACTCCAGCAGCAGCGTGTCCCAGTGCCGCAGCCGCCAGCCCGCCGCGAGCCCGGCGATCCCGCCGCCCACGATCACGACGTCCTTCATCGGGCTCCTCCAGCGACGGTCTCGACGGGGGTGGTGGTGGCCGGGGGCGTCAGCGTGGCCGCCTGGTGCAGGGTCATGCCACGCGTCTCCGGCGCCCACAGGACGGAGACGGCGGCGCCGATCAGGCTGATCGCGGCGGCGGCGAGCATCGTGCCGCCGACACCCCAGCCGGTCAGGGCCATCGGGACGAGATAGGTGCCGGTCGCCGCGCCGATCCGGCTGGCCGAGGAGGCGAGCCCGACGGCGGAACCCCGCACCTCGGTCGGGAACAGTTCGTTCGGGTAGATCCACTGGAGGATCTGGGTGCCGCCGATGATGACGGCGTACAGCGCGAACAGCGTCATGATCACGCCGGACGGGGCGTCCGGGAACAGGCCGAGGAGCAGCAGCGCGAGGCCCGACCACAGGAAGCTGTGGATCACCAGCGTCCGCCGGCCCATGCGGTTCACCCCGAACAGGGCGATCACACAGCCGATCAGGAACATCACCGTGATCATCGCCTCGCCGACGTTCGCGAGGCCGTCCTCCAGGCGCAGCGCGTCGAGGATCCTCGGGCCGAAGGCGTAGATCGCGAACAGCGGGATCACCGAACACGTCCAGAAGACCGAGATGTACAGCATCCGGCCGCCGTACCCGGACCGCAGGATCGCCTTCAGGTCGACGTTCTCGCGCTCCTCTTCCTCCGCCAGGTCCGCGATCGTCGCCTCCGGGCCGTAGACCTGCTTCAGGACGGCTTCCGCCTCCGCCGTACGGCCCTTGCTCGCCAGCCAGCGCGGCGACTCCGGCGTACCGAGCCGCAGCAGCACGATCACCGTGGCCGGCAGCGCGGCGCTGGACAGCATCCACCGCCAGGCGTCGTCGCCGAGCTGGTGCAGCAGGATCTCCCCGACGATGTAGGCGACCGCCGCGCCGACGAACCACATGGCGACCAGCCCGCCCAGCAGCGGGCCCCGGTAGCGGCTCGGGGTGAACTCGGCGAGCAGCGACGTCGCGATCGGGTAGTCCGCGCCGACCGCCATCCCGATCAGCAGCCGCAGCACGAACAGCCACACCGCGTCGTCCGCCCAGAACTGGGCGACCGAGCAGACGATGATCGCGGCCAGGTCGATCGTGTACAGGACCTGCCGGCCGAACCGGTCCGTCAGCCAGCCGCCGGCGAACGCGCCCAGGAACACGCCGATCAGCGCGGACGCGCCGATCAGGCCCTGCGTCGAGTCCGACAGGTCGAGCTGCGGGGAGATCTGCACCATCGCGACGCCGATGATGCTCAGGACGTACCCGTCGAGGAACGGTCCTCCGGAGGAGTACAGCGCCAGTTTCTTGTGGAAGCGCGACAGGGGCGCGTCGTCCAGTCTGTTCCCTGCGTTCACGGTCATCGAAGCCTCCGGAGCGGCCTGCCTTTCGGGCAGGCGGGAGCGGGGAGTGGGGTGGGGGAGTGGGCACCTGGGGCCCGGCGGACTCACGGTTTCCTGGGGACGCCGGCGGCGTGGCCACCGGATGGCAACGAAGTATGTGAAGGCGGGGGCGGGCCAACAATGCCTCCGGCACCGGGACGGGTACGAGGGTGTCGCCGAGTCAGAAGTTCGGCTACGTTTCCCGCATGTCCGGCCGCCCGCGCGACACCGTGGTCCTCACCGACGAGGAGCGCGCCGTCCTGCGTACGTGGGCCCGGAGCCGTACGACCGCGCAGGCGCGGGCGCTGCGGGCGCGGATCGTCCTCGCGTGCGAGACGGGGACCACGGTGGTGGGGGTCGCCCAACTCCTCGGTGTCTCCCGGGACATGGTCGCGACCTGGCGTTCCCGGTTCCTCGCGCTGCGGCTCGCCGGGCTCGACGAACGCCCCCGCCCCGGGCGTCCTCCCGCCGCCGACGAGGACGCCGTGGCGCGGGTGCTCGTCCGTGGTCTGACGCCCGCGCCGGGGCGCGGCTGGTCCACCCGCTCGATGGCCGCGGAGACCGGGCTAAGCCAGAGCACGGTGAGCCGCATCTGGCGTACGTACCACCTGAGTTCGGGGCCGGGGGCGCGGCGTACGTGGTCCCTGCCGGCCCGCGCGGACGAGCCGATCGGGCTGTTCGTGGCACCGCCGGTGTGCGTGCTGGCGGTGACGAGCCGGAAGGGGGCCGGGACCACGGCGGCGACACGGCTGCTGGGGGACGACGGGGAGGCGGGGCGGGTGGTGGGGGTGGCGTGCGCGTTCGCGGCGCTGCGGGGTGGGGCGGGAGGGGGTCACGGCGATGCCCTGGACGCCTTCGTCGCCCGGACCAGGGCCACGGTCACCGCCGGGACGGCCGTCCACTTCCTCGCGTACGGCGTCCCCGCCGCCCACCGCGGCACCCCCGGCTGGCACCACGCCCCCACCCTCGAAGCCTGGACCGGCGAAGCCCAGCGCCTGCTGGTCACCGCCCGGCTCCCCCGCGAAGCGGCGCCCGCCCCGCCCCGCCTGCGGGACGCGCTCCTCGCCTGGGCCGGCGCCTGGACGCCGGACGCGCCCGCCTTCGCGCAGGTCGTCGCCCCGCTGCCCTCGTACGCGACCCCGTTCATCTGCGGCCCTGACAGTGACTCGAAAGTACCGGAGCAGCGTGCACCCGAGCACCCGGCGATGCCGGTCAACACCCTCGTGGACGCCCTGCGCGACGCCGTCCTCGCGGGCGGCCCCCGCTCCGGCGAACGCGTGAGGGAAGCGCCGCTCGCGACGAAGCTCGGGGTCTCCCGCCGGGTCGTCCGCGCGGGCCTGCGGTCACTGGTCGAGGAGGGCATGCTCGATCCGCTGCCCGGCGGCGGTACGAGGATCCCGGTCATCACCGCCAAGGACGTACTCGACCTGTACGCCCTGCGCGCGAGCCTCGGCGCGCTGCTGCTGCGCCGGGTCGCGATGCTGGGCCGGGCGAACCTCGCGCCGGCGGCCGCCGTGCTCGCGGAGGTCCGCGCGGCGGCTCGCGACAACGATCACCTGCGCATCCGCGAGGTCGACCTCCGCTACCAGGACGCCCTGGCCCGGACCGCCGACCTGCCGCAGGCGGCCGGCACCTTCGAGCGCCTCACCGCCCGGCTGCGGGTCTTCGTCACGATCCTCGACATGAACTACGGGCAGGCGTGCGACACGATCGCGAGCGAGGACACCGCCGTCCACGAGGCCCTGCACGCGGCCGACGGGAACGAGGCGGCGCGGCTGTGGCGGGTGAAGATCGAGCGCTGTGTGCGGTACATGATCGCGGAACTGCCGGAGGACGACGTGGCGCCGTATTTGTGGACGACGCTGGCGGGGAGGCCGCGGATGCGGCCGGGGGGTGCGTGAGCGCGCGTACGTGTCCGGCTCAGATCACCGCCCGGACCGCCTTCTCGAACCCCTCCACATGCCGACGCGCCAGCTCCTGCGCGCGGCCCGGCTCCCCGGCGACGATCGCCTCGATCAGCGGGCCGTGCTCCCCGACGTGGCCCGCCATGTCCGGGAGCCGGTCGATGAACAGGCACCAGATGCGGGTCGCGAGGTTGTCGTACCGGACGAGGGTGTCCTCCAGGTACGGGTTGCCCGTGGCGGCGTAGACGGCGCGGTGCACCCGCAGGTCGAGGCGGAGCAGCTCGGTCGCCCCCTGGCGGCGGATGTCCGCGTTCTCCAGCTCGCCCCGCAGGTCGGTGAGGGCGGCCCGGTCGGCGGCGGTGGCCCGGCGTGCGGCCTGGGCGGCGGCCAGCGGCTCCAGCTCCTGGCGGACCTCGGAGACATGCGCGAGGTCGGTGATGTTGACGTCGGTGGCGAACGTCCCGCGCCGGGGGTAGGTCGTGATGAGCCGCTCGTACTGGAGCCGCTTGAGCGCCTCACGCAGCGGGGTCCGCCCGACGCCGAGGGACTGCGCGACCTGCTCCTCGTTGATGGGTGCGCCGGGCCGGATCGCGAGCAGGACGAGCTGGTCGCGTACGGCGCGGTACGCCTGTTCGGCGAGGGACAGCTCCTCGGTCTGCTGCATGGACGCCCCCTTGACGCGTGCGGTGAGCTCCCATACGTTACCGCACAGCTTGATATATCAGTCGCGTATCAGCCGGTTCCCAGGATGGTGAACAGATGACCCTGTCCCTCCCGCTCGCCGCACTCGACCCGGACGTGTCCGCGGCCGTCGCGGCCGAACTGCACCGCCAGCAGTCGACGCTGGAGATGATCGCCTCCGAGAACTTCGCCCCCGCCGCCGTCCTGGAGGCCCAGGGCTCGGTGCTCACCAACAAGTACGCCGAGGGCTACCCCGGCCGCCGCTACTACGGCGGCTGCGAACACACCGACGTCATAGAGCAGTTGGCGATCGACCGGGTCAAGGACCTGTTCGGCGCCGAACACGCCAACGTCCAGCCCCACTCGGGCGCCCAGGCCAACGCGGCGGCGATGTTCGCCCTGCTCAAGCCCGGCGACACGATCCTCGGCCTCGACCTCGCGCACGGCGGCCACCTCACGCACGGCATGCGCCTCAACTACTCGGGCAAGCTGTACGACGTCGTCCCCTACCACGTCCGCGAGTCCGACCTCAGGATCGACATGGAGGAGGTCGAGCGGCTCGCCCTGGAGCACCGGCCGAAGCTGATCGTCGCGGGCTGGTCGGCGTATCCGCGCCAGCTCGACTTCGCGGAGTTCCGGCGGATCGCGGACGCGGTCGACGCGTATCTGCTGGTCGACATGGCGCACTTCGCGGGGCTCGTCGCGGCGGGGCTGCACCCGAATCCCGTGCCGTACGCGGACGTCGTCACGACGACCACGCACAAGACCCTCGGCGGGCCGCGCGGCGGGGTGATCCTCACGCGGGCCGCTCTCGCGAAGAAGATCGACTCGGCGGTCTTCCCCGGCCAGCAGGGCGGTCCGCTCGAACACGTCATCGCGGCGAAGGCGGTTGCGTTCAAGGTGGCCGCGAGCGAGGACTTCAAGGACCGGCAGCGCCGGACGCTGGAGGGGGCGCGGGTGCTCGCCGGGCGGCTGCTGTCCGACGACGTCGCCGAGGCCGGGATCACCGTCCTGACCGGGGGGACCGAGGTCCACCTCGTCCTGGTCGACCTGCGGAACTCGCAGCTGGACGGCAAGCAGGCCGAGGACCGGCTCCACCGGGTCGGGATCACCGTCAACCGCAACGCCGTTCCCTTCGACCCGCGTCCGCCGATGGTGTCGTCCGGGCTGCGGATCGGGACGCCGGCGCTGGCCACGCGCGGGTTCGGGCGGCCGGAGTTCCGGGAGGTCGCCGACATCGTCGCCGAGACGCTCAAGGGCGAGGTTCCCGAAGGCGAACTCCGGGACCGGGTAACGAAGTTGGCGAACGCCTTCCCCCTGTACGCCGACCTCGCCTGACCGACCTGTACGGAGAAACCGGCATGACCGAAGCCCCCCTCCCCGAGCACCCCGACTTCCTCTGGCGCAACCCCGATCCGAAACGCTCGTACGACGTCGTCATCGTCGGCGGCGGCGGGCACGGTCTGGCCACCGCTCACTACCTCGCCGTCAACCACGGCATCACGAACGTCGCCGTCCTGGAGAAGGGCTGGCTCGCGGGCGGCAACATGGCCCGCAACACGACGATCATCCGCTCCAACTACCTGTGGGACGAGAGCGCGGCGATCTACGAGCACGCCCTCAAACTGTGGGAGCGCCTCCCCGAGGAGCTGGACTACGACTTCCTGTTCAGCCAGCGCGGCGTCCTCAACCTCGCGCACACCCTCCAGGACGTCCGCGAGGGCGTCCGGCGGGTGAACGCCAACCGGCTCAACGGAGTTGACGCCGAATGGCTGGAGCCGGACGAGGTCGCCGAGGTCTGCCCGATCGTCAACGTCTCCTCGAACACCCGCTATCCGGTGCTCGGCGCGACCTTCCAGCCCCGCGCCGGGATCGCCAAACACGACCACGTGGCCTGGGCGTTGGCCCGCAGCGCCGACGAGCACGGCGTCGACCTGATCCAGGGCTGCGAGGTCACCGGCTTCGTCAAGGACGGCGACCGCGTGGTGGGCGTCGAGACGAACCGGGGCCGCATCCTCGCCGGACGCGTCGGGCTCGCGGCGGCCGGGCACAGCAGCGTCCTCGCGGAACTCGCCGGTGTCCGCCTGCCGGTTCAGTCCCACCCCCTCCAGGCGCTCGTCTCCGAGCTGCACGAGGAGGTCCACCCGACGGTGGTCATGTCGAACCACGTCCACGTGTACGTGTCGCAGGCCCACAAGGGCGAGCTGGTGATGGGCGCGGGCGTCGACTCCTACAACGGGTACGGGCAGCGCGGCTCGTTCCACGTCATCGAGCACCAAATGGCCGCCGCCGTCGAGCTGTTCCCCGTCTTCGCCCGCGCGCACGTCCTGCGCACCTGGGGCGGCATCGTCGACGTCACCCCGGACGCCTCCCCGATCCTCGGCACCACCCCGGTCGAGAACCTGTACGTCAACTGCGGCTGGGGAACCGGCGGTTTCAAGGCCACCCCGGCGGCCGGCTGGACCTTCGCCCACACCATCGCCACCGGCGAACCCCACGCCCTCAACGCCCCGTTCGCGCTCGACCGGTTCACCACGGGCGCCCTGATCGACGAACACGGCGCCGCCGCCGTGGCCCACTGAGGAGGCACCGTGCTGCTGATCGACTGCCCCTACTGCGGCCCGCGCGACGAGACCGAGTACCACTACGGCGGCCAGGCCCACGTCCCCTACCCGGACAGCCCCGGCGACCTGACCGACGAGCAGTGGGCCGAGTACGTCTTCTACCGCGACAACCCCAAGGGCCCCTTCGCCGAGCGCTGGGTGCACAGCACCGGCTGCCGCCGCTGGTTCAACGTCCTGCGCGACACCGCCAGCCACCAGGTCCTCGCCGTCTACCGCCTCGACGAGCCCCGCCCGGAAGGAACCCGATGACCGACCAGCCCTTCCGGCTCCCGAACGGCGGCCGCGTCGACCGCGACACCGTCCTCCACTTCACCCTCGACGGACGGGAGCTGACCGGCCACCCCGGCGACACCCTCGCCTCCGCGATGCTCGCGAACGGCGTCATCGAGGTCGCCCCCTCCCTCTACCGGGGCCGCCCCCGAGGCATCGTCTCGGCAGGCGTCGAAGAACCCAACGCCCTGGTACAGCTGGACGGTTCGTACTCGGAGGGCATGCTCCCGGCCACCACGATCGAGCTGTACGACGGTCTCTCCGCCCGCACCCTCTCCGGCAAAGGCCGCCTCGACCTTGGTGTCGACCCGGCCGCCTACGACAAGAAGTACGTCCACACGGACGTCCTGGTCGTCGGCGGGGGTCCGGCCGGGCTCGCCGCAGCGGTCGCGGCCGGCGAATCCGGCGCCCGTGTCCTTCTCATCGACGACCAGCCGGAGTTGGGCGGCTCCCTCCTCGACCGCTCCGAGTGGGTCACGGAGTTGCGCGCGCGCCTCGACGCCGCGCCCGAGACCCTCGTACTCCAGCGGACGACCGCCTTCGGGGCCTACGACGACAACTACGTCCTCGCGCTCCAACGGCGCACCGAGAACCTCTCGTTGAAGGGCGTCTCACGGCAACGCCTGTGGCACATACGGGCCCGGCAGGTCGTGCTGGCGACCGGCGCGCACGAACGTCCGCTGGTGTTCGCCGGGAACGACCGGCCCGGCGTGATGCTCGCCGGGGCTGTGCGGACGTACGTCGACCGGTATGCGGTGACGCCGGGTTCGCGGGCCGTGGTGAGCACGACCAACGACAGTGCGTACGACACCGTGGACGCGTTGCGGGCCGCGGGGGTCGAGGTCGTGGCGGTCGTGGACGCGCGGGCGGAGGTGTCGGCGCGATCGGTGGACGGGGTCGGGGTGTTGACCGGGAGCGCGGTCGTATCAGCGTCCGGGGACAGGCGGTTGACCGGGGTCACCGTCCAGGAACTCGACGGGTCGTCGTTCACCGAGCTGGGGTGTGATCTGCTCGCCGTCTCCGGGGGCTGGAGTCCCGTTGTCCATCTGCACAGCCAGCGGCAGGGAAAGGTGCGCTGGGACGAGGAGTTGGCCGCGTTCGTGCCGGACGGGGTGGTGCGGGGGCAGCAGATCGTGGGGGCGGCCCGGGGGACGTACGACACGGACGACTGTGTCGCGGAGGGGGCGCGGGCCGGGGCGGTGGCCGCTGTCGAGGCGGGGTTCGCGGTGCCGGTGCCATCGGTGACGTCCCGTCAATCAGTTGCTCCTGTAAGGGCGTTGTGGACCGTGCCCGCCGAGTCCTACGACGACCACTTCGTCGACCTCCAGCGGGACGTGTCCGTCGCCGATGTGCTGCGGTCAACGGGCGCCGGGATGCGGGGAGTTGAACACGTCAAGCGGTACACCTCGCTCGGGACCGCGGGCGACCAGGGCAAGACGTCCGGGGTCAACGCGATCGGGGTGATCGCGTCGGTGCTCGGCGGTGAGCCGGGGGAGATCGGGACGACCGCCTACCGGGCGCCGTACACGCCGGTCGCCTTCGCGGCTCTCGCGGGGCGTGAGCGGGGGGAATTGTTCGACCCCGAGCGGATGACGTCCGTGCACCACTGGCATGTCGAGCACGGGGCCGTGTTCGAGGACGTCGGGCAGTGGAAGCGGCCCCGGTACTACCCGCTGGACGGGGAGGACATGGACGCCGCCGTCGCCCGCGAGTGCCGGGCCGCCCGCGAGGGTGTCGGGTTCATGGACGCCTCGACCCTCGGGAAGATCGAGATCCGGGGCGCCGACGCGGGGGAGTTCCTCAACCGGATCTACACCAACGCGTTCAAGAAACTGAAGCCCGGCAACGCCCGTTACGGCGTGATGTGCAAGCCGGACGGCATGATCTTCGACGACGGGGTGACCCTGCGCCTCGACGACGAGCGGTACTTCATGACCACCACGACCGGGGGCGCCGCCGGAGTCCTCGACTGGCTGGAGGACTGGCTCCAGACGGAGTGGCCCGAACTCGACGTGTACTGCACGTCGGTGACCGAACAGTGGGCGACCATCGCCGTCGTCGGCCCCAAGTCCCGTGACGTCGTCGGTCAGTTGGCGCCGGACGTCGACCTGTCCGCCGAGGCGTTCCCCTTCATGGCGTTCCGCGAGACCACCCTCGCCTCCGGGATCCCGGCCAGGATCTGCCGTATCTCCTTCTCCGGTGAACTCGCCTACGAGATCAGCGTCTCGGCGTGGTACGGCCGTTCGGTCTGGGAGCAGGTCCACGCCGCCGGGCAGCCGTACGGGATCACCCCCTACGGCACCGAGACCATGCACGTCCTGCGCGCCGAGAAGGGGTACATCATCGTCGGGCAGGACACCGACGGGACGGTCACCCCGCAGGACGCGGGGATGGCGTGGGTGGTGTCCAAGCAGAAGGACTTCGTCGGGAAGCGCTCCTACTCCCGGCCCGACACGGTCCGCGCCGACCGCAAGCACCTCGTCGGACTGCTCCCGGCGGACCGGACGACCCGGCTCCCCGAAGGCACCCAACTCGTCGCCCCCGACACCGACTTGGACACGATCCCCGTCCCCATGCTCGGCCACGTCACCTCCAGCTACCACAGCCAGGCACTCGGCCGCCCCTTCGCCCTCGCGCTGGTGGCCGGCGGCCGGGACCGGCACGGCGAGACCCTCCTCGCCCCCGTCGGCGAGGAGCTGATCCCCGTCGAGGTCACCGACTTCGTCCTCTACGACCCCGAAGGGACCCGCCGAGATGGCTGAACGACTCGCGGTGAGCCCCCTGGCCCACCTCAAGGACGCCCTGTCCGCCGCGACGGTGACCGGACCGCGAGGCGTCTCGCTGACCGAACTCCCGTTCCTCACCATGGTGAACGTCCGCGTGCACCCGGCCTCGGAGGCGGCGGCGCGCATCGAGAAGACGCTCGGCGCGGCCCTGCCCCAGGAGTGCGGCCGGACCACGGCCTCCGGCGCCCATACGGTCACGTGGTCCGGGCCCGACGAGTGGCTCGTCGTCTCCAGCGCCGAACCGGCCGACCTCACCGCCGAGTTGAAGGCGTCCCTCGGTGCCGACGCCGGCTCGGTCGTCGACCTCTCCGCCAACCGGACCACCCTCGAACTCACCGGCCCCAGCGCTCGGGCCGTGCTGGAGAAGGGGTGTCCTGTCGACCTCCACCCTCGTGCCTTCGGCTCCGGCCGGGCGGTGTCCACGACGGTCGGGCCGGTGCCGGTCCTGCTGTGGCAGACCGACGACGCGCCGACGTACCGGCTGTTCCCGCGTGCGTCGTTCGCGGACTATCTGGGGCGGTGGCTGATCGACGCGATGGGGGAGTTCGGGGGGCCGGAGGTGGCTTGAGCGGGCTGGACGGGCCTGGTTCCGGGCCGGGCTTGGATCGGGGCGGGGCCGGTCAGCGCCGGGCTTGGATCGGGGCGAGGTCCGGCCGCGCGCCGGGCTTGGTTCGGGGCGGAGTCCGGTCTCGCGGCGGGCTTGGTTCGGGGCGGAGTCCGGTCTCGCGCCGGGCGCGGTTCGAGGCCGGGGTCGTGCGAGGGCGGGGTCGGTGCGGGGCCGGGGTGCCGCTCTGCGGCTCGTGCGAGGTGCGCCCCGGCCGTGGTGCTCAGCCCGTCACCGCCGCCCGCAGCGCGTCCCGGCACGCCACGATCGCCGGGTGGGTGTTGCGGCCCTTCCGGACGACCGTGAACACCCGCCTCGCATCGGGGAGTTGGCGGAGCGGGACGGTGGGGGTGTCGCCGCGCCAGACCAGGGCCGGGAGGAAGGCCGCCGCGTGGCCCTCCTCGACCAGACGGAGGTGCAGGAGCAGGTCGGTGGTCTCGAAGCGGACGTCCGGCTCGAAACCGGCTTCGCGGCAGCGGGTGAGGGCCCAGTGGCGGGCGGGCGTGTCGGCGGGTTCCATGACCCAGGGGTGATCGGCGAGGGCGGCCAGGGCCGTTGCCGGGGTGGGGGTGGCCAGGTGGAGGGGGTCCTCCAGCAGGTCTTCCTGCTCCAGGTCGGGGGAGCGGGCGTCGGGCACCCCGGGGTACTCCTCCGCCAGGACCAGGTCGAAGTCCCTGGACTGGAGGGCCGGGAGTGAGCGTTCCGGCTCCAACTGGGTGAGATGGACCCGGAGTCCAGGGTGCCGTTCGCGCAACAGGCCCAGCGCGGCCGGGATCAGCGCCAGCGCCGCCGTCTGGAACGACGCGATGCGCACCGTACCCGTCAGGTCCGTGAGGGACCTCGCGATGTCGGCCTCGGCGCGCTCCAGGCGTTCGAGGACCGCCTCGGTGTGGGCGACGAGGATCTCGGCCTGCTCGGTGAGCCGTACGCGCCGCCCGACCGGCTCCAGGAGCGGGACGCCGACCTCGGCCTCCAGTTGGGAGAGCTGCTGGGAGACGGAGGAGGGCGCGTAGGAGAGGGCGGCGGCGACGGCCGCCAGGGTCCCCCGGTGTTTCAGCTCGCGCAGCAGACGCAGTCGGTGCAGGTCGAACACCGTCCCACCTTTCCCGTCGGTTTTTCCGACGACTACAGGTCGGAAACATTCGCTGGACCGATGATGTCACCCCGGTGGACCCTGAGGACGTGACCGACACCCCCTGGCTCTCCCGCCCCGCCGCCCGCACCTGGCGCTGCCCGCCACCGCCCACCGCCGTCCGCGACTTCCACCGCGCCCTCCCCGGCCACACCCCCACCCCTCTCACCGAACTCCCCGCCCTGGCCCGGGAATTGAACCTGGGCCGGGTCTTCGTCAAGGACGAGTCGTCCCGCCTCGGCCTCCCCGCGTTCAAGGCGCTCGGCGCCACCTGGGCCATCCACCGGGCCCTCGCCGAAGCCCCGGACACCACGACCCTCGTCACCGCCACCGACGGCAACCACGGCCGCGCGGTCGCCCGCACCGCACGCCAACTCGGCAAGCGGGCCCACGTGTTCGTCCCCAAGGGCGTCGACCCCGCCCCGATCGCCGCGGAAGGCGCCGAGGTCACCGAGGTCGACGGCGACTACGACACCGCCGTACGCCGCGCGGCCGAGACGCCGGACGCCCTCCTGGTCCAGGACACCGCCTGGCCGGGCTACGAGCGGATCCCGGCGTGGATCGTCGAGGGCTACGACACCCTGTGCGCGGAGATCGACGAACAGCTCCCCGCCGAACCGGACTTGATCGTCGTACCCGTCGGTGTCGGTTCGCTCGCGCAGGCCGTGGTCACCCACTACCGCAGCCGCCCGGCAGGCCGGGCCCCGGCGCTGATGTCGGTGGAACCGGAGAACGCGGCCTGCGTGCTGGAGAGCCTGACGCGCGGCGAGCCCGTCACCGTGCCCACGGGCCGGACGGCGATGGCGGGGCTGAACTGCGGCACCCCGTCGAGCCTCGCGTGGCCGTTCCTGCACGCCGGACTGGATGCCGCGATCGCCGTCACCGACACGGACAGCGCCCGCGCGGCCGCCGAACTCGGCGCCCTGGGCGTCGACTCGGGCCCCTGCGGCGCGGCCACGCTCGCCGGCCTGCGCGCGGCCCGGCACCTGCTGCCGGACCTCGGCCCCGACTCCGTGACCGTCCTGCTCAACACCGAAGGAGCGCCCCGATGATCGACGCCGACCGCCTCTGGCGGTCCCTCATGGACCTCGCCGAGATCGGCGCCTACGACGACGACCGCACCGGCCTGCGCGGCGTGAACCGCCTCGCCCTCACCGACGCCGACGCGGCGGGCCGCCGACAGGTCATCGCCTGGATGGAGGAAGCCCAACTCGCTGTCCGTATCGACGAGATGGGCAACATCTACGGCCGTCGCGAGGGCGCCGACCCCACCGCGGCGCCCGTCCTCACCGGCTCCCACATCGACAGCGTCGCCACCGCGGGCGCCTTCGACGGCTGCCTCGGAGTGCTCGGCGGCATCGAGGTCGTGCGCGCTCTCGACGAACGCGGTATTCGCACCCAACGGCCCATCGAGGTCGCCGTGTTCACCGAGGAGGAGGGCGTCCGCTTCGGCACCGACATGCTCGGCAGCGCCGTCGCCGCGGGACGGATCGGCCTGGAGTACGCCCATGCCCTGACCGACCGCGAGGGCCGCACCCTCGGCGCGGAACTCGCCCGCACCGGCTTCGACGGGCCCGCCGACGTCCGCCTCGATCCGCCGTACGCCTACGTCGAGTGCCACATCGAACAGGGCCCCGTCCTCGCTGAACACGGCGTTCCCGTAGGCGTCGTCACCGGCGTCCAGGGCATCTCCTGGCAGGAGATCACGATCCATGGCCGCGCCGCCCACGCCGGGACCACTCCGACGCACCTCCGCGCCGACGCCGGGCTCGCCGCTGCCCAAGTGATCGTGTATCTGCGGGAGTTGGTCGATTCCGGCGAGTACGGGGAGTTGCGTGCGACCGTCGGGCATCTCGTCGTCCACCCGGATCTGACGAACATCGTCCCGGCGCGGGCGGAGATGACCGTGGACCTGCGCAATCCGGACGATGAGCACATGGCTCGCGCGGAGGCGGCGTTGGCGGGCTACCTGCGTGAACTGGAGGGCAGTCGGCCGGGGTTGACGTTCAGTGCCCGGCGGATGGCCAAGACCGCTCACGTTCCCTTCGACGAGGGCGTCCAGAAGGTCATCGCCCAGGCCGCCGACGAGCACGGCCTCGCCCACATCTCCCTGCTCTCCGGCGCCGGACACGACGCCCAGGAGATCGCCGCGCTCTGCCCGACGGCCATGATCTTCGTACGGGGCGAGTACGACGGGATCAGCCACAACCCGCGCGAGTACTCGACGCCGGAGGCGTGCGCGCAGGGCGTGGACGTGCTGGCGACGACGCTGCTTCGGCTGGCGGGGGCCGTTCATGCATGAGCCGACGGGGCTTCTCGCCGAACTCGTCTCCATCGACTCCGTCAACCCCGACCTCGTCGCGGGCGGCGCGGGAGAGGCGGCCATCGCCGACTTCTGCGGCGCGTGGCTGCGCGGGCGCGGGTTCGAGGTCCACCGCCTCGAACGCCGCCCAGGACGCCCCTCGTTGGCCGCCGTCGCCCACGGCACCGGCGGCGGGCGCTCCCTCATGCTCAACGGCCACCTCGACACCGTCAGCCTCGCCGGGCACACCCTGCGGCCCCGGATCGCCGACGGCCGCATGTACGGCCGGGGCACCTTCGACATGAAGGGCGGCATCGCGGCCATGATGACCGCCGCCGCCCGCGCAACCGCCCGCGGTCCGCTGCGCGGTGACGTCGTCCTCGCGCTCGTCGCCGACGAGGAGTACGCCAGCGCCGGTACCGAGGAAGTCCTCGACTCCTTCACCGCCGACGCCGCGATCGTCACCGAACCCAGCCACCTCCAACTCACCCTCGCCCACAAGGGGTTCGCCTGGTTCGACGTACAGGTCCTCGGCCGCGCCGCCCACGGCTCACGCCCCGACCTCGGTATCGACGCCATCGCCAGAGCGGGCCATTTCCTGGTCGCTCTCGAAGAGTTGGGGCGACGCCTCGCCCAGGGACCCGGACACCGGCTGCTCGGCACGGGGACCGTGCACGCCTCCGTCATCCAGGGCGGAGAGGAGCCGTCCACCTACCCCGCGTCCTGCCGGATCACCGTGGAGCGGCGCACGGTCCCCGGGGAGAGCGTCACCGACGCGGAACGCGAACTCGCCGCCGTACTCGACCAACTCGCCGTAAACATCCCCGACTTCACGTACGAGCTGACGCGCGGTGTCCACCGTGACCCCTTCGAGGCCGACGCCGAGGCGCCGATCGTCCGGACTCTCGCCCGGCATGCCGAACTCGCCCTCGGGTACCCGCCGTCGATCCGCGCCGAGCCCTTCTGGACGGACTGCGCACTCCTGGACCGGGCCGGGATCCCCAGTGTCCTCTTCGGAGTTGACGGCGAGGGGGCGCACGCGGACACGGAGTACGTCGACCTGGCGTCCCTCGACCGCCTCACCGACATCCTGACCGGCACGATCATCGAGTTCTGCTCCTGATCCCCGGCCCCGCATACTGCGCGGATGGAACCTGTCGAGGAAGCCCGGCAGTGGCTCGCCGCGCGCGGTGTCGTCCAGAGCGAGGGCGGGTGGAGCGACCTCGACGAGCCCGAACGGCCGTGCACCGCCAACGAGATCGCCCACTCCTGGGCGGACGGCGTCTTCACCGACGACACCTTGGCCCCGGCCGACCGGGAGCGGCTGGCCTTCGGGCTCCTCGACGACCACTGGGTGACCGTCTGGACCGCCTTCGCGGAGATGCTCGGCAGCGACATCGGCCATATCGTGAGGCACCCGACCGCCCCGCTGCTCCGGCGCGCGGCCCGGGTGCTGAGCTGCTCGGGCCCGGCGCTGTGGCGGGTGAAGGAGCCGGCGTACATCACCGCGCCCCGGACGCCTGGCGGGAAGCGGCCCGCAGGACCAGTACATGAAGGGGGCGTGCGAGAGTTCCGTCACCGCAGTCCAGCCACCAGGAGCCCACCGATGCCCGACCGCCGCAGCATCCTGTACGTCACCGACCTCGCCTACCCGGCCCGGGGCCGACGCTACTGCGACGAGGACATCTACCTGACCTCCCGGCTCCGGACCGCCTTCGACATCGCCCTGTGTCATCCCCTGGACGCCGCCGCGCTGATGGACGCGTATGACGCCGTCGTGGTCCGCAACAGCGGGCCCGTGCTGCACTACCAGGACGCGTACGACGCGTTCCGCGCGCGGGCGTCGGCGAGCGGGGCGCGCGTGTACAACCCGCTGACGGGGCGCGGCGACATGGCCGGCAAGGGGTATCTCCTGGACCTCACCGCCGAGGGCCTGCCGGTCATACCGACCGTGGACCGCGCCGAGGACCTGCCGTCGCTCCCGGACCGCGACCTGTACGCGGTGAAGCCGAAGACGGGCGCGGACTCCATCGGCCTGCGCTTCGTCCCGCCGCAGGAGCTGGCGGGGCTCGCGTACGGCGACATCCTGGTGCAGCCCCGGATCGACTTCCGGTACGAGGCGTCGTTCTACTACGTCGACGACGCCTTCCAGTACGCCCTGTACGCCCCCGACCCCGCCCGGCGCTGGGCCCTCGAACCGTACGCGGCGAGTGACGCGGACCTGGCGTTCGCCCGGCGGTTCGTCGACTGGAACACCCTCGACCACGGCATCCAGCGGGTGGACGCGTGCCGTACGCGGGACGGGGACCTGCTGCTGGTCGAGCTGGAGGACCTCAACCCGTACCTGTCGCTGGACCTGGTCGAAGGGCGGGACGCGTTCGTGGACAGCATGGCGGAGTCGCTGCGGGGCTTCCTGGACGCGTCCTAGGCCGGCCTGTTCCAGGCAGCCGTCTCCACCCCCGGGTGGAGAGGGAAATCCACCCGGGGCCCACCCGTGGGCCGAGGCGCGGTGAGGGGGCGGCGGGCGATGCTCGGCGTATGGACTTCACGGACTGGGCGATCGACCTCGCTCTCATCGGACTGGTGCTGCTGCAACTGCGCGGACGCAGACTCACCGCGCGGACACTGCTGCTCCCCGTCGGCCTGGTCTGCTGGGCCGGGGTGAAATACCTGAAGGACGTCCCGACGACAAGTCACGACCTGATGCTGATCGTCCCGGCGGTGGCCATAGGACTCGCGCTCGGCACCGGCGCGGGCGCCACGACGAAGGTCTACCGGGACAAGGACGGCGACGTCTTCGCCAGAGCGACCCTCATAGCGGCCGTCCTCTGGGTCCTCGGCGTCGGCTTCCGCATGGCCTTCCAGCTCTACTCCACCCACGGCGGCGGCCCGACGATCGCCCGCTTCTCCCTGGACCACCACATCGACCTCACCGCCTGGGCCCCGGCCGTCGTCCTCATGGCCTTCGCCGAGGTCCTGGCCCGCACCGGAGTCGTCTGGGCACGGGGCCTGACGATCCGCCACCGCACACTCCACCAGCCGGCATGAACGGGACCCGGGCGCGGGGCGACGGCTCAGGGACGCCCCCGGCGTGCCACCTCGCCCAGCCACGCCAGGCTCGGCTTGGTATGCCGGGCGAAGGTCTCGCGGTCCACGGCGATGAGGCCGAGGGTGGGTTTCCAGTCGCCCCAGCGGTAGTTGTCGAGGGCGCTCCAGTGGAGGTAGCCGCGGACGTCGATGCCGTCGTCGATCGCGGCGAAGAGACCGTCCAGGGCCGCTCGGGTGTAGGCGATGCGGCGGGTGTCGTCGGGGGTGGCGATGCCGTTCTCCGTGACGAGGATGGGGATGCCGCCGGTGACGTCCCAGGTGTGGCGGACGGCCAGGGCGAGGGCGTCGGGGCGGTAGGACTTGCCGGACATGGTGTCGTCGGGGTGGGGGATGTGGGGTTCGAGGCCGTCGCGGGAGACCCACTCGCTGGAGTAGGACTGGACGCCCACGAAGTCGTCGCCACGGGAGGCTTCGAGGTAGAGGTCCTCCCAGACGTGTTCGACCTCGCGGAGCTTCGCCTCGGCGCCGGGGCGGGCGATGAAGGCGCGGTTGGCGACGGTCCAGCCGACGCCCGCGTCGGTGCGGGCGCGCAGCACCTCCCGGGCCGCGTGGTGGGCCTCGATCAGGGCGGCGCCGATCTCCGGGTCGGGGGCGGGGAGGCGGGGCCGGGTGGTGTCGGCGCCGGCGAGGCCCTGGGCGGTGAGGTGCTGCCGTTCGACGGTCATCATCATGGCGAGCATGTTGGGCTCGTTGAGGGTGGCGACCCAGGGGACGCCGTCCAGGATCGCGGTGACGGCCTCGACGTACCGAGTGAACCGCTCCACCGCCCGTGCGCCCAGCCAGCCGCCCTCCTCCGTGAACCAGCGCGGGCTGGAGAAGTGGTGGAGGGTGAGGACAGGGGTCAGGCCGAGGGAGAGCGCGGTGTCGATCATCCGCCGGTAGTGGGCGAGTTCGGCCCGGGAGAAGTGCCCGGGGACGGGCTCGACGCGTGCCCACTCGACGCCGAAGCGGTACGCGGTGAGACCGGCGTCCGCGAGGAGGCGCATGTCCTCGTCGTAGCGGTGGTAGCTGTCGGTCGCGTCGCCACTGCGCTCCAGGCCGGGGATCTGCCCCTCCCGGACCCACCAGTCGCTGTTGACGTTGTTGCCCTCGGTCTGGTGCGGGGAACTGGCGGCTCCCCACAGGAACGGCGTGCTGTCCGGCATGGGCGCTCCCGATGACAGAAACTAACCAAGGTGGTTAGATTTGGAGGTGATTAAACTCCCGGCCGGGGCGCGAGGCAAGCGTTCGCACGGAGGAAGCCCTGAGGAAGCGCGGAGCAAGTGCCGAGGGAGCACATGAGGCAGCACAGAGGAAGCACGGAGGGAAGCGCGTTGCGCGAGAAGACCGGCCCCCGAGGGCCGTACGCCACCACCCCGGCCCGCCGGACACAGATCGTCCGCGCCGCCCTCGCGAGCTTCGCCGAGCACGGCTTCGAGCGGGCCTCCCTGCGCGACATCGCCGCCCGCGCGGGCGTCACCCACGCCGCCCTCCTGCACCACTTCACCGGCAAGGAGGACCTCCTCGTCGCGGCGCTGGCCCAGCGTGACGCGTACGACGAGGAGCAGGCCGACCGTATCCTCGCCTCCGGCACCGACGGCGCCGCCGTCCTCGGGGAACTCCTCGCCGACGAGTTCGCCGACCCCGACCACCTGCGCAACTGGCTCGCCCTCGCCGTCGCCGCGACCAGCCCCGCGCACCCGGCCCACGCCTACTTCACCCACCGCGGCGAACGCCTCCGCGACCGCCTGCGCACCGGAGCCCTCCGCACGGCCCACGACGGCCCGGAACTCTCCACCGAGGAGAAGGCCGTCCTCGTCCTCGCCATGCTCGACGGCCTGCGCATCCAGGCCCTCCTGGACCCGTCGGCCGACCCCCTGCGCCTCCTGGAGGTCTTCATGCGGACGGTCATCACACCGGTCGACGGGGAATCCTGACCCCGCCGGCGTGCGGGGGCAGGCGAAAACGGCTCGCGGGGCCGGCGGTGCGGATGACAGGGTTCCGCGCATGGCACCGCAGTATCAGATCCGCGCCGACTACGACGCCCGCACGATCGTGGTCTACCAGGCGTACTCGCCCGCCATCGCGGACGCGGCACTGCGGGCGGGCCGCTTCGTCGCGCCGTTCTCCTTCCACCGCATGACGTGGATCAAGCCGTCGTTCACGTGGCTGATGCACCGCAGCAACTGGGCCCGCAAGTCCGGCCAGGAGCGCATTCTCGCGGTGCGGATGACGCGTGAGGGCTGGGAGGAGGCCCTGTCCCGGGCCGTGCTCACGACCGCGGACCCGGCGGCCGTGGCCCAGGCCGCCGTCCACGTCCAGTGGGACCCGGAGCGTTCGGCGCGCGGGGCGGCACTCAACCACTACAGCATCCAGGTCGGCATCGGCCGCCACCTGATCCGCACCTTCACCGACGACTGGATCACCGGCCTCACCGACCTCACCCCGCAGGTCCGTAAGGCGGCCGCCCTGATCCAGGCCGGGCAGGCCGCGAAGGCCCAGCGGATGTTCCCCGCGGAGCGCGTCTACCCGCTGCCCGCGCCCCTGGAGGACCGCCTCGCCTCAGGCGGGTGACCGCCGCGGGGCCACCTCGGCCTCGATCCGGGCGAGCTGCGCCGCGAGGAGTTCCTCGAAGGCCGCCCGGCGGTCCGCGCCGAGGGGACGGACGTCGCGGGCGAAGTGGGCCAGGGCCGGGAAGCGCGCGGGATCCGCGCCCAGGACCGCGACGCGGAACAGCTCCATGCCCTGTTCCTGCTCCTGCGGCGTGATCGAGCCCGCCCCCGCCTCGTGGGCGATCAGCGAGGCGATGAGGACGGCGAGCCGGTGGTAGCGCACCGGGATCTCCTCGTCGGGCAGACCCGACGCGCGCAGCGCCTGGAGCACCTCCTCCATGACCAGCCGTGAACCGGTGCCGCTCGACGCGTACCGCCCCCAGACCGCGGCGAGTTGGGGCTGACCGCCGAAGGCGTCCCGCAGCCGCAGGGCCAGCGCCGTGATGCGCTGCTTCCAGTCGCCCTCGGCTTGGTGGCCGTCCATCGCGGCGAGCAGGACGCGGTCGGCGACCGCGCGCAGCAGTTCCGTCTTGCTGCGGAAGTGCCGGTAGAGGCTGGAGGAGTCGGTCCCGAGGGCCGAGGCCAGCTTGCGCACGCTGAACGACTCCGCGTCGCCGGTACGCAGCAACTCGGCCGCCGCGTCCAGGATCTCGTCGGTCGACCAACGCCGTCGCCCTGTCATCGTGCCCCTCTCGCCGCCTCTCGACCGGCCTCACCCTAACTCATGCACTTGGTGTTGCACGCACTGCGTGCATAATGAGGACGCGAGCTTGTCCACGGCCCACGGAAGGACGCTTGACATGCAGAACCCCCTGGATCCACGGGAGTTGGACGCGGCCCTCGACTCCGTCCACCGCGCCGGCGTACCCGGCCTCTTCGCCGAGGTGCGCGACGGTGACCAGGTCTGGCGCGGCGCCGCCGGGGTCGCCGACCTCGCCACCGGACGCCCCGTCACCCCTGGCCTGTGCCACCGCGTCGGCAGCACCACCAAGACCTTCACCGCGGCGGCGGTGCTCCGGCAGGTGGAGCGCGGCGAGATCGCGCTGGACGCCCCGATCGGCCACTACCTCCCGAAGCTCGTCCCCGGGGAGCGCGGCGACGCGATCACCGTCCGGATGCTGCTCAACCACACCAGCGGCCTCGCCGAGTACCTGCCGTACGCCTACCCCTCCCTGCGGGCGTACCCCGACCTCGCCCGCACCGGTCCCGAGAGCCTGGACGCCCACCGGCTGACCCGTTTCGACCCCCTCGACCTGATCGAACTGGGCGTCACCGCACCCGCCGTCTGCGCCCCGGGCGGCTCACCGGGCGTGTACTCCAACACCAACTACCTGCTGCTGGCCCAGCTGTTGGAGCACACCACCGGCACCACCGCCGAGCGGTACATCACCCGCGAGGTCATCGAACGCGCGGGCCTCGACGACACTGAGTTCCCTGTGGGGCCGCACATCGAAGGCCCGTACTCACGGCTCTACGAGTCCTGGTTCGGCATGATCGACCCGCCCCGCGACTACAGCGACTTCGACATGTCCTGGGTCGGCCCCTCGGCCTCGCTGATCTCGACCGTCGCGGACCTCAACCGCTTCTACGGCAAGCTCCTCGCCGGACGGATCGTCGGCCCCGGGTCCCTGGCCGAGATGCGGCGCACGGTCCCGATCGTCTCCCAGGAGGGCAAGGTGATCGAGTACGGTCTCGGCCTGCACCCGACGGAGGTCCCCGGAGCCACCTGGTGGGGACACGGCGGTACGGTCTGGGGCGGCGGAACACTCGCCATGACCCGCGCCGACGGCGGACGGCAGCTGGCGGTCGCGGTCAACCTCCAGCGGTGGAACCGGCTGGACACCTCCGGCAGACCGCAACCACACGCGATCGACGGCGCGTTGGCGACGCTGTTCCGGGTGGCGATGCGGGGCTGAGGACACGGGGACGCGGCACCTTCAACCCCCTCCCCGGCACCCTCAGCGCCCTACCCGGACCCCCAGCGGGCTACCCGACACCCTTGGCGCCCCGCCCCACACCCTCAGCGGGCCCACCCGCCCCCTCACGCCGTGGCCAGCCGCAAGCTCTCCTCCACCGCCTGCGGAATGTCCACCACGGGGAACAAGGTGTGCCGTACGGTCCCCTCGCCGTCGGCGACGAGGATCAGCCGCTTGTGCCGCAGCCGCCCCGCTCCCCGGAACGTCGGAAGCCGCAGCGCGGCGGCCACCTCATGCCCGGCGTCGGACACCAGGGGGTACGGAATCCCCTCGGCCCGCGCGAACTCGGCCTGTTCCTCGGGGAGTTGCGTACTGACCCCGCGCAGCGCCACCCCCGAGCGCAGGAACGACGGCCACGCCTGGACGAAGAGCCGATGCTCCAGCGCGCACCCCGAGGCCCCCGGGATCGGCGGCGACCCCCAGTCGACACCCGTACCGGGGTAGGTGAACACCACGCTCGCCGCGGCGCCCGGCGACACCAGGGCGTCGGGCAGCCGCGTCCCCACCAGCCCCCGTACGCGGGCGTGTTCGGCGCCGTCCTCCCCGGCGGACGCGGTCAGCGCCCCGTCGCCCAGCACCCACCGGTCCCCCCAGTCCTGCATCGCCACCAGCAGCGGCAGCAGGGCTGTACCGGCGTCGGTGAGCACGTACTCGTACCGCACGGGCCGCCGCTGGTACAGGCTCCGCCGCAGGACCCCCTGGGCGACGAGCCGTCCGAGGCGTTCCGTGAGGACCTTGCGGGACAGGCCGATCTCCGCCGCGAGCGCGTCGAACCGGACGTGGCCGCGGGCGACTTCGCGCAGCACCAGGACGTTCCACCAGTCGCCCAGGACGAGTGCGGCCCCGGCGATCCCGCAGGTCTCGTCGGCGTTGTGCATTCTCATGCCCTCATAGTAGGTTCCTTTTCGGGACTCACTTTGTTTCCAGTCGGAACTTACTGCCCGCAGTCGCCCGCCGCCGCGCGGGCCCAGCGTGAGGAGACATGCCGTGACCGCGATCAGCAGGGTCGTCGCCCGGGAGATCATCGACAGCCGGGGCAACCCCACCGTCGAGGTGGACGTGGAGCTCAAGGACGGCTCCCTCGGCCGCGCCGCCGTCCCCTCGGGCGCCTCGACCGGCGCCCGCGAGGCGGTGGAACTGCGGGACGGCGACCCGAACCGCTTCCACGGCAAGGGCGTCCGGCGCGCGGTCGACGCCGTGAACGAGAGCATCGCGGACGCTGTCGTCGGCCTCGACGCCGAGGACCAGGCGACCGTCGACGCGACGATGACCGAACTCGACGGCACCCCCACCAAGGCCCGCCTCGGCGCCAACGCCCTGCTCGGCGTCTCGCTCGCCACCGCCAAGGCCGCGGCCGCCGCCCACCGGCTGCCGCTCTACCGCTACGTCGGCGGCGTCGACGCGCGCCTGCTGCCCGTGCCGATGATGAACATCGTCAACGGCGGCGCCCACGCCGACAATCCGCTCGACTTCCAGGAGTTCATGATCGCTCCCATCGGCGCGGCCACCTTCGCCGAGGCCGTCCGCATGGGCTCCGAGGTCTTCCACACCCTGCGCGCGAGCCTCCTCGCCGCCGGGCACAGCGTCAACGTCGGGGACGAGGGCGGCTTCGCGCCCGATCTGCGCACCGCCGACGAGGCGCTCGACTTCGTCGTGCGGGCCATCGAGCGCAGCGGCTACAAGCCCGGCACCGACATCACCCTCGTCATGGACCCGGCCGCCTCGGAGTTCTACCGGGACGGGGTGTACGACTACGCCGGGGAAGGCGTGCGCCGGACGCCCGTCGAACACGCCGAGTACCTCGCCGGGCTCGTCGAGCGCTACCCCGTCGCCTCCATCGAGGACCCGATGGGCGAGGACGACCACGAGGGCTGGCGCGACCTGACCGCGCGCCTCGGGGAACGCTGCCAGCTCACCGGCGACGACGTGTTCTGCACCAACGAGAGCCTCCTGAACGCCGGGATCCGCGACGGCATCGCCAACTCCATCCTCGTGAAGGTCAACCAGATCGGCACCCTCACCGAGACGCTCGCCACCGTCTCCACCGCCCACCGCGCCGGCTACACCGTCGTCATGTCCCACCGCTCCGGCGAGACCGAGGACACCACGATCGCGGACCTCGCCGTCGCGACGGGCTGCGGCCAGATCAAGACCGGCTCCCTGTCCCGGGCCGACCGGACCGCCAAGTACAACCAACTCGTGCGGATCGAGGAGGAGTTGGGAGCGCAGGCGCGGTATGCGGGGGCGGCGGCGCTGGGGCTGCGCGGCTGACGAAAGTGGACGGCGTCAATCGAGGATCGACTCGTCGAATTCCGTCTCGGACCATTCCCGCGTATCACCGTCCAACGCCCACGCGCGCCGCTCCAGCCCCTCGGCCGGGATCGTCCGGAAATCCTTCCCGTTGATACGGAATTCCGTCGTCCGCGTTTTCCCGTCCTTCGACCACACGATCTCGGGAACCCACACACAGTCACAGGTGCGCGTCCCCACCGCGAGGTCGATCGACAGAGCCCTTCCGTCGAAGAGTTCCTGAGGGAGTTTGACGGATCCCGTGAGCGTGACCGTCGCGAAATCGGCACCGCCGTCGAGATCGGCGCGGGCGACCAGAGGTATCGGCCCGTCCCCGCATCCCTGGCCCTTCAGGCCGACCAGAGTAGCCTGCCCGGGCGCCGGAGCCGGGTTCCGGCTCAGCACCTTGATCCTCAACTCCTTGATCTGGAGCGGCCGGTCGTCGACGGGCTGGACATCGATGACGACATGGGTGGAGGACGGGTCCCCGGCGGTGTCCTCGCTGATGAACGCCGGGTCGGGACTGCCGTCCCCGAGCACGGGTACGGCGCCGAAGTCACCGGGCGGCCTGGTCACCACCCATGCCTGCCACGGGCACAGGTACGCGCTCGACAGGTACTGGATGCCCTGCGCCTCCGCCTCCGGCTGGTCCGCTGCCCTGGGGGACTCGGCGACCCTCGGGGAACGGGAGCCGGAAACGTACAAGGGGGGTTTGTCTTCCTTGAATTGATCCCCGATCCACGAGAAACCACCGGTCATTCCGAGCCCGATCAGTGAGACGGCGATCGGCGCGATGATCGCCGTCGCGACGAAATTCCCGTCTCTGAGATAACGCCGCCAACCTGATGAGGGAGAGGGGCTGTCTGACACTAGAGACTCCTGTCGCTCAATGCGGCGTCGCGCAGGCCGTTCCCCGCTCAAAATACTCGCAGTACATTCGCTTGATGAAGCCTGCTCGGTGGGGGATTGTCTTCCTGATCGGTGTTCTGATCGCGGGCGGACTCGTCGTCTGGCAGCGCGAGAGGGAATTCGCGGAGACGCGCGATGAATTGGCGTCCCAGAAGCGGAGCGTCTCCCGCCTGCTCGCCGCCGAGTCCACCGACCTCATGGACACGGACCCCGACCTGGCCGCTCTCCTCGCCGTGCGGGCGTACCAGGTCAGTGCCACCGGCGAGGCGGACACCGCCCTGCGCGACGCGGCGGCTCTCCCGCTCCGGCGCCGGCTGGCGGGGCATCATGACGCGGTGCTGTCCCTGGCGTTCAGTGCGGACGGCAACTCCCTGGCGAGCGCCGGGGGTTCGGCGGACGACACGCGTGCGGTGAAGGTGTGGGACACCCGGACCGGACGCCTGCGCAGGAACCTGCCGTACCACCCCGAAACCCTCGTACGGGCCCTCCAGTTCACCCCCGACGGCCGCACCCTGGCGATCGGCTATGCCGACGGAACCCTGCGCCTGTGGGACACCGCGACCGGCCGCCCCCGCACGACCCTGACCTTCCGCGTCCCCCGCCCCACCGCCGCCGCCTTCAGCCCCGACGCGCGCACCTACGCAGCCGCGGGCGAGGACAGGACCGTCCGCCTCTGGGACACGTCAACGGGCCGTCTGCGTACGGCGTTTGACTACCCGACCGACGACCTGGTCCAGGAGCTCCGCTTCAGCCCCGACGGCCGCACCCTCGCCACCACGAGCAACGACAGGCGCACCGTACGCCTGTGGCGCGACGGCCGCCTCCGCCTGACCCTCACCGCGGCCGAAGACGCCGCCACGACCACGGCGTTCAGCCCCGACGGCCGCACCCTCGCCGTCGGCGGCCAGTTGAGGAGCATCGGCCTGTGGGACACCGCCACCGGACGCTCGCGCGCCACCCTCACCGGCGAGGAGGCCGACGCCGTGGCGTTCAGCCCGGACGGCCGCACCCTCGCGAGCGGCGGCCAGAGTGGCGCCGTACGGCTGTGGGACGTCGCGAGCCGGGCCCCGAGGGCCGTGTACCCCGGACACGCGGGGCCGCTTACCGCGCTGGTGTTCGGTCCCGACGGGCGGAGCCTCGCGAGTGGGAGTGACGACTGCGCCGTACGGCTGTGGGACGTGCCGGTCGGGCGGGTTGTCAGGGTCGGGCAAGTGCCGGTCACCGCGCTGGAGTTCGCCGCCGACGGGCGGGTGGTCGCGACGACCGGTGACGACGGGATCGTACGGAACTGGGATGTCGTGAGCGGGAAGCGGCTCGGCGGGACCAGGGTCGTGGGGCGGACGGGGGTGGTGGTCAGTCCGGACGGGCGGGCTCGGGCTGTCGTGAAGGACGGGATGGTGCGGCTGCCGAGTGGTGGGCGGACGTACGAGCTGGTCACGATGATGATGCTGCCCGATGACGCGCATCTGGTGTTCAGTCCCGACAGCCGCACGCTCGCCGTGAACGACGGAGGGGTCGTGTGGATGTGGGACACGGACACCGGGGAGAAGCAGTTGAGCCGTAACGACGGGCTCGGGACCATCGCCGGGCAGGAGGGGAACGTCACCGCGCTCGGCTTCAGTCCCGACGGGCGCACTCTTCTCACCGCGAGCGACGACCGTGCCGCGCGGCTGTGGGACGTCGCGACCGGGCGGCTGCGCACCACGCTCACCGGGCACACCGGCCCGCTCACCGCGATCGCGTCGAGCCGGGACGGGCGTACGGTCGCCACGGCGGGCGCCGACGGGACCGTACGACTGTGGGGCGTCGACGCGCCCGGTGGGGACGCGGCGGTCGGCAAGGTGTGCCGGAGTGTGGGGCGGGGCTTCAGCGCGGAGGAGCGGGCGAAGTACTCCGGGGAGGTGTGCTCGCGCGGGTGAGACGGGCCGGTTCGCCTACAATCGGGCCGAACGACCGGAGCGGGTAACGGAACGACCGTAGGAGTGTGGCCGGATGAGTGAGGCGGTCACGGCGTTGCGGGCGGTCGCGGGGAACGTGCGGGCCGCCCGGTCGCGGGCGGGGCTGTCGCTGGACGAGTTGAGCCGGCGGGCGCAGGTCAGCAAGGGCGCTCTGGTGGCGCTGGAGAAGGCGCAGGGCAATCCCAACCTCGCGACGCTGGTCCGGCTCGCCGACGCGCTCGGCATCTCCGTCTCCGCGCTGATGCAGGGGCCCGCCGAGGGGCGCGTACGGATCGTCGACGCCGCCGACGTCACCCCGCTGTGGGAGGGGGAGCGGGGCGGTGAGGCGCGGCTCGTGCTGACCACGGGCGGGTCCGCGCCGGTCGAGGTGTGGCGGTGGCGGCTGGAACCCGGCGAGGACTACCCGAGCAGCCCGCACCAGGCGGGGGTCGTGGAGACGGTCAGCGTGCTGTCGGGCCGGATGACGCTCGTCGTCGACGGCACGGAGTACGACCTCGCAGCGGGGCGGACGGCCACGTTCGACGGCGACCTGCCGCACGCCTACCGGGGGGCGGGGACGGAGACGTGCCGCCTGATCATGACGGTGCACCTGCCGCCCACGCCCGCCTGAGGCGTCAGCCGACTCCCACGCTCAGGTACTCCACGCCCGTCCGCTCCGCATGCCCCGCCAGCAGCCCCTGCAACTCCTCCGCCGCCAGCTTCACGAGATGCCCGTCCCGCTCCGCGCGCAGTGTCTCCAGCACGAACGCCACCCGCGTCGAGTCCTCGGTGACCCGCGTGCGGTGGGCGTCCCGGTGGTTCCAGTGCCGGGTGAGGACGTCGGTGGTGTCGACGTAGATCACCTCGCCGGCCTTGGGTGTCTCGGCGACGTCCGGCTCCCCGAGCGGCGTGAACGTCTCGGTGCCGTCCGCGTACCGGATCTCGATGTCCCCGGTGACCCGGTCGAGGTCGAAGGCCCCGGCGGGCAGCCCGTGCCGTACCGACACGGCGTTGTAGGAGTCGACCGCCGGGTTGATGCGGGGGAGTGTCCCCTTCTTCGCCATGCGCCGGCCGAGCGCGTCGACGCTGGGCCGGACGCGGCGCGGGTTCGTGCCGAAGGCGCGGTACGCCGTGTGCCACGCCTCGATCCGGGGGTCGGTCTCGTCGGCCGGCGCCCAGGTCCCGTCGGCGAGCCGCCGCTCCAGCTCCGCGAGGGCGGCGGCGGTGTCGGGCCACTCCTCGTGCCCGCGCAGTCCGGTGGCGGTGACGACGGCGACGAGTGTGCCGGGGAACGCCTCGGCGACGGCGGGGCTGATGCTGAGGGCAGTCATGCGCGGGTCCGATCCGGTGGGCTGGGGCCAGCCTCGATGGTCAATGGAACGACTGAATTGTACAGCGAACCGACCGGCGCGGGCCAATCACCTCCACCGCCACCATCCCGGCGCCGGCGTCAGCCGTCGAGCCCGAGGGCGTCCAGCACGGTGACGACCTCGCGCCGGTCGTCGGCGCCCAACTCCCGCAGCGGACGCGGGAGGTTGGGCTCACCGGCGAGCCCGAGGTGGGACGCGGCTGCCGACATCACCCGCAGGCTCCCGTGCCGCCTGAACAGCGCCCACAGCGGCTCCAGTTGGTCCGACAGGTCACTCGCCGGGCCCGCGTGACCGTCCTGCGCGGCCCGGGTGAGGGCGAGCGCGGTGCGCGGGAAGAGCCCGCCGAGCACCGAATACCACACGTCCGCACCGGAGTTCAGGCCCCGCACGGCCGTCCAGTCCCCGCTGACCCCGACGGTCACCGACGCGGGCAGCAGCGCCCGCAGCACGGGGAGCCGTGCAGAGGCGCCCTCGCCGGGGATCTTCACCGACCTGATGTTCGGCAACTGCCCGATGCGGGCGTGGAGTTCGTCGGTGAACCGGACGTGCGTGGTCGCCGGGTTGTCGTACACGCACAGCGGCACGGACAGTTCGCGGGTGACGTCCTCGTACAGCCCGAACACCTCGTCGTCGGTGAGGGGCTGGTACGTCATCGGCGCCAGCAGGACCGCCGAGGCGCCCGCTTTCTGCGCGTCCTCGGCCAGCTCCAGGACGTGCGCGGTGCGCAGAGCGCCGATGCCGACCATGACGGGGACGCCGTCCGCCGCGTCCACGGCCGACTTGGCGGCGTGGGCGCGCTGTTCGCGGGTCAGGTAGGCGTAGCCGCCGGTCGAGCCGAGAGCGCCGATGGAGTCGACCCCGGCGGCGGCGAGCCGGGCGACCAGCGCGGTGTACGCGGCGGTGTCGACGCCGCGCTCGTCGGTGGGGGTGAGGGGGAAGGCGCTGAGGCCGTGGAACATGGGGGGCTCCTTGCGGGACAGGTCAGCTCGACTCCGCGACCACGGCGGCCAGTTCGGCGGCGAACGCCTCGGCCTGCGGTGCGGTGAGCGTGGAGGTGGTCACCCGGATCGCGGGGCGCCGGGACGGGTCGTGGAGGAAGAGGTGACCGGGGCGCACGGCCCAGCCGCGCCGCGCGAGGGCGTCGACCACCGGGCGGTCGTCCACGCCGAGTTCGATCCACACGTTGAGGCCGTCGGTCCGCCGCGGGACCTCGATGCCGTGCGCGCCCAGGTGCCGTACGAGCAGGTCGGCGCGGGCGGCGTAGCTCTCGCGGGCCCGTTCGTGGAGGTCGTGGACGGCCGGGTCGAGCAGCAGGTCGCGGACCGTGTCCTGGAGGAGCCGGCTCACCCACGTCGTCCCCGCGCTGAGCCGCGCCTCCAGCCGCGCCGCGCTCTGCGTGTCGGCGGCGACGAGGGCGACCCGCAGGTCCGGACCGAGGAACTTCGACACGGACCGCACGAGCGCCCAACGCGCCGTACTCGCCGGGGTGATCCGGTGGTACGAGCGGGCCGACACCGCCGAGAAGTGGTCGTCCTCGATCACCAGCACCTGCGGGTGGCCGGCGAGGACCGCGCGCAGCTCGGCGGCACGCTCCGAAGTGAGGCTCGCGCCGGTCGGGTTGTGCGCGCGGGGCGTGGCGACCACCGCGCGCGCCCCGCTGTCGAGGGCGGCCCGCAGCGCGTCGGGGCGCATCCCGGCGTCGTCGACCGGGACCGGGGCGCCGCGGTAGCCGTTGAGGCGCAGGGTGCCGATGCTCGCGAGGAAACAGGGGTCCTCGACCGCCACCAGGTCGCCGCGCGTGAGGTGCGCGTTGAGCAGCCGCTCGGTCGCGTCGACCGCGCCGTGCGTGACCAGCGTCCGGAACGGCCGGTCGACGTCCTCGGCGAAGTCGGCGTCCGCCCAGGCCGCGAGCGCCGGGTCGACGGCGGGCACCCCGTACAGGTACCGCCCCCGGCGGGCCGCCGTCAGGATGTCCGGCAGCAGCTCCGGATCCGGGTTCCCGCTGGCCAGATCCACGGCCGCCCCGCCGACGCCGACGCCCTCGCGGGCGAGCTGCGGTACGGCGGAGACGACCGTCCCGCCCCGCCCCCTCGTCTGGGCGACCCCGGCCTCGACGAGCCGCCGGTAGGCGAGCGCCACCGTGTTCCGGTTGACGCCCAGCTCCGCGCCGAGCGCCCGTACCGGCGGCAGCGGGGTGCCCGGCGGCAGCGCCCCCGACGCGACCTGGTCCCGTACGCTCCCGGCGATCTCCGCCGCCGTCGTCCCCGTGATGGGCACCCGACCACCTCCGCCGCCGACCCTAACACCTTTGTCCTATGCCAAAAGATGCTGTCCGTCACCCGGGACACGGCGCCCGCCCTCCTCCTCCCGGCGGAGGCCACCCCGCCGACCGGCGGGGGTGGACCGGACAGCTGCCGGATGGCCGCCCGGCCGCCCGGCACCGAAGCTGGAGGCATGCAACGACAGGAACAGCAGAAGAAGCGCCGCTCGCTCGCGGGCGGCTGGGAAGGCATCCTCCTGAGCCTCGCGGCCGGCTTCGCGGTGCTGGCGGTGATCCGGCCGGACCTGTACGGCGGCCTGATCGAGGGATTCGCGACGACCGTCACCGCACTGGCCCACTGACCCCCACCCCTCCCCGGAAGCCCGCACCCCCGTGATCCCCACCGTCCTGGCCGCCGCGCTGATGGCCCTGATCCGCTCCCTCGCCGCGCTGCGCCTCCAACGCTGGCACCTCGGCGCCCCCGCGACGATGGTGCTGGCGGGCATCCTGGTCGGGCTCAGCGTCGAGGACTCGGTCGCCGCCGCGCTGAACACGGAGGTCGCCCAGCACGTCGCCGAGATCATCCTGGCGTTCCTGCTGTTCGTCGACGCCACCGAGATCCGCGGCGGCCGCCTCTGGGGCAACTCGCCCCGCCTGGTCGCCCGGGTCCTGCTGATCGCGCTCCCGCTGAGCCTCGGCGCGGCCATGCTGCTCGGCAAACTGGCGTTCCCCGGCCTGTCCTGGGCGCTGATGCTGGTCATCGCCTGCGTCGTCGTCCCCATCGACTTCGCGCCCAGCGAGGGCGTCGTCCGGGACGGGCGGCTGGCGTCGCGCGTACGGAGCGTCCTGAACGTCGAGAGCGGCTACAACGACGGCATCGTCTCGCCGCTGTTCCTGTTCGCGCTGCTGCTGGCCGGCGGGAGCACCACCCTCCACACGCCGGCCGAGGCACTGACGAGCGCCGCCGGGCAGGCCGTGAAGGCCGTCCTCGCCGGGCTCGTCATCGGCAGCCTCGTCGCCTGGCTCCTGCACCGGGCCGACCGCGCCGGCTGGACGACCGGCCAGTCACGCCGGATCGCCGTCCTGCTCACCCCGCTGATCGCCTACACGGCCGGCGTCGAGATCGGCGGCAACGGCTTCGTCACCTCCTTCGTCTGCGGGATCGCCTTCCGGTACGTCCACCGCGTCCTCGTCGCCCGCCGCCGGGCCCACCGTTCCGCCATCGGCTCCCACGAGGTCGTCCTCCTGGAGGACGTCACCACGCTGATGACGATGACCATGTGGTTCGTCGTGGGCCTCGCGGCCGTCGTCACCGTCGAACTCGGCGTGACCTGGCAGGCGGTCCTCTTCTGCCTCGCCGCCCTCACCGTCGTACGCATCGTCCCGGTCCTCCTCGCGCTCACCGGATCGCCCCTCGGGCGCAAGGACCGGCTGCTCCTCGGGCTCCTCGGGCCGCGCGGGACGACGACGATCGTGTTCGGGCTGATCGCCTACAACAGCCTTCCCGACGGGGACCGCGCCGACGCCGTGCTCCAGACGACGGTGCTGTCCGTGCTGGGGAGCGTGCTGCTGCACGGCATGTGCTCGGAGGCGTTGATCAGACGGACGGCGGGCCGGTGACGGGGTGCCCAGGGCCCCGCGTCACCGGCGACGCGGCTACCGCACCGGCGTGAAGTCCCGGGCCCCGATGAACTCGGGGCGCCGGACGGGTGCGGCGAAGGGTTCGACGGCCTCGTTGTCGACGCTGTTGAAGACGACGAAGAGGTTGGAGCGCGGGTAGGGCGTGATGTTGTCGCCGGAGCCGTGCATCGCGTTGCAGTCGAACCAGACCGCCGAGCCGGCCGGGCCGGTGAACAGGCGGATGCCGTGGGCGTCGGCGAGGCGGGTCAGGGCCTCGGGGGAGGGGGTGCCCGCGTCCTGCATCTGGAGGGAGCGCTTGTAGTTGTCGCGGGGGGTCTCGCCCGCGCAGCCCAGGAACGTCCGGTGCGAGCCCGGCATGATCATGAGGCCGCCGTTGGTGTCCAGGTTCGGGGTCAGGGCGATCGACACCGAGACCGCGCGCATCCGGGGGAGACCGTCCTCCGCGTGCCACGTCTCGAAGTCGGAGTGCCAGTAGAAACCGGACGCGCCGAAACCGGGCTTGACGTTGATGCGGGACTGGTGGACGTACACGTCGGAGCCCAGGATCTGCCGGGCCCGGCCCGCGACCCGCTCGTCACGGACGAGGGCGGCGAACACCTCGCTGATCCTGTGGACCTCGAAGACCGAACGGACCTCGCCGGAGCGGGGTTCGACGATCGCGCGCTCGTCGGCGCGGACGCCCGGGTCGTGCAGCAGCCGGTCCAACTCGGCGCGGTAGCGGGTCACTTCGGACGGTTCGACGAGCCGGTCGACCGCGAGGAAGCCGTCCGTGTCGAAGTCGGCGAGATCGGCCGGGGTCAGGGGGCCGGGGGTGCCGGGCGGCGACCAGACGGCCGGGTCCCGGCGGGGGGTCGTGACCTCGCGGGGGCCACGGCTCGGGTAGAGGTCGGTGAGCGTGGTCATGGGATCAGTCCTCCAGGAGCAGGGGATAGACGCCGTTCTCGTCGTGGTCCTCGCGGCCGGTGACGGGCGGGTTGAACACGCACACGCACCGGAAGTCGGTCCTCGGCCGCAGGGTGTGCCGCTCGTGACCGTCGAGGAGGTACATCGTGCCGGGGGCGATCAGGTGGGTGAGGCCGGTCTCCTCGTCGGTGAGGTCGGCCTCGCCCTCGACGCACAGGACCGCCTCGACGTGGTTCGCGTACCACATGCTGGTCTCGGTCCCGGCGTACAGGATCGTCTCGTGCAGCGAGAACCCGACCTTCTCCCGGGCGAGGACGAGGCGTTTGCTCTCCCAGGTGCCGGACCTGGAGCGGATGTGCCGGTCGGTGTTCTCGACGTCCGCGATAGATCTGATGATCATTTTTACGCCAATCTTTCTGTACGCCTTGCTTGCCTGCGGAAGTCGCCTCTCAGCCCGACGCCCGCACCGCCCGGTCCAGAATGTCCAGCCCCTCGTCCAGTTCGGCCTCGCTCACCGTCAGCGCCGGCAGCAGCTTCACGACCTCCCCCTGCGGCCCGGACGTCTCCAGCAGCAGCCCCCGCTCGAAGGCCCGCGCGCACACCTCCGACGCCCGCGCCGGATCCTCGAACTCGACCCCCCACACCAGCCCCCGCCCCCGGCAGGACGCCCCGGTGTGCTCCGCGCACAGCGCGAGCAGCCGCTGCTCGACGTGTTCACCGAGCCGCGCCGTACGCAACTCCGTCTCCTTGTCGGCCCAGTACGCGTGCAGCGCGGCCGTCGCTGTCACGAACGCCGGGTTGTTGCCCCGGAACGTCCCGTTGTGCTCGCCCGGCTCCCACAGGTCCAGCTCCGGCTTGAACAGCGTGAGCGCCATCGGCAGCCCGTACCCGCTGATGGACTTCGACACGGTGACGATGTCCGGCGTGATCCCCGCCTCCTCGAAGGAGAAGAACGAGCCCGTACGCCCGCACCCCATCTGGATGTCGTCGACGATCAGCAGCATGTCGTGCCGCTCGCACAGCGCCGCCAGCCCGCGCAGCCACTCGGGCCGGGCGACGTTGATGCCGCCCTCGCCCTGCACGGTCTCGACGATGACCGCCGCCGGATGGTTCAGCCCGGACCCGGTGTCCGCGAGGAGCCGCTCGAACCACAGGAAGTCCGGGACCTGCCCGTCGAGGTAGTCGTCGAACGGCATTGGCGTGCCATGGACCAGCGGAATCCCCGCCCCGGCCCGCTTGAACGCGTTCCCGGTGACCGCGAGCGACCCCAGTGTCATCCCGTGGAACGCGTTCGTGAACGAGACGACCGACTCCCGCCCCTTCACCTTGCGGGCCAGCTTCAGCGCCGACTCCACCGCGTTGGTCCCCGTCGGCCCCGGGAACATCACCTTGTACGGCAGGTCGCGCGGCTTGAGGACGAGGTCGTGGAAGTTTTCGAGGAAGGCCCGCTTGGCGGTGGTCGCCATGTCCAGGCCGTGCGTGATGCCGTCGTTCTCCAGGTAGTCGAGCAACGCGCGTTTCAGTACGGGGTTGTTGTGGCCGTAGTTGAGGGAACCGGCCCCGGCGAAGAAGTCCAGGTAGCGGCGGCCGTCCTCGGACCACAGGTGACTGCCCCGCGCCTGGTCGAAGACGACGGGCCAGCCGCGGCAGTAGCTGCGGACCTCGGACTCCAGCAGTTCGAACGTGCTCAGGGGCGTCTCGATGGTGGTCATGCGGGTACTCCAGACACAAGGGGGTGGGGGGTTTCAGCGAAGGGGGCCGATGCGGTGCAGCACCTCGGGCGCGTGCCCGTCGCCGGGGAAGAGCTCGTCGTCGAAGAGGACGGTCTCCTCGACACCGGCCCCGTGCCGCGCCGCGTACGACGCGAACAGCGCGCGCGAGGCCGCGTTGTCCGGCGTGATGGTCGTCTCCATGGAGGACGCGGCGACCCGCACAGTCAGCGCGTCGAGCAGCGCCCCGGCGAGACCGCGCCCCTGATGGGCGTCTTCCACGGCGATCTGCCAGACGAAGAGGGTGCCGGGCCTCTCGGGCCGCAGATAGCCGGTGACGAAGGCGACCGGCTCGCCCTCGTGCCGAGCGACGGCCGAGGTGTCCGCGAAGTCACGGCACCAAAGGAGGTAACTGTAGGGGGAGTTGAGGTCGAGAACCCGGGAGTCACGGGCGATGCGCCACAGCGCGGCACCGTCGTCCACGGTCGGTCGGTCGATGGTCAGGGCAGGCTGGAAGGGCATGGGTCCCTAGGGTCGGGAACGGGGGTACGTGCGAGGGCCGGGGAGGGCGGACCACGCGCGCTGGTACGGGAGTTCACAGCACGGCGCTCAGGAATTCCCGCGTACGGCGATGAGTCGGCGCGTTGAAGATCTGCTCGGGGCTGCCCGCCTCCACGACCCGGCCCGCGTCGAACATCAGGACCTCGTCGGAGACGTCCCGCGCGAACCCCATCTCGTGGGTGACGCACAGCAGCGTGATGTCGGTCGTGGACGCGATCTCCCGCAGCAGGTCCAGGACACCGGAGACGAGTTCGGGGTCCAGCGCCGACGTCACCTCGTCGAGCAGCAGGATCTCCGGCTCCATCGCCAACGCCCTTGCGATGGCGACGCGTTGCTGCTGCCCGCCGGACAGGCGCGTCGGATGCTCAAGGGCCTTGTCCGCGAGCCCGACCATGTCGAGGAGTTCCCGCGCCCGCGCCTCCGCCTTCTCCTTGGGCTGCCCCAGGGTCCGTACGGGCGCCTCCGTGATGTTGCGCAGGACGTTCATGTGCGGGAACAGGTTGAAGTGCTGGAACACCATGCCGATCCGCCGCCGGATCGGCCGTAGATGCTTCTCGTCGGCGGGTTTCAGGGAGCCGTCGTCCGCGCGCCGGTGCGACAGGGGTTCCCCGTCCACCCAGATCACGCCGTCCGACACCCGCTCCAGCGTCATCAGCAGCCGCAGGATGGTGGTCTTGCCGGAGCCGGACGGGCCGATCAGCGTGATGTGGCGGCCGCGTTCGACGGAGAAGTCGAGTTCGTCGAGGACGGTGTGCTCGCCGTAGCGCTTGACGACCCGGTCGAAGCGGATCATCGGTGGCTTGGTCACGGAACTGTCCTGATCGTCATGGGGTTGGGGTTCGATGTCAGTGGCCAAGGCGTTGCTCCAGTTTCCGCAGGGCGAGCGAGGTGGGGTAGCTCGCCAGCAGGAACACCAGTCCGGCGAGGGTGAAGGCTTCGGGGTAGGCGAAGTGGTCGGCGCCGTACTCGCGGGCCTGCGCGACCATCTCCGAGACCGTGATCACGGCGAGGAACGGGGTCTCCTTGAACATGGCGATCGCGTAGTTGCCGAGCGCCGGCAGCACCGTCCGCACCGCCTGCGGCAGGACGACGTCCCGCCAGGTCAGCGCCGGCGACAGCGACAGGGCGCGCGCGGCCTCCCACTGGCCCTTCGGCACGGCGTCGATGCCGGCGCGGTACACCTCGGCGAGGTAGGCGGAGTAGTGGATGCCGAGCACCACGACGCCGATCGTCAGCGGCGAGACGGTGGTGAACACCGCGTACGCGCCCACGAGTTGGACCAGCAGCGGGGTGGAGCGCACGAACTCCAGGGCCGCCTTGAGGGGGAAGGTCACCAGGCGGCTGGGCGCGCGTGCGCCGATCGCGAGCGCGAGGCCCAGGACGGCGGCGACGAGAGTCCCCAACACCGTTGCCAGGACAGTGGTCTTGAACCCTTCGAGCAGCAGGGGCAGCGCCTCGCGGGCGGCCTCCCAGTCCCATTGGTAGTTCACGCGCGGCCTCCGGTCGTGACCATCGAGGTTCGCCCGAGACGCGCGGCGGCGTGCCGCTCCAGGACCCGCATCCCCGCCGTCAGCAGCCACGCCAGCACGAAGTACAGGACCAGCAGCGTCAGATAGGCGGGCACCGTCTCGCCCGTGCGGTCACGCAGCGTCTGCACCACCGTCGTCAGATCCGCCACCGAGATCAGCCACAGCAGCGGCGTCGCCTTCAGCATCTGGATCAGCAGGTTCGTGAACGGCGGGATCATCTGCGGCCACGCCTGCGGCAGCACGACCCGGTAAAGCCGTTGCAGCGGCGTGAAGTTGAGCGCGACGGCCGCCTCCCGCTGCGGCGCGGGAACGGCGGCGAGCGCGCCCCGGACGACCTCGGAGCCGTACGCCCCGTAGTTCAGGCCGAACGCGAGGACCCCGCAGACCAGCGGGCCGAACTCGTACCCCGTCAGCAGCGGGAACGCGTAGTACAGCCAGAACAGCTGGATGTAGAGCGAGGTGCCCCGGAAGAACTCGACGACGATCCGTGACGTCCAGCGCGGGACGCGGGCGTGGGAGCGCGCGGCCAGGCCGCACCCGAACGCGACGACGACGGCGAGCAGCGCGCCCAGCACGGTCGCCTCGACGGTCACCCACAACCCCGAGCCCACGGTGGGGAGTTCGGAGAAGAACGCGGACAGGAAGTCACCCATGGCCGTGCCCCCGCGTCAGGCCGCGCACAACTGGGCGGTCGTCAGGTTCGCGGGCGGCAGCTCGGCGGCGGTGAAACCGTACGCGCCGAGGAGTTTCACATAGCGTGCGCGGTCCGAAGTGACCTTCTTCAGCTCGGTGTTGAAGGCGTCCCGCAGCTCGCTCGCGCTCTTGCGGAAGACCGCGCCGCCCGGGCTGTACTGCTTCACGCCGCCGATCATCGGCACGAACGGCTCGGTGACCTGGAGGCCCTTGTTCGTCTTCGCCAGCCAGCGCAGGGAGATACCGGTGAGGACGAAGGCGTCGATCCGCCCGTTCTTCACGGCATCGGCGCCGTCCTGGGGCTTCGTGAGCGTCTTGACCTTGCCCGACGCGATCCCGGCCGCCTCCACGTACCCCTTCTCGGCGGCCCCCGACATCACGCCCAGGGTGACCCCGGCCCGCTTCGCCGACTCCAGGTCGGTGAGCTTCTCCGGGTTCCCCGCCGGGACCATCATCGCGGTCGGCGAGATGAACTCCGGCTCCGAGAACGCGGCCTTCTCGCAGCGGTCCGGGAGGATCGCCATGCCGGCACTGATCACCTCGTACTTGCCCGCCAGCAGCCCCGGGATCAGCCCGTCCCACTCCGAGAACACCGGCCGCAGCTCAGGCACCCCGAGCGCCTCGAACACCTCGGCGTGCAGCGCGGGCGCCTCGCCCTTGAGCGTGCCGCCCTCCTCGAACCCGTACGGCGCCTCGTTCGCGTACGCGACCTTGACGTACCCCCGCTTCCTGAGGCTCGCGAGCAGATCCGCGTCGCTCGCGCCCCCGCTCTCGGTCTTGCTGCACGCGGCGACCCCCGCGAGGGCGCCTGCCGAGGCGAGGCCGAGGAGGCGGCGGCGGGTCAGGACGGTCTGGCTGGGCATCAAGTCGAGTCCCCTGGTCGAGTAAACGCTTTCGTCGTGCGGGGGCGCCTGCCCGGACTCAGAGGTCTATGTCCACGGACCTGTCAGTGTTATGGGCTCGTGTCCCGACTGTTTCGACATCCTTAGCCAGGGTCGGGTTTAGGCCGCCGACAACCGGCCCATGTGTGAACCGGCAGGTCGAACAGGGGAGATGAGGTGAACCTTTCGGCCAACCGGGAATGCGGACGGCGGCCGGTGCGCGCGGTGGCGGGAAATGAGCGGGCAGCGCGGCGGATGCGCTAGGAAAGAGCGCCGGACGCCACGACACCAGACAAGGACCCAGCCCGCGTGAGCAGCGAGACCATGCAGATCGGCGAAGTCGCCGCCCGCACCGAACTGTCGCTGCGCACGATCCGCCACTACGAGGACGCCGGGCTCGTCACCCCCTCCGCCCGCTCCCAGGGCGGCTTCCGCCTCTACACCGAGTCCGATGTCGCCCGCCTCATGGTCATCCGCCGCCTCCAGCCCCTCGGCTTCACCCTGGACGAGACCCGCGCCCTCTTGGACGCCATGGACCGCCTCGACTCCGGCGTCCACCTCCTGCCCCGTGAACGCGCCCGCCTCCTCGACCGCATCCGGGGCTTCGAACAGGCGGCGCAGCACCGCGTCGAGGACCTGCGCACCCAGCTGAACCGGGCCCAGGAACTCGCGGACACGCTGGCGGGGCGGCTCGCCCGCAGGTGACGCCCGCTCTCCGGTCGCGTGAGTTGTGAGGATCGGGGCACTCGGGTGGCCGGGAGGCTGCCATGCGTGTGGTCGAGGAGAGCGGGCCCGTGGTCGTCACGGACATTCCGGCACGGCTGGACCGGCTGCCCTGGTCGCGGTGGCACTGGACGGTCGTGATCGGGCTCGGGACCGTGTGGGTGCTGGACGGGCTTGAGGTCACGGTCGTCGGGAACGTCGCGGGGCGGCTGGCCGAGGACGGCAGCGGGCTCGCGATCACGTCCGGGCAGATCACCGGGCTCGCCGCCGCGCTGTACGTCGCCGGGGCCTGCGTCGGCGCCCTGTTCTGGGGACGGCTGACGGACCGGTTCGGGCGGCGCAGGCTCTTCATGATCACCCTGGCGGTGTACCTCGCGGCCACCGCGCTCACGGCGGTCTCCTGGGAAGCGTGGTGGTTCTTCCTGTGCCGGTTCCTCACCGGGTTCGGCATCGGCGGTGAGTACGCGGCCATCAACTCCGCGATCGACGAGCTGATCCCCGCCGAACACCGGGGCCGCGTCGACCTCTTCATCAACGGCAGCTTCTGGCTCGGCGCGGTCGGGGGCTCGCTGCTGTCCGTCGTCGCCCTGGACACCGGGATCCTGCCGCAGGACGTCGGCTGGCGGCTGTCGTTCGCGCTCGGCGCCGTCCTCGCCCTGGTCATCCTGCTCGTACGGCGGCACGTCCCCGAGAGCCCCAGGTGGCTGCTCATCCACGGCAGGCGGGCGGAGGCCGAGGAGATCGTCGCCGGGATCGAGCGGCGCATCGAGGCCGAGACCGGGAAGGAACTGCCGCCGCCGCAGGGCGAGCTGGAGATCCACCAGCGCGGCCCCGTGACGTTCCTGGAGATCGCCCGCACCGTCTTCGGCCGCTACCGCAGGCGGGCCGTCCTCGGCTTCGCCCTCTTCATCGGCCAGGCGTTCCTGTACAACGCCATCACCTTCGGCTTCGGCGCCATCCTCACGACGTTCTACGACATCCCCGCCGACCGCACCGGCTACTACTTCGCCGTCATCGCGGCCGGCAACTTCTGCGGCCCCCTGCTCCTGGGCAAGCTCTTCGACACCGTCGGCCGCCGCGTGATGATCTCCGGCACCTACCTCCTCTCGGGCGTCCTCCTCTTCGCGACGGCCTGGCTGTTCGGCCAAGGCGCCCTGGACGCGGGCACGTTGACCGCCTGCTGGTGCGCCGTCCTCTTCTTCGCCTCCGCCGGAGCCTCCAGCGCCTACCTCACGGTCTCCGAGATCTTCCCGATGGAGACCCGCGCGATGTCGATCGCCTTCTTCTACGCCCTCGGCACAGCGGCCGGCGGCATCAGCGGCCCCCTCCTCTTCGCGGACCTCACGGAGACGGGCCGCGTCGCCGACACGGTCCTCGCCTTCTCGATCGGCGCGACCCTGATGTGCGCGGCGGGCCTGGTGGCCGTCGTCCTGGCGGTCGCCGCCGAACGCCGGTCCCTGGAGGACATCGCGAGGCCACTGTCGGCACTGAGGAAGTGACTGGCCGGGGCCGGGGACGTCCGTGGTGCAGACCGTGCGGGCCTGAGATGCGTGGGGGCGCTGCCTGGCAGGCCGCTCGCGGAGTTCAGGGCGGTCGGTGCGGCTGTTCGAGGAGGGGGCGATCGGGGCTTTCGGTCAGGTGGTCGGTACGGCGCTGCTCCTGCGGATCGGCACGGACGGCACGCTGTTCGACGTGATGCGGGCCGGAGGGTCTCGTAGCGTTCGAGACGGGCGCCGAGGTCGAGCCCCGGTGGGACGAGCGGCTCCGTGACCACCTGCGCCTGCTGTCCCTGACCGCGGGTTTCGGCGTCGAGCAGCGCTCAGCGGGCCCGCCGCAGTACGGCGGACAGGGCCAGCCGGGAGGTGACGTCGAGTTTCCGGTAGACGTTGGAGAGGTGGGTCTCGACCGTGCGGGGGCTGAGGAAGAGGCGCTCGGCGACGTCGCGGGTGCGCAGGCCCGACGCGGCCAGCTCGGCCACCTCGCGTTCACGGTCGGTGAGTTCGGCCAGGGGGTCGCTCGTGGGGAGGGCGGCGCGCAGCCGGGCCACCTCCTCGTGGACCAGCCGGGCGCCGTGCACCCGGGCGATGCCCTCCGCGAGTTCCAGATGCCGTACGGCCGCCGGGAGACCCTCGGTCTCGGCGAGGGGGCCGGCCGCCGCCGTGAGCGTCCAGGCGTACTGCACCGGCATGTCGGCGCACCGGAAGGCGTGCGCGGCGAGGTCGAAGAGCTTGGCCGCCGCCTCGAACTCCCCGTCGGCGGCGTGCAGACGGGCGCGGGCCTCCTGCACGTACGCCTCCTGGACCGGCAGGCCGAGACGGTCCGACACGGACCCGGCGTGGCGGATGAGACGGTGAGCCTCGCCGCGGTCACCGCACTCCAGGGTGGCGGTCGCGAGCAGGGCCAGCAGGAAGGGGCGGGAGAACGGCCGGACCAGCGGCAGCAGGTCACCGCCCACGCCGTCCAGCAGCGTGCGCCGGCAGCCGGCCGCGTCGCCCGTCAGGAACTGCGCCTGGGCCAGCAGCCCCGTCGCCGACGTCGTCCACCAGCTCTGCCCGGGCCGGATCGCCGCCGTCGTCTCCGCGACCAGCGCGACCGCCTCGGCGGAGTCGCGCCGCCCCCGCGACCAGACGAGGGCCGTCGCCCGCATCGCCCGCGCCAGCGTCACCGCGTCCCCGGCGCCGAGGGAGCGCCCCAGCTCCTCCGCCTCCCGGGCCCGCCGCGCGGAGGCGTCGAGGCGGCCGGTCCACTGCTCGGCCATCGTGAGCGCGAGCATCCGGTGCATCAGGACCGGTATCCGGGTCTCCGCCTCCCGGCCGAGATGCCGGATCGCGTCCGTGAACCGCTCCAGGTACAGCTCCGCGCACCCGAGCAGCGCCAGCGTCTCCGGGGTCCGGCCCGCGACCGGGTCCGGCATGGCGTCCAACAGCCGTGCGCAGTGGGCGACTTCACCCACGGCCTCCGCGACGTCCCCGGCGTGCGTCGCGCACAGCGCCGCCAGCACCCGCAGCGCCGCACGGTCCGCGGCGTCCGCCTCGCCCGCCGCCCGCGCCGCCTCCTTCAGCAGCCCCCGCGCCTCGTCGTGCGTACCGCGCACCGCGTGGACGAGCCCGAACTCGATCGCGAGGCGCACCGCCTCGGGCGGCAGCGGATCGGGCAACGGGCGCGGCAGCAGCCCGAGCGCGGTGCCGACGACGGCCATGGCCTCCTGGTAGTGCCCGAGCTGCCGCTCCGCGTCGGCGCACACGGTGTACGCCTGGAGGGTCTCCCGCGCGGAGAGGCCCGCGCGGGGATCCGCGAGGAGCGCGTGGGCGCGGGTACGGGCCTCCTCCGGCTGCTCGGAGGCGATCAGGGCCCGGCAGCAGGCCAGCCGGAGGGCGGTACGCGAGACCGGGCCGGACGGCGCGGGCGTGGCGGGGGGACCGGCGGTGCCGGACGGCTCCGGCACGCGGGGCGCCCCCTGCGCCGGGTGCGGCTCCGGCACTGTGGGCGCCTGAGGCTCCTCGGGCAGCGCGTCCAGCGCCAGCCGCAGCCAGCGCGCCGCGGTCGCCGGTTCCCGTACGACGATCTCGGCGGCCCCCTCGGCGAGGGCGTCCACGGCGACGGCGGCGTCCGTCCCGATCAGGTGCTCGGCGTGGCGGGCGCGCTCCACGGCGCTCCCGGCGATGTCCAGCGCACGCCGGTGCGCCCGCAGCCGGAACGACAGCCCCGCCCGCGCGTGCACGACGTGACCGAGCACCGGATGCCGGAAGCGCAGGCCCCCGCCGTCCGGGCGGATCAGGTCCGCGCGCTCCAGTTCGCCGAGCACGTCCAGGGTCGTGTCGAGGCTCAGCCCGGACACCCGGGCGACGTCCCGGGGCCGGAACGGGGAGCCGAGCACGGCCGCCGCCGTCAGCGCCGTCCCGGCGTCCGCCGTCACCGCGTCCACCTCGGCGAGCAGCGGCCTGGCCTCGCGCAGCAGACCGTCCGGGTCCGTACCGGGCCGCCCGGGCCGCCAGTCCGAGGCGACCAGCAGCCGCAGATGACGCGGGTTCCCCCCGGACTCGGCGCACAGCTCCCGCGCGGACCCGGCGTCCAGCCGCCACGCGGCGAGCAGGCCGGCGACGGCCTCGTGGCCCAGGGGAGCGGGCTCGATCCGCGTCACCGTCCCGGCGCGGACCCCGTCGTCGAGGGCCTGGAGCAGTTCGGGAGGCGTCTGCCGGGGGCGGTGGACCAGGGCCAGGACGAAGGGGCCCGGCGTCCCCGCCCTGACCTGCCTGACGAGCGCCGCCGTCGCGGCGGGGTCGCAGCGGTGGACGTCGTCCAGGACGAGGACCCCGGACCGCTTGGCCTCGGGGAGCGCTTCTCCCCGGACGACCTGGACGCGGGTGGCCGCCAGTCCGCGCCGGGCGGCCCCGCGCATGAGGGCCAGCGCGAGGCGCGTCTTGCCGATGCCGGGCTCGCCGGTGATCTCCACGACCGTGCCCCGGCCGACCGCCAGCGCGTCCACGATCCCCGCGAACCGGGCGAGCTCGGCCTCCCGCGCGACAGGGGGCTCGCCCGGTGCCGGTACGGGCACTGTGGTCATGAGCGCTGTTCCCCTCCGCGTCCGGACAGGCACCCGGCGGTGACTCATGTCGGCCACAGGGCGCCTTTTCGGGCAACCATACAGAAGTAAAAGTCGCCGTCCGGAACGTGGACGCGGCACCGCTCACTCATGACAGATACGGCTCGGCCCAGTCCGCGAACCGCTGCCCCAGCTCCTTGCGCGCCGCCGCGAGCACGGCGTCCGGCTCCTCGGTCACCGCCAGCCCGAAGTGCCGGTCCAGCCAGGTGGCGTACTCGTCGTGGTGCGCCGAGTCGGGCTGGTCCTCGGGGCGGTAGAAGTACGCGTCGTCCCAGTCGACGGAGATCTCCGTGTCGAAGCCGAGGAGCTGGAACAGTTCCCGCAGATCGCGGGCCACGACGTGCTGGCCGCCCTCGTCGCCGAAGACCACCACCGGCAGGGTCGCCGGGTCGGTGCGGTCGTCGAGGCGCCACAGCGCGTAGAAGGAGCCGCCGGCGGTGGCCTGGGCGAAGGGCACCAGCCTGCCGGTGAACGCCGGGTCGTCCGACCAGCCCGCGACGAGGCCGGACAGGTCGCCGTACTGCGTCAGGCCGAAACCGTCGGCGAAGTCCTCGTAGCCGAACTCGTCCTGGAACTCCTTGAGGAGGTTGAGTTCCGGGACGGGGGAGTAGGGGGTGGTCATCGCGGGTCCTGGCTTTCTGTCGGGGTGTCGCCGTGCCGGATCCGCTGCCACGCCCTGCGGTAGAGGCCGGCGGCGGGTTCGAGCGGGACGAGGACACCGAGGGGTGGGGTGCGGCCGTCGAGGAGGCCGCCGTACAGAGGTGCCTTCCACCGCTCCAGCGGGCGGTGCGGGAGGCCGGGGTCCAGCCAGTCGCCCGGCAGGAACAGGGTGCGGCCGGCCCGGCGGCGGGTGTCCTGGACGACCGGGCCGGCCGCGGCGAGCTGCGCGCGGGCGGCACGGAGGCGGGGCGCCGGCCAGGCGGTCCAGCGGGCCGTGTCGCGGTCGGTGGGGTCGGGCATCGCGAGCAGCATCAGGTAGAGGGCGGCGGCGTCCTCGCCGAGGTCGTGGACGCGGGCGGCCTCGGCGACCAGGTCCGGGACACAGTGGGCGGGGTGCTGCGGCCACCGGACGCCGGCGCCGGGCGGGTCCAGGAGCGCCGCGAAGCCCGGGTCCCGGGCCACACGCAGGGCCACCTCCACGGGGAACGGCCCCGCGACGTCCCGCAGCGCCGACACGTACGGGTCCTCGCCGCCGCCGTCGAGGTGCGCCACGCTCAGCGCGGGCGTCGGCAACGCGTCGAACGTCGGTATCACGACCCCGCCGTACCGCTCGAACCCGGCGCCCACCTCACTCGGCGTGCCGAACCCCGGCAGATGCACACCCCGGCCGAGGTCCAGGAGCAGCCCCGGATGCGCCAGGCGTTCCCGGACCTTGTCGAGCACGGCGGGCAGCGCGGCCCGGACCGGGTCGCCCACCGGCAGCCGGTGCGCGAGCCAGGCCGCGAGGGCGACGGTGCCGACGAGCGTGCCGGCGGTGAACCCGCCCGCGTCCGGCCCGACGGGCAGGACACGGCTGCCGCCGACCTCCCACTCCAGGTCCCGGCTGAGCCGCGGCTCGGCGTCGGGGTCGAGGAACGCGCGCAGCGCCTGTCCGGCGTCCCAGAACGCGGGCCGCACCGCGCGCAGCACCTCCCCGAGCAGCTCCTCGGGGACCGGGGTCCGCCTGCCGACCCTGGCGTTCCAGACCCGCGCCGCGGCGGACGCGTCCGGGCCGTCCGTCCACAGGCGGGCCGGGACCCCGGGCAGCAGCGCGGCGACGACCGCCTGACGGGTGCCGACGGGCAGGGCGCCCAGCTCGTACGCCACCGTCGCGGTGTCCTTCGCGCGGATCCCCAGCGCCGTCCGCACCGACGCCCGGCCCACCTCCGGCAGCCCCGCCACCACCAGCCGGGCCGTCGCCCCGGTGACCCCCGTGAGGCGGGCGAACTCCTCGGCCGCCGCCGGGAACCAGGGCGCCGGGCCCCTCACCGCCAGCTCGCCCAGGAACGCCCCCAGCCAGCCGACGTCCCGCTCCTCACGCTCCTCGCCGACCGGGTGGAGGCCCTCTACGGCGTACGGCGCGGGGACCTCGAACCGGCCCGACGGGTCGTGCAGCAGCCCCGTGAAGAGACACGCGGGCGGTGCGGCGACCGGACAGCGCTGGGTGACCGAGGTCAGCGCGAGGACTCGGCCGCCGTCCAGGGGCAGCGCACCCGCCCAGGCGCCCTCGCGCCACTCTCCGTCCGACCCGAACAATTCCCCCGCGTCCAGCCGGAGATGAACCCGGCGCCAGGCGCCGCCCGAGGCCAGCCCCAGCGCGTCGACCTCCGTGAGCAGCGCCTCCAGGGACCGGCGGTGCTCGGACGGGGTGGTCGGCGCGGCCGCCCGGAACGCCGTCGCGGGGGTCGCGGTCGTGTACGGCAGCGGGTCGCGGTCATCGGCGGGTGGGAGGGGGAGGCCGTCGAGGTGGAGGCGTGCGGCGGGGGTGCGCGGAGCGGTGCGCAAGGCCCGGCCGATGGTCCGCAGCCGACGGAGGGCGTCGCCCTGGCGAGGACCTTGCCCGCGGGCCTGCGTCCCGGGGCCGCTTTCCTGCCGCCGACCCGCGCTGTGCTGGCCGTGTCTGTGTTCGCCCGCCTCGTGTTCGGCTGTCCCGTGCTGGCGGTGCCTGTGCTCGTCCGCCCCGTGCTCAGCCGTCCCGTGCTGGCCGTCCCTGTGCTCGTCCGCCCCGTGCTCAGCCGCCCCGCGTTCGCCCGCCTCGCGACCGCCTTCCTCGATGCCTCCGCCCAGACGCCCGTCACTCCCGTGACCGTCGTGCCGATGCCCCCCGTCGCAGTCGGTGAGCCCCTCCAGCGCCTCGCACAGCATCCCGTCGGACGGCCCCGCAGCCTCCTCCTCCCCGAGCACCTCGTCCAGCCGCAGCGTCACCGCGTCCAGCACCGCCTGCTGCCCGGCCGCGTACCCCACCACCCCGGCGATCCCCGCCACCACCGCCCCGTCGGTGACCTGCGGCAGCAACTCCCGCACGGCGCCTGCCGGATCGGCCGCCCGCAGCAGCCCGCGCGCGGTGTCCTCGTCGACCTGCCGCAGCGCCAGGGAGCCCGGCACGTCCCGGGGCCGCAGGCAGTGCCAGTACGACGGCGGTGGCAGGACCGGCGTGCCCCGGGCGAACGCGCCGGGCGGGCCGTCGACCCGCGCGGTGGCCAGGACGACACCGTCGCCGTCGACGAGATGCAGGGCCCAGCCGGTCTCCCGGCTCGCGGCGACGGGCTGCCCGGCCCCCGGGAACAGCACCGCCGCGCACGGCAACCCCGCCTCGCCCGGCACGGTCACCCGCCGCCCGGCGAGATCCTCACCGCGCCGCGAACCGTCGGGCAGCCGCACGACACGCCAGCCCACCAGCCCGCCCACCGGCACCACGGCAGCACCGGGTTCGGCCTGGGGGAGGGGCAGGAGCGTGCCGTACTCGACCTCGGGGACGTCCAGGAACGCGGGCACGCTCTCCCCGCCGACCACCGCGCGCACCGGGTCGTACGCGAGCCACGCGTCCCCGCCCCACGTCCAGTACGAGGTGCCGTCGCCGAGCAGGAACCCGCCCGGGGGAAGGGCGGTGCCGCCGCGCCGGAGGACACCGAACCCCGTGGCCCGCCCGCCGCCGGGCAGCGGGAGGGTCGCCGCGCCGATCTCCTCGCGGTACCAGTCGAGCCCCGCCGGGGCACCGCGCCCGCCCTCCAGGGCGATGATCCGGTCGGGGGAGCGGTGCCAGTACCCGGCGGTGCCGCCCTCCCACGTCGCCCAGTGGACCAGCAGTTCGCCGTCCACGTAGTGGAAGCCGGGCGGGCCGTGGAAGCCCGCCTCGGCCGGGAGGCGCAGGGCGTGGACCAGGACCGTGCCCTCGGCGCCGATCACCCGGGCCTCGGCGGGACCGGCGACGACCAGCTGCGGCCAGGCGTCGAAGAACCGCAGGAAGTCGGCGTCGCCCACGGCACGGACCGCCTCGTCCCAGGCCGGCCAGCCGAGTTCGTCGAGGAGACCGGCCCGCAGGGTGCGGGCCAACAGCGGCGCGAGGTCGGCGCCGGTCACCGCACGGATCTCGGCCTCGGCGAGCCTCAGCACCTCGGCGGGCAGCCACGTCAGCGGGGCCGTCGCCTCGGGGAGCGCGGGGAGCCCGGCGGCGGCCAGGCGCCGTACGGCCGCGCGCAGCCAGTCCGCGAGGAGCAGCCGGCCGCCCGGGACCGCGGCGAGGGCCTCGACCGTGCGCAGGTCGTCCGGGCCGCCGCCGAACCCGTCGGCGCTGCGCCGGAACGCCTCACCGAACCGTCCGTCGGCCGCGAGCGCCAGCAGGTCGCGGCGGTCCTCGAAGGCCGCCCACTGGCCCAGCGGCAGCCACCAGTTCTCCGGGTACGGCGCGACCGGCACCTCCAGCGCGAGCAGCAGATCCAGCAGGTCGACGTCCCGGACGACCTCCAACTCCCGCCCCGACTCGGCGAGTTCGGCACGCAGCCGGTCGGCGGCGTCCTCCACCAGCCGGTACAGCACCGGAAGCCGCGCCGGTGTCGCCCAGTGCAGCGCCCGCCGGTGGAACTCCAGGAACCTCACGAACCACCCCGCCGTACCGTCCCGGGGCCCCACCCCCTCCCCCCGGAGCCCAGCGAGCGCCCCGGACTCCTCCAGGACCTCCAGCCACAGGATCAGCACCTCCTCGTCCTCGGAGTCGGGCATCAGGTCGAGCAACACCCCCCGCACCACGGCCCGTTCCCGCGCCAGCTCGACCAGCGCCCCGCGCTGTGCCTTCCACCACCCGCCCGCCGCCCGCGCCGTGGCGGGCAGCGCCAGCAGCTCGGCGAGGACGTCACCCGTGGACCGGCCCCCGGCGGCGCGCGCCAGCCTCCGCACCTCGACCCCCAGCCGGACCGACGGCACCAGCCCGCCCGCGGTCCGCCGCACGCACAGCCGGGCGAACCGCTCGAACGCCTCGCCGGCGGGCCTGCGCGCGACCAACTCCCGCGCATACGCCACCAGCGCCTTCGTCCCGACCGCCCCGGCGAGCGCGAACTCCAGATACGCGGCGTCGAGCCGCTCCTCGTCGACCTCCAGGGCGTGGTCGGCCTCCGCCTGACGCGCTCGCTCGAACATCCGCGCCGCGTACCCGGGATGCCCCTCCGACAGGAAGATCCGCGCGGCCTCTTCGTGGAACTCCGGCAGGGCGGCGGCGGCCAGCCGCCGGGCGGCGCCCCGGCAGGCGTCCACAGCGGCCTGCCCGTCGCTCCGCGCGAGCAGCCTGATCCGCTCCACCTCCGTCACCACGTCCTGCCGCTCCATCGCCCCACCTTCCGTCAGCCCCCTCCCATCAGCGGTCCGTCACGCTGAGTGACGATGCTGAAACTCTAGAGGCCCCCACTGACAATCGCTCTGACCTGCGGTTCTTCCCGCCGCCCCGAGTCAATCCGCGCTGCCGACGGGACGCATCCGGATAACCACGTACCGGCCTACGTACATCGGATCCGCCGCACTTCCAGACGCGAGCCGACGACTATGTGAAAGTTGCAGCAGCTCGACCCCATGATCCCGTCCGTCCGCGATCCCGACCACCGCGACCCGGAAGGAAAGACCCCCCACATGACCTCCGCCCCGCTCTCCACCCCGCCCCCGCTGCCCACCGCCCGCCCCCTCCTCGACCCCGCCGCCGAGTACCGGAGCTGGACCACCGAACGCCCCCTGGACCGCATCACCCTCTGGGGAGACCTGCATCCCTGGCTCGTCACCCGCTACGACGACGCGCGGGCCGTCCTCAGCGACCCCCGGTTCAGCTCCGAGAACTTCCGGCCCGGCTTCCCCGGACTCCAGCCGACGACACCCCCGCGCACGCCCGGCCAGCTGTTCGCGATGGACCCGCCGGACCACACCCGGCTGCGCCGCATGCTGATACCCGAATTCACCTTCCGCCGGGTCGAGCAACTGCGCCCGGCGATCTCCCGGCTCACCGCCGAACTCATCGACGGCCTGGAGGCGCAAGGGCGTTCGGCGGACCTCGTCGAGCACTTCACTCTCCCGCTGCCGCTCCTCGTCATCTGCGAACTCCTCGGAGTGCCGTACTCCGACCGGGAGTTCATCCACCGGCAGGCCGCCGCGTTCGCCACCGTCTCGGCGGGCCCCGAGGCGATGCGGGCCGGCTGGGGCGCCCTCTTCGGCTACCTTCAGGAACTCCTCGCGGCCAAGGCCGGCGACCCCTCCGACGACCTGATGAGCCGCCTCGCCACCGAGCGCGTCGCCACCGGCGAGGCCACCGCCGCCGAGGCCGCGGGTCTCCTGGTCCAGCTCCTCATCGCCGGGCACGAGACGACGGCCAGCATGCTGTCGCTGGGGACGATCGCCCTCCTGCGCCACCTCGACCAGCTCGCCGCGCTGCGGGCCGACGACAGTCTCGTACCCGGCGCGATCGAGGAACTCCTGCGCTACCTGACCATCGTCCACATCGGGATGCGGCGGATCGCCACCGAGGACGTCGAGGTCGGCGGGGTCACCATCCGCGCGGGTGAGGGCGTCGTCGTGGCCCTCCAGGCCGCCAACCGCGACCCCGCGACCTTCGAGGACCCGGACACCTTCGACGTGAGGCGCGACTCCGACCGGCACCTCGCCTTCGGGCACGGCCTGCACCACTGCCTCGGCCAGTCGCTGGCCCGCGCGGAGCTCCAGATCGCGCTGCCGATGCTGTTCGAGCGACTGCCGGCGCTGAACCTGGCGAAGGAACCGGAGGAGTTCGCGTTCGCCGGGCGCGCGGTGCACGGGGTGGAACGGCTGCCCGTGACCTGGTGAACCCCGGCAGGCCGCACACGCGCCGGCCCCCTGACCGCCGGGAAGCGGAGACCCCGACCCCACCTGACGGAGTCCGGGCCGACGCGTTGCCCGCCCCGCACCGGGGTCGGCAGGCTCGGGCGGATGTCCGAACGAGGAGAGGGGACCGGCGATGTGCGGGCTTGCCGGATGGATCGGCTACGAACGTGATCTGAGCGCGGACACTTCCGTCGCCGCTGTCATGAACGACACCCTGGAGTGCCGGGGGCCGGACTCGCACGGCGTGTGGGTGTCGCCCCACGCGCTGCTGGCGCACCGGAGACTGGCCGTGATCGACCTCGCCGGCGGCAAGCAGCCGATGGAGGCAGAGGCGGGACCGGTGCTCACGTACACCGGGGAGACGTACAACTACCGGGAACTGCGCGAGGAGTTGAGGGCCCTCGGGCACAACTTCCGTACCGACTCCGACACGGAGGTGGTGCTGCGGGCGTACGAGGAGTGGGGCACCGGGTTCGCCGAGCGGCTGACCGGGATCTACGCCCTGGCCCTGTGGGACCCCCGTACCGAGGAACTCCTCCTGGTACGCGACCGGATGGGCGTCAAACCCCTCTACTACTGGCCCACCGCCGACGGCGTCATCTTCGGGTCCGAGCCCAAGGCGATCCTCGCGCACCCCGAGACCGAGGCGGTCGTGGACGCCGAGGGCCTGCGCGAGGTGTTCGGCATCGTGAAGACGCCGGGCCACGCCGTGTTCAAGGGCATGCGGGAGGTCCTGCCGGGCACGGTGCTGCGCTTCACGCGCTCCGGGGCCGAGGAGACCCGCTACTGGCGGCTCGCCGCACGCGAGCACACCGACGACCTCGACACCACAATTGCCCACGTCCGTACGCTCCTTGAGGAGATCGTCGCGAGTCAGCTCGTCGCCGACGTCCCCGTCGGCACCCTGCTGTCCGGCGGCCTCGACTCCAGCGCGGTCACCGCGCTCGCGTCCCGCTCCAGCGACAAGCCGGTGCTCGCGTTCTCCGTCGACTACAAGGACCTCGGCGAGAACTTCCAGGCGAACGTCCAATGGGCCGACCCCGACACGCCGTTCGCCGTCGAGGTCGCCCGGCACGTCGGCGCCGAGCACGTCATCGTCGAGCTGGACAACGCGGACGTCCTCGACGACGACGTACGCGACCAGGTGCTGCGCGCCCAGGACCTGCCGGTCTCGACGGGCGACATGGAGTACTCGCTCCTGCTGCTGTGCCGGGCGCTGAAGGAGCGCATGACCGTCGCCCTGTCCGGGGAGGCGGCGGACGAACTCTTCGGCGGCTACACCTGGTTCCACGACCCGGCCGCGATCGAGGCGGACACCTTCCCCTGGCACCACCCCTTCGAGAAGGCGGGCGGCATGGGGGCGCTGCGCACCCTCGGCCTGTGGAGCCGGCTCGGGATGACCGGGTACGTCAAACAGCGCTACACCGAGGCCCTGGAGGAGGTGCCCCGGCTCCCCGGGGAGAGCGGACACGAGGCCCGCATGCGGGAGTTGACCTACCTCAACCTCACCCGCTGGGAGAACTTCCTCCTCGACCGCAAGGACCGCATCTCGATGGCGACGGCCCTGGAGGTGCGCGTCCCCTTCACCGACCACCGCCTCGTCGAGTACGTCTACAACGTCCCCTGGGCGATGAAGAACCACGACGGCCGGGAGAAGAGCCTCCTGCGTTCCGCGATGCGCGGCGTCCTCCCGGAGTCCGTCCTCGACCGCAAGAAGACGCCCTACCCGTCCACGCAGGACAAGGGCTACGAACGGGCCGTGCGCGAACGCCTGGAGACCGTGATCGCCGCCGACGACGCGCCCGTCCTGCGCCTCGCCTCCCGCGAGGAGATCCGCCGCCTCCTCGACGTCCCCGAGGGCAGCTACGCCATGGGCGGCCCCTGGAGCGCCCGCGCGGTCCTGGAACGGCTCGTCGAGTTCGACCGCTGGGTCAGGACGTACGGGGTCCGCGTCGACCTGTGACCGGCCGGGGCCCGTCGTCCACGCGGCGGGCCCGGAGGGCCGGTGCCCCCTCCCGGGCCGGGCGCCCGCCGCCTGGCACGCACTCCCCCAAGCTCTGCGAGCAGGGGGGGACCCCCAGCGGCGTTGCCGAACCGCCCACGTGGCTCCTCCCCCAAGCTCTCGGCTTCGCTCGACCAGGGGGCACCCCCATCGCGGACGCTCCGGCGCCTTGCGATCTGGGGGTCCCCCCTCTGGGGGAGCACCAGACGACGTGCGCTATCCGGCCCGGGAGGGGGCACCGGCCCTCAGCTCCCCGGCGAGCGACCGCAGCGCCGGGGCCGCCCCCGACAACGCCGCACGCTCCGCCGGGGACAGCGCCGCCAGCCCGTCCGCGAAGAGCCGCGCCCACTGTCCTTCGATCAACGCCATCCCCTGGACGGCCGCCATCGTCGGGAAGAGCCGTACGGCACGCCGGTCCGCCGGGTCCGGTTCCCGGCGCACCAGCCCCTGGGCGACCAGCCCGCGCACGGTCGTACTGACGTTGCTGGCGTGCATCCCCAACGCCTGGGCGAGCACGCCGACTCCGGTGCCGGGGGAGTCCAACACCTGCCGCAGCACATCCAGTTCGGCCGGAGGCAGCGTGGGGAGCCCGGCCTCGGTCGTGCCGCGCAGGCGCAGGACGCGGCCCAGCGTGTGCAGCACGGGGGCCAAGTCCCGCGCCTCGCGCAGCAGTTCGGCGTCGGTGTCGCCTTTCGCGTCCATGCGGGCAGCCTAGCAATGCTTATATATCTATAGCTATTGACGACGCCGCAGAGCCATGGGCGACGCCGCAGCCACCAACCCCCCTGCCAGGAGTCCGAGATGTCCTCCCCACCCCGGCCCGCCGCCCTCCTCACCGCGACCCTCGCCCTGCTCTCCTTCGGCATGCCGCTCGCCACGGACATGTACCTCCCGGCCTTCCCCGAGATGGCCGACGACCTCGGCACCGACGCCTCCGGCGTCCAACTCACCCTCACCGCCTTCCTGTTGGGCCAGGCCCTCGGCCAGCTCGTCTTCGGCCCCCTCTCCGACCGGCACGGCCGCCGCCGCCCCATCCTCATCGGCGCGGCGGTGTGCACGCTCGCCACCGCCCTGTGCGCCCTCGCCCCCAACCTCGCCGCCCTCATCGCCCTGCGCTTCGTGACCGGCTTCAGCGGAGCCGCCGGACTCGTCGTGGGCCGCGCGGTCGTCTCCGACGTCGCGACCGGCGCCGTCGCCGCACGGCTGTTCGGCGTGCTCATCGCCCTCGGCGGTATCGCCCCCATCGTCGCGCCCCTCGCCGGAGGCGCCGTCGTCACCCACGCCGGAGGCTGGCGCGGCGTCTTCTGGGCACTCGCCGCGATCACCCTCCTGATGCTGCTCGCCGCCCTGTTCTTCATCCCCGAGAGCCTGCCCGCCGACCGCCGCCGCGCCGGAGGGATCGCGGCCACCCTCCAGACCGCCCGCACCGTCCTCGCCGACCGCGTGTACGTCGGCTACACGCTGGCCTTCGTCTTCGCCTGCGGCGCCCTCTTCTCGTACATCTCGGGCTCGGCGTTCCTCCTCCAGAACGTCCTGGGCCTCACCGTCGGCCAGGCGTCGATCGCCTTCTCCCTCGGCGCCCTCACCGCCACCCTCTCCAGCACCGCCAACACGAAACTCGTCGGCCACTACCCGCCCCGACTGCTCCTGAGAATCGGCCTGTTCACCATGTTCGCCAGCAGCGCCGCAGCCCTCCTCGTCACCCTCACCGGCCACCTCGACCGTGTCCTCGCCCTCGGGTTGATCGCCGTCACCTTCCTCGGCCTCGGCCAGGTCTTCGGCACCGCGACCGCCCTCGCGATCGAACGCGTCCCGTACGCCGCCGGCACCGGCTCCGCCGTCCTCGGCACCCTCCAAGGCGTCCTCGGCGCGGTCGCCGCCCCGCTCATCGGCCTCGGCGGCGACGACACCGCCGTACCCCTCTTCACCGCCATGACCGGCTGCTGCCTCGTCGCCCTGCTCGCGCTGCTGCTCACGCGCGACGCCGACAAGCCGCGACCTGACACACTCCCCGGGCACCTGACGATCTCTGGAGAGCGGCGTTGACCGCCGACACGGGCTGCGTGAGGCTCGCCCGCATGTCACCGACGTCACCGACCGAAACCCGCCGACCCCGTCCTGTCACCGGCTGGCACAGCCTCACCCGCGCGGAACTGCGAGTCGCCCGGCTCGTCGCCACCGGCCTCAGCAACCGTGCCGTCGCCGAACACCTCGTCGTCTCGCCGCACACCGTCGACACCCACCTGCGGCACGTCTACGCCAAGCTCGCCATCCGCAGCCGCGTCCAACTCGTGCGCCACGCCCTCCAGTTCGACTCCGGTGACTGAGCCATCGTCGCAGCCGCGCACCCCCGGAACATCACGTGAAGACGTGATGCGTCCGCCGGTGCCGGACGGCAATGTGTGCGGCGTATCGACCCCCACGGAAAGGCCGTTACCCATGGATCCGCTCCTCGACATCAGCGACGAGGTCCGTACCGCCCTCGACGAACACCGTCCCGTCGTCGCGCTGGAGTCGTCGCTCATCGTCAACGGGCCGGCCTACCCCGCCAACACGGAACTCGGCCTGGAGATCGAGAAGGCGGTCCGCGACCGGGGCGCCGTCCCCGCGACCATCGGCATCGTCGACGGGCGGTTCGTCGTCGGCATGGACGCCGACCTCATCGAGCGGTTCGCCTCCAGCAAGGGCGTCCCGAAGGTCAGCGCGCGCGACCTCGGACCCGTCCTCGCGGGCGGCGGGCTGGGAGCAACCACCGTCGCCGGTACGGTCGTTCCCGCCGCGCGCGCCGGGATCGGCGTGTTCTCCACCGCCGGCATCGGCGGGGTGCACCGGCGGGCCCAGGAGACCTTCGACGTCTCCGCCGACCTCCAGCAGTTCACGCGCAGCCGCGTCGCCGTCGTGTGCGCCGGGTCGAAGTCCATCCTCGACCTCGGGCTGACCGCCGAGTACCTGGAGACCGCGGGCGTGCCCGTCCTCGGCTACCAGACGAGCACCCTGCCCGCGTTCTACGTCCGCGAGTCCCACGTCCCCGTCAGCCGCGTCGACGACCTCGCCGTCGCCGCCCGCGCCACCTGGCTGCACTGGGAGGTCAACGGGGACCGGTCCGTGCTCCTCACCGCGCCCATCGACGAGCAGGACGCCCTCGACGGCGACGAGATCGAGGACGCGATCTCGGCGGCCCTCGCCGAGGCCGACGCGGCAGGCGTACGCGGCAACGCCATCAGCCCCTTCCTGATGCGGGCCCTCACCGAAGTCACCGCCGGGCGCAGCGCCGCCGCCACCCGGGCCGTCCTGCTGTCCACCGCCCGGGTCGCCGGCGAGTTCGCCGTCGCGCTCGCCGCCACCCGAGAGGAGCGCTGACGTGCGCTACCAGGGAATCGTCTTCGACCTCGACGGGACTCTCGCGGACACGCCCGGGGCGATCGTGTCCATCACCGTGAAGGTGCTGCGAGACCTCGGGCGGGACGTCGACGACGCCGCCGTGCGGGCCACCGTGGGCAAGCCGCTCGACCAGAACTTCGCCGGGCTCCTCGGGCTGCCCGTGGACCACCCCCAGGTGGCGGAGGCCATGGCCGCCTATCGGGCCGGGTTCGGGGAGCATCTTGAGGAGCAGCGGGAGCGGATGCTGTACCCCGGGGTCGCCGAGGGGCTCACCAAGCTGCGCGATCTTGGGCATGTGCTGGCCATCGCCACGTCCAAGACGCATGAGGCCGCGGTGCGCACACTGCGGGCCACGGGGATCCTCGACCAGTTCGCTGTTGTCGCCGGGCACGACTCGGTGGGGCGAGGCAAGCCCGCGCCCGACATGGCGCTGTACGTCGCGGAGAAGCTCGCGCTTCCCGCCGAGCGGTGCGTGGTCATCGGTGACGCCGTCGGGGACATCGAGATGGCTTCCGCCGCGGGGATGGCCTCTGTCGGGGTCTCCTACGGGGTGGCCACCGCTGATCAACTGCTGGAGTCGGGGGCGCTGGTGATCGCCGACTCGTTCGACGGGGTGGTGTCGGCGGTGCTCTGAGCCGCGCTTCGCGGCGGGAAGCCGTAGCCGTCGAAGATCGCGTACAGGTCCTGCATCAGGGGTGGTGGGGGCTTGACGTAGAGGGCGGGGGTCAGGGCGTAGTCGTTGGCGCGTACGGCTTCGAGGTCGGCCGACTGGCAGAACTCGGGCCGGTTCTCGTACGGCTGCCCTGATCCGCGCCAGGCGTGGTAGGTCCCGGCGATGTTCGCGAGGTCGGCGTCCGTCAGTACGCGCTCGGCCTTGCGGACCATCTCGCCCGATTTCTGCGCGTCGATGAACAGGAACTGGTTGCGCCTGGATTGCTTGTCCTTGTCGATGATCCAGAGGCAGGCCGGGATGGTCGTCGAGGGGAAGAGGTGGGGTGGGAGCACGACGATGCAGGAGACGAGGTCGGCTTCCAGCAGGGATCGGCGGATTCCGGCTTCGGCGTTGCGTGAGTTCAGGGAGCCGGTGGCCAGGATGACGGCGGCGGTTCCTGTCGGGGTGAGTTTCGAGATCGCGTGCTGGAGCCAGGCGTAGTTTGCATTACCGGCAGGGGGGACCCCGTACACCCAGCGGGGGTCGGACACGTCCCGTGGCCAGTCCTTGACGTTGAACGGGGGGTGGGCCAGTACGAAGTCGGCCTGGAGGTGGGGGTGTTGGTCGGCGGCGAGGGTGTCGGCCCAGCGGTCGGAGAGGTTGGCGTCGATGCCGTGGATGAGGAGGTTCATCCTGGCCAGGCGCCAGGTGCGTATGTGGATGTCCTGGCCGTATACAGAAAGCTGGCGGTACCCGTGGGATGTGGCTGCCTGGACGAGCATGCCAGCGGTGCCGCATACCGGGTCGTACACCCGCCCCTGGTATGGCTCCAGCATGTCTACGATGAGCCGGGTCAGAGACCGTGGGGTATGGAATTCGCTGCTTCGTTTGCCTTCTGCGCGTGCGAAGGCGCCGAGAAGGTCGTCGTAGAGCTTGCCTCCCCGCGCCACATCGTAGGAGGTGTGGTGGAAGAGGCCGAGCAGGCTTGCCAGCTGGCGTGGGACGGTACCGGGGCGGTCGAAGACCTTCGGGAGGACACCGGCCAAGGAGGGATTGGCCTGCATGATCGCGTCCATTGCCGCGTCTAGGACTCTGCCCGTGTTGTCTCCCCTGGCGTTGGCCTCGATCCAAGACCAGGTGGCGGTCTGTGGGACCCAGACCAGGTACTGCGCGGGGTCTTCCAGCTGCTCAGCCGCTCGTTCTTCGGGGACACCGGTCCTGAACAGCGTCTCGGTGAGTTCTCTCCGACGTTCGTCGAAGGCGGCGGAAGCGTGCCTCAGAAAGACCAGCCCTAGCACCAACTCCTTGTACTGAGGGACATCGACATACCCCCGCAGCCTCTCGACGGCCCGCCATAGCAGATCCCCGAACTCCTCGGCAGACGCCTCTTGGTCCATGCGGCGATCACCCCCACCCGGATTGTTCCACGACCGCCCCCACCCCCTCCCGCCAGCGCGGTAACGTACCGACAACGCACTGTTCTTGACCGGGGGGCGCACCGCATGTCGACGATCGGGCTGGCCGCAGCCATAGAGGAGCTGCGTCAGGAGCTGTACGAGGCGCAACGCCTCGGTGTCGGCCAGCAGTTCGCCTTCGGGGTCGAAGAGGCGCAGTTGGAGCTCCAGTTGGAGCTGCGGAAGTCCGCCAAGGGTGACGGCAAGCTCAGTTTCGGGGTGGTCGCCGTCGGCGGCGGCGGTGAGCAAGCCAGCGTCCGTACGCACAAGTTGACCCTGAAACTCTCCGTCAAGGACCGAGCCGCGGGCGGCACCGCCCCCGAGGTCGGGGACGAAGAGGCCGGGACGCTGGACGAGGATTGAGATGGAGCCGCGCAGACTGGCGCTGATCCGCAGTGGGGACGCGGGGCGTATCACGGTCGGTTCCGGGTATCTCATCGCCCCGCGCCTGGTGTTGACGGCACGTCATGTCCTCATCGACCGGGTGACTGCCGGGTTCTGGCCGAGGATCAAGGTGTACGTCGGTCATGAGCGCGACGGCGAGCAGGTCAAGAGTTCGGCGGAGCTCCTCTGGGAACACCCCTCCGGCCTCGACGTCGCCCTCCTGCTCCTCACCGAGCCCATCGACCTGCCGGACACGGTGAGTTGGGGCCGCCCGGAGGGCCTCGCCCCGCTGCCCTACGAGGGGCTGGGCTACCCCTGGGCGTCCAGGAACGGCGAACTCCGCGCACCCGAACACCTCCGTGGCTTCCTCCCCGTGCTGTCCGGCGGCAGGGACCGCTACATCCTGGACCAGACCCCGGCCCCGGCACCCCGCGCCGGCGGCAACGCGTGGGGCGGCGCCTCGGGGGCGGCGATCTTCTGCGGCGGCCACCTCGTGGGCGTCGTCACCCAGGAGGACCCGGCGTACGGGGCACGCCGGTTGATCGCCGTACCCGTCTCCTCCTTCGCGACCGACGACACCTTCACGGCGCACATCGGCGGCTGCCCTCGACTGACCCCGGTCGGCGCCCCGTTGCCGAAAGCGGAGCCCGGCGTCGAACGGACCTCCATGGAAAGGGAGTTGGAGAGACTCCTCCGCTCCCTCTTCCCGGACGCGGCGACCCGCGTCGAGTACGGCAGGGAGCTGGCGCACCAACTCGGCTACGACACCACCGGATACGAACCCGGCACGGCGGACCTCGTGGCCCTCGCCACCACCCACCCCCGCGCACTGGCGACCCTCAGCGAACTCCTGCCCGCGCGCGACACGACCCGCACCGCCCTCACCACCCTCCTGACCACGGCCAGAGCCCTCGGCTGCGGCGCACTCCTCTCCCCGACCGAGCACGGCGAACTGCTCGCCCTCCTCCGGGGCGGCCGGGACGACGACCCGACGCTGATCCCCCGCGCCGCCCGCGAGGCACTGCGCTACGCCGTACTCCCCGAGGCCCTCAACCAGCCACGCCTGGACGGACACCAACTGGCCGATGTGATCACGGAGTTGGAGGGGCTGTCCGACCGGGGTGCGCCCGCGCTGCTGAAGGTCGTCGAGTACCTGGCGGCGGCCACCGGACAGCGTGACGACCTCCGTGCCTGGTCGAAAGGGGTCGCCGACCGCCTCGGCATCCACCAGGACGCGCTGGCCGAGCGCCGTGCGGACGCCGAGCGCTGGGCGAAGCGGCCCGTGTCCCCGGTGTCGCGGGTCGTGATGAGCCTGGAGTGGGACGAGGAGGCCGGTGAGGAGCGGTACCGGTGCCGGATCCTGCTCGTCCGGGACGACGGGACGCACCGGGTGCTGAAGGAGGCGGAGTCGGCGTCCAAGTCCCCGCAGGAGCTGGCGAGTTGTCTCAGCGAGGCGGTCCTCGCCGTACGCGACGAACCCGGGCAGGGCGACACCGTGCCGTGGGTGACGGTCGAGGTCGACCGGGACGGGCTCCAGCGGGCCGTCGACGAATGGGTGCCCGGCGCGGACGACGACGTCCTGCCCGCCCGGCCGATCGGCGCCGACTACCGGGTCTCCCTGAGCTGCCCCGAGTTCCGGCAGCGCAGCGCGGACGACCGCGAACGCCGCTGGCGCAACGGGCGGCAGATGACCCTCGTCGTCGACCCCGCGTGCGACAGCGTGCAGCGCCTCGTCCACCTCCTGCGCACCGACCACCGCGACACCGCCCGCGTCATCCTCCACGGCCCCGCCGACCAGCACAGACCCTGGCTCCTCGCCACCCTCGCCCTCGGCGCCCCCGTCGTGCTGTGGGACCGCGACGCGGGTGGCCACGAGGACGCCGTACGGATGGCCGGGCTCGGGCCCGCCGGGGATCTGGACGGACTTCCCGAGCGGGTCCGGCACTTCAGGAGCGACACCGTCGCCGGGCCGGGCGGGCGGCGGGCCCGGCCCTCCCTCGTCTGGGAGCCCGAGGAGCGGCACCCGAGGATCGAACCGCTGCGGTTCGCGGACCCCGTGAGAGGAACGAACGCGTCATGACCACCGCGGACGGCGACTGGAGACTGTTCCACGGGGACGGCGTACCCCGCGACGACACCCCCTTCCCCGCGGCCCCGCCCTGGCGCCGCTTCGACCGCCCCGAACCCGGCACCGAAGCCCCCCGCCCCTACCTCATCGACGCCGATGCCGCCGACGTCGTCAACGCCGCCCTCCACCTGCGCCGCCCCCTCCTCGTCACCGGCCAGCCCGGCACCGGCAAGTCCTCGCTCGCCCACGCCGTCGCCCACGAACTCGGCCTCGGCCGCGTCCTGCAATGGCCGGTCAACAGCCGCTCCACCCTTCAGGACGCCCTCTACCGGTACGACGCCGTCGGCCGCCTGCGCGAGGCGACCCTGCGCCGCGACACCGACGGCACCGAGCCCGACATCGGCCAGTACCTGCGCCTCGGCCCCCTCGGCAGCGCCCTCGTCCCCCGCACCCGCCCCCGCGTCCTGCTCATCGACGAACTCGACAAGGGCGACGTCGACCTCCCCAACGACCTCCTCACCGTCTTCGAGGAAGGCGAGTTCACGATCCCCGAACTCACCCGCCTGCGCGACGACAACACCCCCGTCCACGTCCTGACCGACGACCCCGACGAGACCGCCCCCGTCACCAAGGGCCGCGTCCGCTGCGCCGAGTTCCCCGTCGTCGTCATCACCAGCAACGGCGAACGCGACTTCCCGCCCGCCTTCCTGCGCCGCTGCGTACGCCTCGACCTGCCCGATCCCGACGAACGACGCCTGCGGGACATCGTCGCCGCCCACCTCGGCCCTGACGCCCTCGACGACGTGGACGACCTCCTGCGCCGGTTCCTCGACCGCCGCGCCACCGGCGAACTCGCCACCGACCAGCTCCTCAACGCCGTCTTCCTGCGCAAAGGCGGCGTGAACCTCGACGCGGGCGCCCTCCTCGACGCCGTACTGCACCGCCTCGGCGGAGCCGTGTGACGCCGTGCTCTCCCGCGTGACGAAACTCCTCGCCGACAGCGGGGCCGAGCTGTCCCAGGAGGAACTGCTCGACGCCCTGTGGCTCGCCACGCGCCTGGGCGCCACGCCGTTGGCCCGCGCCGCGGGCGTACCCGAGACGCCCCCGGTCCGGGACCCCGGGGAACCCCAGGCACCCGAACCCGCACCGACCCCACGCCCCACCCCGACAGCACCGCCACCCGAGCGACCCGCACGCCCCGTCACCGCGACGGACGACACCCCGAAGGCGCCCACCGCTACGACGCCGTCCCCCGCGCTCCCGGTCCGCACTCCCGAGTCCCGCCCCGCCACCGGCACCGGTCAACTCCACCTCGGCAAGTCCCTGCGCCCTCTGCGCCAGCGCTTCCCCGACCGCCGCCGCCACGAACTCGACGTCGTCCGCACGGTCGCCGCCGTCGCCGACACCGGCATTCCCGAGACCGTGACGCGTCCCGCCCGCGCCCGCTGGCTCTCCCTCGCCCTCGTCATCGACGACGGCGTGTCCATGGTGCTGTGGCAGCGGCTCGCCGCCGACGTTCGCAAGCTGATGGAACGCGCGGGCGCCTTCCGCGACGTACGCGTGTACGGGCTCGACACGCGCAGGGCCGTTCCCACTCTCCGCACCAGCCCCTACGGGCGGCGCGGGCGCGCGCTGACGCCGAAGACCCTCTGCGATCCGAACGGGAACACGCTCGTCCTCGTCGTCAGCGACGGGGTCGGGTCCGCGTGGCGCGACGGCGGGATGCGCGAGGTGACCGACCGATGGGGGCGCTGCGGGCCCGTCGCGATCGTCCACGTCCTGCCTGGGCGGCTGTGGGCGGGGACCGGGATCGACGTACGGCGCTGGCAGGTCACCACGCACCGGCGCGGCGGGCCCACGCACGCGTGGCACGTCACCGACCCAGACCTGACGCCGGACCTCGTCCGGTTCGACTCCGTCCCCGTGCCCGTCCTCATGCCGACCTCCCGGGCCGTGGGCGAGTGGGCCCGGCTCCTGGCAGCGCCGGGCGGGACCGGGACGCTTCCGCTGTGGGAGGGGCGAACGTCCGTTCCCCGTACGGCGGTCGAGATGCCCGGCGGCGACGCCGTCCTGCGTTTCCGGGAGGCCGTGTCCGTCGAGGCGTACCGGCTTGCCGCGCATGTCGCGGCGGTGGCTCCGGTGACGCCGCCGGTGATGCGGCTGGTGCAGCAGGCGCTGGGGGAGCCCACGGATGCCGGGCACCTCATGGAGGTGTTCCTCGGCGGGCTCATGCACGAAGTCGACGCCGACATTCTGGAACGGCTCCCGCAGCACCGGCGGTTCGACTTCACGGTGGAGGGGCGACGGGCGCTCCTCAGTGCCGTGTCGGCGGGGGAGTTGCTGCGTACGGCCGACGCGGTGACGCGGGACATCGAGGACGCGGTGGGGCGGGAGCCGGTGTTTCCGGCGTGGGTGGGGCATCCGGGCGGGACGGCTGTCGTCGTGGACACGGGGCGGTCGTTCGGGTGGCTGCGGGAGCAACTCCTGGTGCGGCTCGGGATTTCGGGTGGGGGCGGGGCGACGGATTCCGCGCCGGAGGGGTGGAGTGATCTGCTGCCGCACGACCCGCAACGGCTCGGCCGGTTCAGGCTGTTGGGGCGCAGCGACCGGAGCTGGCGGCGCAACGCGATGTACCTGGCGCAGGGCCCGGACGGCAACCTCGTCATGGTCGGGGCGCCGATGTCCTTGTACGCCGGTGAGCCGACGGCTGCGGTCGAGCTCGTCCGGACGGAGGCGGAGTGCCTGCGCAGGATGGAGGGCGTCTGTGCGCCTGCCTTGGTGGATGTGCAGGCCGACACCAATGGGGTACTTCCCTGGATCGCCGTGCAGTTGATCGGGGACGAGACCGCTCCGGCGCCCAACCTGAAAGACGTCGTCGAAGGCCGTGCGGGCCTGATGTCCGAGGAGCGCTTCTTCACGATCGGCTGGAGTCTTTGCAGCGCCCTCGCCCACGCTCACGAACGTGGCCTCGTGCACGGGTCCCTCACTTCGAGGGCGATTCTTGTGGCCGGCGAAGACGCCTACTTGGTCGGCTGGATGACCGCGACCGTGGACGGGACCGACAGCCCACACCGTGACTTCCTCCCTCCCGTTGACACCTCCCTGGCAGCGGGGGGTATCTCTCCCGAGGGGGACGTGTACGCCGCCGGAGCTGTGCTCCGGGCCTGTCTCGCCGGGCCGTCGTGGGACCCCGGAATCGACCGGGACGCTCGAATCGATCCGGCGCTTCGCATGGCACTGCGGCGTTGCGGGGAGGCGCAGCCTGTCAGAAGGCCGTCCGCCAGGGAACTGGTCGAAGCGTTCGCCGACGCGCTGAACGAACTGAGAGGGCTTGGCAGGAGGGGGCAGGAGGAGCGCCTGCTCGACGACATCCGGCGAGCGCGGCCCTTGGCCCCCCACGCGCTGACGACCTACGGACCGACACTCGCCGGCCGCCTGATCACCTTCTCCAACGACCTGGCCTCCCAGGGGCAGCACGACGAATCACTCGCCTGTGCCCAGGACGCTGTGCGCGTGTGCCGCGAGTTGGCCGCGCAAGCTCCGCAGGAGTACGCCACCGGCCTGGGAGCCGCCCTCAGCAACCTGTCCGTACGGCTGGGGGAGTTGGGCCTCGTCGAGGAAAGTGTCGCCGCTGTCTTCGAGGCGAGGGAGACGTATGAGGCATGGGGCACCCCTCCCGGCTACGCGATGATCCTGAACAACCTGTCCAACCGCCTTGCGGCAGTGGGCCGGAGCGTGGAAGCCCTCGCGGCGGCCGAAGAAGCTGTTGCCGTGGGGAGTTACGAGGACCTGGCCAGGGCGTCCACGACCCTCGGCAACCGACTGAGCGAACTGGGCCGCAGGGAAGAGGCACTGGACGCCTTCTTGTCAGCCGTACGCATCCACGCCGGGCACCCCTCGACCGACCACGCCGTCACCCTCAACAACCTCGCCGTCCTCTACGGCACCCTCGGCCGCCGCGGCGAAGCCCTCCGCACCCTCGACGAGAGCCTCCGCGTCCAAGCGAGCCTCGAAGGCGACCCGGCGAACGCCCTCCCGCAGATCCGCGACCGTTCCGAACAGATCCGGACCTGGCTCGCCGGATGATTTGACCGCTCTGACGCGTTACATCAATAGACCGAGCGTTCTTTAATACACGCCAGACCCGAGCAAAGGACTCCGAACCATGACAGCGGAACTCTCCGATGCCCTGAAGAAGCACCTCGACGACACCAAGGTCTTCGCGACCGTCGCCACCCTCACGGCCTCCGGCCACCCCCACCTCACCGTCGTCTGGATCAAACGCGACGGCGACGACCTCGTCTTCTCCACGACCGTCGACCGAGCCCAGGGCAAGAACCTGGCCCGCGACCCCCGCATCACCATCATGATCACCCCTCCGGAGAACCCCTACACCTACGCCGAGATCCGCGGCACCGCGACGATCACCCCCGACCCGGACAACGACCTCCCCAACGAACTCTCCCTGAAATACACCGGCCAGGACTACGCCACTTTCAACCCGGCCTCGAAGCAGGACGCGGACCGGGTCATCGTCCGGGTGACCCCGACGAAGATCACCGGCCGCCTTTAGGGTGATCCCGCCGGCTTGGTGAGCTTGCGGACGGCGGTGTCCTCGGGGTTCAGCCGCCGTCCGTCGGCCGAGCGGACTTCCAGTGGCCGCAAGGGCTGTTCGTGCCGCCGGTCCAGCAACTCCGAATGGGGCTCGCCGGGTTCGAAGAAGTGTTCCTCGCCCCACTGCCGCAGTGCCACGATCACGGGAAACAGGGCTCTGCCCTTGGGTGTCAGGACGTACTCCCGATAAGCGCTCCCGTCCGACGCCGGGACGGTTTCGAGAACTCCGCCGGTGACGAGACCTCGCAGGCGGGCGGTGAGGATGTTCTTCGCGACTCCGAGACTGCGCTGAAAATCCCCGAACCGCCGGCTGCCGTCGAAGGCGTCACGGACGATCAGCAGGGACCACCAGTCGCCGATCGCGTCGACGGAACGGGCTACGGGGCAGTCGCTGTCGTCGAACCGGGTTCTGTTGACCATGTCCTGCCTCACCCTCCGTCTGGTTGCAACATGCTACCAGTGGCGGTTATCGTCCCCATCGGTTGCAAGTTGAAACCGAATCTTGGGGGTCGGATGCCAGAGGTCATGGACGACCGCGCCTTCGTGCTGTCCCGCCGCCTCGTCCTGCTGTTCGCCGTCGCCTGCGGGGTCTCGGTCGCCAACGTCTACTTCTCGCAGCCGCTGCTGGTGACGATCGGCCACGACCTCGACATGAGTCCGGGGCTGATCGGGAGCGTCGTGACCCTCACGCACGTCGGGTACGCGCTCGGCCTCTTCTTCCTGGTGCCGCTGGGCGACCTCGCCGACCGGCGGCGGCTCGTCGTGGGGCAACTGGCGCTGCTCGTCCTGGCGTTGGGAGTGGTGGCCACCGCGCGTACGGCGGCGGTCCTGCTCATCGGCATGGCCGCGACAGGGCTGCTCGCTGTCGTGACGCAGACGCTGGTGGCCTTCGCGGCGTCACTGGCGCCCGCCGACGGACGCGGCCGGGTCGTCGGACTGGTCACCAGCGGGGTCGTCGTCGGGATCCTGCTCGCCCGCACCGTGTCCGGCGTCCTGGCCGACCTCGCGGGATGGCGGTCCGTCTACGCAGTCTCGGCGGGGTGCGCCGCTGTACTCGCCCTGGCGCTGCACCGGGTCCTGCCGGGCGGCGGCGATGCCCCGGCCCTGCGGTACGGGCAGCTCCTGCGCTCCACGGTGTCCCTGTTCGCACGGGAACGGCTGCTGCGGGTCCGGGCGTTGTACGGGCTGCTGATCTTCGCCGCCTTCAGCACCCTGTGGAGCAGCGTCGCGCTCCCGCTCGACTCCCTGCCCCACAGCGCGGTCGGGGCGTTGGGGCTGGTCGGGATCGTGGGCGCGCTCGCGGCCGGAGTGGCGGGGCGGTTGAACGACCGGGGACTGTCGCGGTGGACCACGGGCATCGCGCTGGCGCTGCTCGTCGTCTCGTGGTGGCCCCTGGCCCTCACCCGAAGTTCCCTGTGGGCGCTGGCCGTCGGGGTGGTGCTTCTCGATCTGGCCGTGCAGGCGGTGCATGTCACCAACCAGACGCTGATCTACGCGGCGCACCCGGCCGCGGGCAGCCGCGTGATCGGCGGATACATGGTCTTCTACTCGATCGGCAGCGGCGTCGGCGCCCTCGCCGCGACGTCCCTGTACGCGGCTGGAGGGTGGGGCGCGGTGTGCGTGCTGGGCGCGGTGTTCAGCGGTCTCGGGCTCGCGCTGTGGGCGTTCGAGCGATAGTGCTTCGGCTACGCGACATCAGGGCGTGTCATCAGGGGTGACCGTACGTGCAGTTCCAGGCTGGGGCCGGTGAGGGGGACCGTCGTCCATACGGCCGTGGCGGTTTGTGTGGTGGTGTCGAGGGTCAGGCGGACGCGGTGCGGGGTGGTGATGACGTACAGGTCCGCGACGAACAGGGGGCCCTGCCAGGCCCCGGTGGCGACGATCGGGCGGCCGAGGGGGGAGCTTTCGCGCCAGGTGGTGTGGCCCACCTCGATGTCCGACAGGGACGCGAACCGTACGAGCCAACCCGTGTCGGTGGGATCGACGGTCACCGTCGTGCCGTCGGGGAGCGCCGAGCCCTCGGGGGTGGCGTCGAGGGTCGCCGTGGCCGAGCGTGTCGGGTCGGGTGTGCCCGGGATTCGGGGGAGCGCGAGGTGACGTAGGCGGTCGGCGAGGGTTTCGTCGTCCTGGGGGCTGTCCTCGTCGTGCAGGCCGGGCAGCAGGCACTCCCAGAGGGCGTCGAACACGTCCTGCGTCTCGCCCTGGGCGGTCACGGCGATCACGAGGTCGTGCGACGGGACGACGACGCACTGCTGGCCGAAGGCGCCGTGGCCGTGGTAGCCGTGGCGTGACATCCAGAACTGGTAGCCGTAGCCGCGGGTGAAGTCGGCGTTGTCGGAGCCGTCTCCGGACAGGGCGCAGTCGATGTGGTGGCTGGTCGCGAGGTCCACCCACTCCCGGGGGACGAGCCGTTCGCCGCCCCACAGGCCGCCGCGCAGGAGGAGTTCGCCGAAGGCGGCGACGGCCTCGGTCGTGAGGTGGAGGCCGTGGAACCCGAAGGCGGCACCGCTCGCGACCCGGTCCCACTCGGCGTGGTCGATGCCCATGGGCTTGAAGAGGCGTTCGTCGAGGAACTCGGGGAGGCCGCGCCCCGTGACGCGTTCGACCATCCGGGCCAGGACGAAGGTGGTCGCGTTGTCGTAGGTGTGCCGCGTCCCCTCCGCAGTGCTGAACGGCAGCCGCAGGAACCCCTTCACCAGGTCACCGGGCTCCAGCTCCCACGCCTCGGCGAGGCTGTCCTCGGGACGGCCGACGGTCATGGACAGCAGGTGGTGGACGGTGAGCCGGCGCCCCTGCGCCGAGACGTCGGCCGGGACGTGGTCCGGCAGCACATCCACGACCCGGTCCGCCGGCCCGAGCAGCCCGTCGCCGATCGTGAGCCCCACGGCGACCGACGTGAACGACTTGGTCAGCGAGTAGAGAAGGTGCGGACGGTCGGCCGAGTACGGCGCCCACCAGCCCTCGGCGACGACATGCCCACGGTGCACGACCATGATCGAGTGGCACTCGGCGGACACCGCTTCGAGCCGGTCCAGCAGCAGGGAGACGGCACGGGAGGACACCCCGGAGGCTGCCGGTGCCGAACGGGGGAGGAGGGGGCGCTGAGAGGACATCCTGACTTTCTAGCGGACCTGAAGGCCGGCATTCGACCGGGTTTCCGGAAGCTCGCACGGCCGTGAGGGATCGCGGTCACCCTCAGGGCAGCAGCCTCGGCACCACCCGCACGTACACCACCATCCCCACCACCTCCACCAGCGTCTGCGCCACCACGACCACCCCCGCCACGGCCAGCCCGTCCGGCAGGGCCAACGCCAGCGGCAGCACGACCAGCGAGTTGCGGGTCGCCCCCGTGAACACGATCGCCCGCGCGTCCCGCGTACCCAGCCGGAACACCCGCACGACCCCCAGCGCCGCGACCGGCATCACGACCAGGAAGGCGACGTAGAACGGCACGACCCGTACGACGTCCCCCAACCGCCCCGACCCGTCGTCCAGTTCGGGCACCTGCGAGGCGACGACGGTGAACAGGACGGCGACCATCAACGGCACCATCGCCGCCCCGGCCCCCTCCGCGAACCGCCGGCCGGCCGCGTGCCGCGCACCCCACGCCTGCGTGAGCCAGGCCGCCGCCAGCGGTACGACGATCAGCACGGCGAACGCTTCGAGGAAGGGCCCGGCGTCGACGACGCCGGAGAGGTCCGACCCCAGGAAGAGGAACAGATAACCCGGCAGAAGCACCATCTGCGCGAGGAGCAGCAACGGAGTCGCCGCGAGGAGCCGTTCGGCGCTGCCACCCGCGAGCCCGCTGAAGACGATGACGTAGTCGACGCACGGGGCGAGCAGGACGAGCAGGACACCGAGCCGGACGGCCTGATCGCCGGGGAGGAAGGGGAACAGCGCGGCGACGACGAGGGGCACGACGAGGAAGTTCACCGTCAGCGCCGCCCCCAGGAACCGGCCCGCCCGCAGCGAGCGGACCAGTTCGGCGGCGGGTACCTGGAGGAACGTCACGTACAGCAGCGCGGCCAGCGCGGGGTTGATCGCGTGCTCCAGGCCGGGCCCCGCGCCGGGCGCCAACCGGCCGACGACGGCGCCGACGGCCAGCGCACCGACGTACAACGGGACTTGGTGGCGTTCCATGCCGGTGACCAGGGCGGAAGGGGAAGGCAACGGGGAGCGCTCCTGAGGGTGGGCGGACACACCGACCGTAACCCGTCAGGTGTGTTCGATCGCCACCCGAGGCAGCGCCCGCGCGAGCCGCTCCGGCAGCCACCAGGCCCGCCGGCCCAGCAACTGCATGACCGCCGGGAGGATCAGGCACCGGATGACCACCGCGTCGACGAACACCGCGACGGCCAGCCCGAAGCCGAACTGGGTCAGCATCCGGTTCCCGCTGAACATGAACGCCCCGAACACGACGATCATGATGGCGGCGGCGGCCGTGACGACCTGACCGGTGGTGGCGAGGCCGTGCCGGACCGCCTGCGCGGCATCCTTCCCGCGCTCCCACTCCTCGTGCATCCGGGACAGGAGGAACACCTCGTAGTCCATGGAGAGCCCGAAGACGATCGCGAAGATCATGACGGGGACGTACGCCTCGACGGGCCCCTTCTCCGCGCCGAGGGCGCCGTTCTGGAAGACCAGGGTCATCACGCCCATGGCGACGCCGACGCTGAGGAGGTTGAGGACGGCGGCCTTGAGGGGGATGAGCAGGGAGCGGAACACCAGGAGCAGCAGGAGCATCGACAGGCCCACGACGAGCGCGACGAACGCGGGCAGCCGGTCGGCGACGGCGGCGGCGAAGTCCTCGGTCGCGGCGGTGCTGCCGCCGACCAGGAACCGCGCGTCGGTGTCCCGCGCGAGGGACGGCAGGACGTCGTCGCGCAGCCGGTCGACGAGGTCGCTGGTGGCGGCGGCCTGCGGCGCGGAGTCGGGGAACACGACGATCGTGGACAGGCCGTCGCCCGAGGACTGCGGCGGCAGCGCGGCGGCCACGCCCTCGGTCCGGTCGAGCACCGTACGGGCCCGCCCGGCGGCCGTCGCGTCGCCGTCGGCGACCACGATCAGCGGCCCGTTGAACCCGGGGCCGAAACCCTTGCCGAGCAGGTCGTACGCCTGGCGGGTGGTCGTGGCGGCGCCGTCGGTGCCCGCGTCCGCGAAGCCGAGCCGCATGTCGAGCGCGGGCAGCGAGAGGGCCGCGAGGAGCGCGGTCGGCACGAGCGCGGCCGCCCAGGCACGCCGCTGCACGGCACCGGTCCAGCGGTTCCAGCGGTCGCCGGGGGCCCGGCGGGCCGTACGCCGCTGGACCTGCTTCTCGATGCGGGACCCGAACACGGCGAGGAGCGCCGGGAGCAGGGTCAGCGAGGCGGCCATCGTGAGCAGGACGGTCAGCGCGAGGGCCATGGCCACGCCCCGGAGGGAGCCGAGGCCGAGGACGACGAGGCCGCCGAGCGCCACGATGACCGTGCACCCGGCGAAGAAGACGGTGCGCCCGGCGGTGTCGATCGCCTTGACGGTCGCCGCCTCGCGGCCCTGCCCGGCGTCCAGTTCGCCCCGGAAACGCGAGAACACCAGGAGCGCGTAGTCGATCCCGACCCCGAGGCCGACGAGCATCATCAGCGGCGCGGTGAAGTCGGCGACGTTCGCGAGGTGCGAGGCGAGGATGATCAGCCCGAGCGTCGTCCCCACCGCGAACAGGGCGATCACCACCGGCAGGACGGCCGCGAAGAACGACCCGAAGAGCAGTACGAGGATCACCAGCGCGGCCATGATCCCGATGCCCTCGGCGGCCCCGCCGGCCTCCTCCTGCGCAGTGCGCACCGCGTCGCCGGAGAGCTCCACGCGCAGCCCGTCGCCGTCGGCCTTCTGCGCGGTGTCGATGATCGCGCGGGTGTCGTCGACCGGGACGTCCTCGGCCTGCCGGTCCAGCGCGACCGTCGCGTACCCGATCGTGCCGTCCTCGGAGACCGCCCCGGCGTCGTCGAAGGGGCCGACGACCCCGACGACGTGCGGCTCCTTCGCGACCTCGGCGAGCATCGACTCGACCCGCGCGCGGGCCCCGGCGATGCCGTCCTTCGCCTCCACGACGACCGTCACCGTCGTCCCGGCCCGGTCCGGCGCCCGCTCCTCCAGCAGGTCCAGCGCCTGCTGCGACTCCGTGCCGGGCAGGCTGAAGTCGTTGCGGTACGCGTCCCCGACCGCCTGCGACCCGAGACTCACCGCCACCAGCACGACGACCCACCCCACCAGGGCCCACCACCGCCGCCGGTACGACACCTGCGCGAGACGCTCGAAGACACTCACGGTGTCCCCCGTCCCGGTACGACTCTGCTCGGGCGCTGCCATCAGCCCGACCTCCCCTGCACTCATGCCAATAGATAGAACATCTACATGTAGAGAGCCAACGCTAGCATGTCATGTAGATTGTCTACGTGATGTCAGAAGCGCTACGAGGTCATCTGGACGCGCTGATCCTCGCGGTCCTGGAGAAGGAACCCCTCCACGGATACGCCGTGATGGAGGCCCTCCAGGTGAGCAGCGCGGGTGCCCTGGACCTGCCGACCGGCTCCCTCTACCCCGCCCTGCGCAGACTGGAGCGCGCCGGGCTCGTGGAGAGCGAGTGGAGCACCGTCGGCGGCCGGCGCAGGCGGACCTACCAGCTCACGGCGACGGGCAAACGCGCCCTGGCCAAGGAGCGCACGGACTGGCGGGACTTCTCGACGATGGTCGAAGGCATCCTGCGGCCCGGGACGGCCTGACCGCGGTCAGACGGCCCGCAGACAACGCCGGCCCGCCACGGCTACGGCACCCAGCGGCAACCCGAGCAGCAGCACCGTCGTCGGCAGCCCGGCCACCCCCAGCAGCGAGTGCGTGGCCGGGTTGTACACCGTCAGCAGCAACCCCAGCAGGGCGAAGACACCGCAGACGGCGAACGAGAAGAAACCGGTTGCCCGCACCAGCCGCGGCCCGCTCACCCCACGCGCCCCGGCGGCGACCACGATCACCAGCGCCAACGCGATGGCGGCGCTCCCGGCCCAGCTCACCGCCGAGTCCACCAGGCTGTACACCGCACCGGCGTCGTCCCTGGAGTTCTGCCCCGCCAGACTCAGCAACCACCACCCCACCGGCTGAACCAGCAGCACCCCACAGATCAGCAGCCCCGTACGCCGCCCCTGAGCGAGCGCCAACTCCGCCTGGAACTCCGGCGCGACCCGCTCCACCGACCCGAAGTCGGCCACCGCGCACGCCTCCGCGCCCACCCGGTCGAGACCGTCGGCCTCGTACGCCTCGGCCGCGTCCGCCAACCCGTCCCGCGCCTCCGCGAGCATGTCCGCCTTGACCGCGCGCGGACCGCGCAACGCCCTGTCCAACTCGGCGACGTACTGCTCGATCACCCGGATACTCCCTGCCGCATGCCCTTGCGCACCAGCTTAGGGACGCCCGCCCCCGCGGAAGATCGGGGAAGACCCTGACACAACCCTGATCCCACGGCCCCCGGGCACCCGCCTCACCTCGGCGCCCGCACCGACTCCCTGATCACCAGCTGCGTGCTCAGCACCACGTGATCGTCGCCCCCCATCAGCTCCTCCCGGTCCAGCGCGAGACGTACCGCGGTCCGCCCCAGCTCCTCGTACGGCACCCGGACCGTCGTCAGGGACGGCGACAGGTCCGCCGCGTAGTGCACGTCGTCGAAGCCGACCACCGACACGTCACGCGGGACCCGCAGCCCCGCCTCCCGCAGCGCGGCCAGCGCGCCGACGGCGATCGCGTCGGTGCCGCCGAGGACCGCGGTGAAGGCGACACCGGCGGCCAGGGCGTCCCGGACGCGGCGGTGACCGGAGGCGCGGGTGTAGCTGCCGGGGACGTACAGCGCCGGGTCGTCGTCGATCGCGTGCGCCCGCAGCGCGGCCCGATGGCCCTCCCGGCGCTCGTCCGCGCTGCTCAGGCCCTCCTCGCCGCCCAGACAGAGGATGCGGCGGTGACCGGCGGCCACGAGATGGGAGGTCGCCTGGAACGCGCCGCCCCGGTTGTCGTACTCGACGACCGTCGCCGGCACCCCGGGCGGCAGCGCCGGGCGCCCCACCAGCACCAGCCGGGAACCGGCCGCGTCCAGTGCCCGCGCGTACTCGGTCATCCGGCGCCGGTACGCCTCGCCGGGGACCACCCCGCCGACCAGGACGACGGCCGCCGCGTGCTGCTCGCGCATCAGCTGGACCAGATCGTCCTCCCGGCCCGTGTCGCCGTGCGTGGAGCAGACCAGGCTGAGCCGGCCGCGCGCGGTGGCCTCCCGCTCGACGCCCGCGGCGACATGGGCGAGGGAAGGGCCGGTGATGTCCTTCAGGACGAGGGCCACGGGACCGGCGACCCGGCCGGAGAGCGCCTTCGCGTGGACGTTCACGACGTAGTGCAGCGATTCGACGGCGGCCATCACCCGCGCCCGCGTCTCCGCCGCCACCGGATAGTTCCCGGCGAGCGTACGGGAAACGGTTGCTACGGAGACCCCCGCCTCGGCCGCGACGTCCCGGATCGTGCTCGGCCCCTCCGGACCCGCCGGTCTCGTGCGGGGCTTGGCCTGTGCGGAGGGTTTACGGGCACGCTTCCCGGAGTCGGTCACGGGGCGACGTTACTGCATCGGGTCGTGGGGGCGACGGGACAGGGGCGGCGGGGACAGAGAACGGTTTCTGTAACCAGGGGGCGAGGCCTTATGTGCGGGCCCGACAGTAAAAGCTGCACTCCTTCGGTATCCGCAGGGTTGGCTTGGCGGCGCTTCTGGCCTGCGGGGTCAGGGCTCATCGAGATCGTGCGGAAGAGATAGTAAACGTATTCTACGCTAAAGCCGGTTGAGGCCGCCGGTCAACAGGGGGCGCGCGGACTCGCCGCCGAGGTCATCCAGCGAAGTGCCAGGTCAGACACGCTTACTTGGTAATCGTCGGGAAAGCCCGACGAAACAAACGCCGTCCCACCCCTTGTGAGGCGGCTGCTCGGGGCCTACGGTCACGGCAAACGTTTACTACGCAACTGCTTCTCCCTCTCCCGGAGGTCCGATGAGCACGACCCGTACGAGAACGAGAACCCTGACCGGAACCGCTCTCTGCCTCGCCCTCGCCCTGAGCGCCTGCGGAGGCGGCGGCGACGGCGGCGACACGGCGGGGAAGACCAGCAAGGGCGACGTCGGCTTCGAGTTCTGGAGCTGGACGGAAGGCATCCAGCAGCAGGTGGACGTCTGGAACAAGGCCCACCCCGAGACCCAGGTGAAGTACGTCAACGCCGCCGGGGACACCGTCTACCAGAAGCTCCGCGCCGCCGTCACCTCGGGAAACGCCCCCTGCCTCTCCAAGATGGACGGCATGAACCTGGCGAACTTCGCCGCCGACGGACTCCTCACCGACATCAGCAAGCTCGCCGCCCCCTACAAAGCCGCCTACGCCGTCCCCGCCTGGAACGCGGTCAGCCCCGGGGGCGCCACCTACGGCATCCCGATGGGCTCCGCCCCGCTGTTCACCGCCTACCGCGCCGACCTCCTCCAGAAGTACGGGGTGAAGGCGCCGACGACCTGGGCCGACGTGATCACCGCCGGCAAGGCGGTGCAGGCGAAGGACAAGGGCGTCAAGATCTTCAACATGGCCGGGGAGGACCCGAGCACCCTCGTCGACCTGTCCTGGCAGGCGGGCGCGGAGTGGTACAAGATCGCCGGGGACCACTGGGAGATCGGCTTCACCTCCCCGGCCGCGCTCCAGGCCGCCGACATCGTCCAGCAGCTGGTCGACGACGACCTCGCCTCCAACGCCTCCTACTCCGACCCCGGCGTCTTCAGGACCTGGGACCTCGGCCGCACGGTCCTGATGACCACGTCCACCTGGCAGTTGCCGATCTACGACACCAACTTCCCCAAGTCCAAGGGGAAGTGGCAGCTCGCCGACGCCCCGCTCTTCGACCCGGCCACGCCCCGGACGTCCAGCAACTTCGACGTGACGGCGGTCCTGAAGGGCTGCAAGTACCCCGACCGCGCGGCCGAGTTCGCGTCCTGGCTGTCCAGCAGCAAGGAGTCCCTGACCGCGCTCACCGACCCCGCGTCGAAGTCGGGGCTGTTCCCGGCGGTGAAGGACGTGTCCCCGTACATCGGCAAGCTCGTCCCCCCGGACATGTTCAACGGCAAGGCCGACAGCGCGCGGATCGTCACCGACGCGGCGGACCGGGTCGGCGCGCAGTGGCAGTACGGGCCCGACTACGCGGCCATGTACTCCGAGATGCAGAAGCAGTGGGGGAAGGTCATGAAGAAGCAGCTCACCGTGAAGGACATGCTCACGCACCTTCAGGACTGGGTGCTGGCCGACCTGAAGGACAAGGGCGTCAACGCGGTCGCGGCCGGCTGAAAGACCTGGAGACATCGTTGTCCACCCTGATACGACCGGCGAAGGCCGCCCCAGTGACCCCCGCCCCGGTCAGACGCGTGAGGAAGCGCGGCGGCGCCAAGGGCCTGCTGTTCATGCTGCCCTTCCTCCTCGGCTTCGTCCTCACCTACGTCGTCCCCATCGGCTACGCCTTCGGCCAGAGCCTCCAGGAGAAGAAGTCCAGCGGCATCGGCTTCGGCCCCACCCGCGTCGTCTTCGCCGGGTTCGCCCACTTCTCCGCGATCCTCGCCGACGGCAACTTCTGGACGGCGATGGCCCGCACCCTGCTCTTCGGCGCCGCGCAGATCGCCGTCATGCTCGGCGTCTCGCTGCTCCTGGCGCTGCTGCTCGACGGGGTCGCCGCCCGCGCCGTGCGGTTCTTCCGCGCCGGGCTGCTCATCCCGTACGTCATCCCCGGCGTCGTCTCCACCCTGATCTGGCTGTTCCTCTACAGCCCGACCGCGAGCCCGATCTCCGACCTCGTCGGCTCGGACGTCTCCTTCTTCGGCGGGATCAACACCTACCTGTCGCTGGGGAACCTGCTGACCTGGCAGGGCATCGGCTTCAACATGATCCTGATCTCCGCCTCGCTCCAGGCGCTGCCGCGCGAACTGTACGAGGCGGCGCGGCTGGACGGCGCGAAGGAGTGGCGGATCGCCTGGTCCATCAAGGTCCCGAACATCACCGGGATCCTCGTCCTGACCGGCATGTTCTCCCTCATCGGACGGCTCCAGCTGTTCACCGAGCCGCTGTTCCTGCGGTACGTCGCGCCCGAGTCGATCAGTACGGACTTCACGCCGATGCTGGAGATCTTCGACCGGGCGTTCAAGACGGGCGACTACCAGTACGCGGCCGCCGAGTCCCTCGTCCTGGCCGTCGTCACGGGCGTCCTCGCCTTCGTCTTCTACCGCGTCACGAACAGGAAGGTGTCATGAACGCCGGTGTCCGCCCCAGCCGCCGGGCGACAGCCCTGACCACCGGCCTGCTGATCGTCTTCCTGCTGTACTCCCTCGCCCCGACCTGGTTCCTGCTGGTCGCCTCGACGAAGGACCAGACCGACCTGTACTCGACGTTCGGGTTCTGGTTCTCCGGCAACCACCTCGCCGACAACATGCGGGCCGTGTGGGAGTACCACGACGGCGTGTTCGGGCGGTGGCTGTTCAACTCCGTCCTCTACTCCACGGTCGGGGCGGCCGGTTCCACGCTGATCTCCCTGGCCGCCGGGTACGGCCTCGCGAAGTACGAGTTCCGGGGCCGGGGCGCACTGTTCGGGGTCATCGTCGGCGCCTCCCTGCTGCCGAGCACCCTGCTCGCGTTCCCCCTCTACCTGGTCTTCGCGGAGATCGGGCTCACCAACACCGTGTGGGCGGTGCTGATCCCGTACTTCATCAACCCGTTCGGCGTGTACCTCGGCAAGGTCTACGCCGACACCTCGGTCCCCGCCGAACTCCTGGAGGCCGCCCGCATCGACGGGGCGAGCGAGACGCGCGTCTTCTTCTCCATCGCCCTACGGCTCATGCGGACCGGCGGCATCACCATCTTCATGCTCGACTTCGTCACCATCTGGAACAACTTCTTCCTCCCCCTGTTCATGCTGAACGGCGAGCGCTCCTTCCCCGTCACCCTGGGCCTCTTCTCCTGGGTCCAGCAGGCGCAGACCTCCCGCGACATGAACACCCTCGTCCTCACCGGGTCCCTGCTGTCGATCATCCCGCTGGCGGTCTTCATGTTCGCCCTCCAGCGCTACTGGCGCAGCGGAATCCTCATGGGAAGCCTCAAGTAAAGGAACAGCCGTGCCCCACGCACCCCGCCGACGTGACGTGCTCAAGTACGCCGGAGCGACCGGCGTCGCCGTGACCGCCCTCGGCCTCCCGGCGACCACCGCCGAAGCAGCCCCGGGCCGTGCCCTGTTGGACGTACTCGTCTTCGGCGACGCCGGCTCCGAGGCCGCGCACCACCTCACCGCCACCCTCTCCGACACGGTCACCGGCGGCCTCGGCCAGAGCGCCCGCGTCCTCAACCCGACGGAGCCGGCGTCCTATTGGGGCGGCACCCTCAAGTTCGACGTCGCCGTCCGCCCGACCGGCACCACGTACGTCACCGTCCGCCTGTGGGGCGACGACCACGACGACACCTCCGAGGAAGCCGGCGCCGGGACGAACATGTACCGCCTCCAGCTCTTCTGCGAGGGCAAGCAGGTCGGCTACCAGGACCAGGGCGCTGTCGACGGCCTCGACATCCTCGACACCGCCCCGCGCACCCCCGGCCGCTTCTTCTTCCACACCCTCCCCCTCCCGGAGAAGATGACCGCCGGGAAGACCCGAATCACCCTGGAGATACGGTCGTCGGGCCGCATCTGGCCCTACGGGCAGAACGCCGCCCAGCTCTTCCGCACGATGACCACGCCCTCGCGCGGCATCTACCGCCTCTACACCCACACCGACCCGTACTTCGTCCCGCCCAAGGGCGAGGTCCAGGGCGCCGCCCCCACGCCCACCCCGCGACCCGGCGGCGAAGAGGTCCTCGACGCGATCAGGGCACGCGTCCAGAAGGACCAGCAGAACCTGCTGACCAGCGGAAACCCGGCGACCTTCGACGGCTGGGCGATGCAGTCGCTGGCCGAGGGCTACCTCTGGTCCGGCAGCCCGGCGTACGGCAGACCCGAGGCCTTGGACCGGGTCCTCCAGGCGATCGACGGCCGCTACCTGGCCTGGAAGGCCGACGCCGCCGTCATGACCGGATCCGACCAGCAGTGGCAGGGCTTCGGACGCGTCGGCCTGGTCCTCGCGCTCCTCTGGGAACACCTCGGCGACCGCCTCGACACCCAGGTCACGGGCTCCCCGTACGCCATCGCCAACCCCGGCTTCGAAGCGAACGGCGGCTGGGAGATGCCCGGTTGGGCGAACGCCGGTGGCGGCACCTGGACCCGCGACACCACCGTCGCCCGCACCGGCGCCGCCTCCCTGAAACTCCAGGTCGGCACGGACACCGGCTACAGCTACGTCAACTCCTACGGCAAGGTGAAGATCGGCACCGGCACCTACCGCTACGGCGCCTGGATCAAGACGGACGGCGTCACGGGCCTCGGCGCCCACATCGACCCCCTCTTCTACGACGCGAACGGCAACCGCGTCGGCAACGACCACAAGGTGTACGCCGCGCAGGGCACCCACGACTGGGAGTACGTCGAGTTCGTCTTCGACACCCCGGCCGGCGTGACCCAGATGCAGCTGCACCTACGGCTGTCCGGCCCCGGCACCGCCTGGTTCGACGACGTCACCCTGACCCCGCCCGCCGGCTCGGCGACCCCCGTACCGCCGGTCCGCCGCACCGCGTACGCCGACATGCTCAAGTCCAGCCGCGACTACTGGCGTCAGCACTTCCCGCACTACAGCAACCAGGCCCAGATCTGCGCGATCGGCCTCTACCAGACCAACCGTGGCCTCGGGCTCCTCGACCCCGGCCAGGCGCTCCCCGAGGACAAGGCCCGCGACTACCTGTACCAGTCGATCGGCCTCGTCCCCTACCTCGGCCCCGAGGACGCCGACGGCAACCCGACGAAACCCCTCGGCGCCGGCTACTACCAGGTCAGCCGCGCCGGACTGACCCGCGAACTCGGGTACGTCGGCGGCTACGGCGAGGTCATCGACTGGCTCGTCATGATGTACGAGTCCGTGACACGCGGCTACGGCGGACAGGCCGCGCCCGAACTCCGCGACCACATGGTCAAGATGACGAAGGCGCGCGGCAACTTCCGGGTCATCGACGTCGACAAGGACCACCACCGCGTCTCCCGCATCGAGACCGTCATCGGCTGGCGCAACGAGGTCTTCCCCGGCGAGACCGCGTACGCCTCCCGCACCGCCTGGGACTCCAACCCCGTCATGTCCGCCGCCGCGTTCAAGGACCCCGACATCACCGGCTGGACCCAGGAGATGGTCGCCGACGGCCAGCTCTACCCCCAACTCCACCTCCAGGCCACCCACACCTGGACCCGCGTCGGCCTCAACGCCCTGCGGTTCCTCTCCCGCGACTGGCCCGAGTTCCAGTCCCTCGCCGCGCGCCCGTCCCGGATCCCGACCGGCTGGGACCGCCCCGACTTCCTCGTCACCGACGAGGACAACGGCTGCGTCGCCCTGAAGAACGGGCGTCAACTCCTCTTCGTCTCCCTGTACTTCCGCTCCCGGCAGGGCGTCAACAACTACGCCCGCGTCCACCACGTCACCCCGGTCGACCAGCGCTCGGCGACTGTCCGGGAACGCTCGGCGGGCACGACCGGCGACACGTTCACCGCGCGCGACTGGATCCTGTGGGACTACGCCATCAACGACCCCGGCGCCGCTCACCTCCCGCCGGGCGGGTTCCCGCCTCCCGGCGACACCCTCCACCAGGCCCTGGAAGGGGACGTCTACCACCTCGCGCCGATCCCCGCCGACGTCCCCGACCCCGCACTCGGCGTGCACTTCGACGGCGTCGAGACCATGCTCGTCGGGCGGGCGCCGTTCTATCTCTGCGTGTACGGCGACTACTTGATCGCCATGAACACCAGCACCGACAAGGTGTTCACGCTCCCCGCCCGCCACGACTTCGGCCCCGCCCGGGACTTGGCCACCGGCAGGACGGTCGGTGCCGGACACTGTCCCAGGATCGGCCCCCGCAGCACCCTCGTCCTCCACCGGAGCTGACTCATGACGACCACCCGGCTCTTCTCCGCCACCCTCGGCCCAGCCAGTGCCCCCACCGTGCTCCTCGTGCACGGCTGGGGCGGCGACGGACGCGAATGGTCGTACCACGCCGAGGAGTTGGCGCAGAGGTACCGGGTGATCGTCCCTGACCTGCGCGGCCACGGCCGCTCCGACGTACCGGACACGGGCAACACCCCCCGGGAGATGGCGGACGACCTCGCAACCCTCCTCGACGGCCCGGTGATTGCCGTCGGCCACTCCATGGGCGTCCAGGTCGTCAGCCTCCTCGCCGTCCACCACCCCCACCTCGTCCACTCGGTCGTCGCCCTCGACCCGGCACACGGCGCGACGGGCGCCGAAGCCGACGGCATCCCGGCGAGGCTGGCGCTCTACGAAGCCCAAGGCGCCCGCGCAGCAGCCGAGTTCGTCGCGGGCGCCTTCTCCCCACAGGCCCCGCCCGGTCTGCGCACCGCCCACCTCCGCACGGTCCTCGGGACGCCGGACCACGTCATCTCCCAGGCGTACGCCGGGATGTACGTCGGCCCCGACGCGATCGGCGTGCGCCCGCTGACCGAAAAATTCCTCCGGCTGCGCACGCAACCGGCGTTGACCGTCTGGACGTCGGCTGAGGCGGCGACCTGGGAAGAGGGAACCCGGCGCTCGCGGGTCGAGCACTGGGCCGGGGTCGGGCATTACGTGCACGAGGAGCAGCCGGAGCGGACGGTGCGGCTGATCACCGAGTGGGTGGACCGCTAGCCCGGGATCGGTGTCCGGGCCGGGCGGCCGGCGAGGACGTCCAGGATGTTGTCCGCCGCCAGGTCCGCCATCGCCGCCCGGGTGGACTCCGTCGCCGACCCGATGTGCGGTGTCGTGACGATGTTCGGCTCCTTCACCAGAGGGGACAGGTCCGCGCCCATCGGTTCGCGGGCGAAGACGTCCAGCCCCGCCGAGTGGATGCGGCCCGCGCGGACGGCGTCCAGGAGGGCCTCCTCGTCGACGACTCCGCCGCGCGCGGTGTTGACGAGGGTCGCCGTCGGCTTCATCGCGGCCAACTCCCGGGCGCCGATGAGGTGATGGGTCTCCGGTGTCAGGGGGACGTGCAGGGAGACGATGTCGGACTCGGCCAGGAGGGTGGCCAGGGGCACCGAGTCGGGAGACGTGCGGCTGTGGTGCAGGACGCGCATGTCGAAACCCCGGGCACGGCGGGCCACCGCGCGGGCGATCTGGCCGTAGCCGATCAGGCCGAGGGTGGCGCCGTGGACGTCCAGGCCCAGGTACTCGTGCATCCGGAAGGTGTCCCAACCCCCTGACATGAGGCTCGCGTTGGCGGCTCCGAGGCGGCGCCGGGCGGCGAGGATCAGGGCGAAGGCGAGGTCGGCCGTCGTCTCGGCGAGCGTGCCCGGGGTGTGGGTGACGGTGATGCCGCGCTCGGCGGCGGCGACGCGGTCGACGTTGTCGTACCCCATGCTCGCCAGCGCGATCACGCGCAGGGAGGGGCCGGCGGCGTCCATCAGGGCCGCGTCCACGGTGTCGTTGCCGAGGGCCAGGATCGCGGTGACGCCCGGGGCGAGGGCCGCGAGGTCGGCGGGGGCCGGTTTGTCCGTGCCGGGCCAGGACACGACGTCCGCCGCCTGCGCGAGACGGGGCAAGGCGGTGCCGGGGAAGGATTCACGGGTCGTCAGCACGCGCGTTCTCATGGGAGGGACGGTAACCGGGAGCGGGTTCCCGCAACAAATAGGAAATGCGACTGACGCTATCGCGGGTCCTTATCGAAAGCCGTGACGAGTTCCAGGAAGAGGTCGTGCACCGCGAGCGCCGGTTCCGAAAGGGGCTGCCCGTCCGACGTCACCAAGGAGAGTTTCACCTGAATCACCGGGCTCACGATCCGGCGTACGGCGACCGAGCGCATGTCGAGGATCGCCCGCGCCGCCGACCAGGGCAGGACGGTCGCGCCGAGCCCGGCGTCCACCGCGTTCACCAGGGTCAGCGCCGACTCGACCTCGCCGACCACGTGCGGACGCAACGCCGCCTGCTGGAAGGCGGATTCGACGACCTGGCGGATCGTGTGGATCCGGCTCGGCAGCAGCAGCGGCACCCCCGCGAGATCCTCCAGCGCGACGTCCCCCTCCGTGCCGGGCGACCCGATCAGGTACAGGTCCTCCGTGCGCACCGGCTCGAACTGCACGCCCCGCAGCGGCCCGGCGCCGTAGATGAACGCCATGTCCATCCGCCCGGTCATGATGGCCTCGCTGATGACACCGCCGAAGTTCTCGTTGATGTGCAGCAGGATGTCCGGGTAGCGCTCGCGCACCGCCTTCAGCAGCGGCAGCGCGAGCGCGGCTCCCATGCTGTACGGCGCGAGCCCCACGGACACACTGCCGGCGGGCGCCCGCCCCGACACCTCCACGGCGGCATGCGCGAGGTCCACTTGGCGCAGGATCAGCTGGGCGTGCCGGTACAGCGCGCGCCCCGCCTCCGTGGGCGCCACTCCGCGCTTGCTGCGGATCAGCAGCTGCTGCCCGAACTGGGCCTCCAGCGCGGAGAGTTGCTGGCTCAGCGCGGGCTGCGCGATATGCAGGATGTCGGCCGCGCGCGTGATGCTCCCCGCATCGACGATCTTGATGAAGGAGTAGAGACGTCTGGTGTCCATGCGCGGGCCCTCCCGATGAGCGGAGCCTCATCGTAGGGAGCGACCGCTGTGAGCCGCGTCATAACGGTCCGCGATAACGGCAGAGTGAACGCGTATTGGTCGCCGGGCGAGCGGCGCACTACGTTGTGGGAAACCCGCTCCCGCCCTTCCCTTTTCCTTTCCTTCTGTTCCTTCTATTCCTTCTGCCGGAGGGATTTCCATGACGCGTACGGTCGATCTCGTGGCCGATCTCGGCGAGGGATTCGGCGCCTACACGATGGGCGACGACGAATCCCTCCTCGAATTGCTGACGTCCGCGAACATCGCGTGCGGATTCCATGCCGGTGATCCGCGCATCATGGACGCGACGGTCCGTTCGTGTGTGGAGAAGGGCGTCGCCGTCGGCGCCCACCCGAGCTTTCCCGACCTCGTCGGGTTCGGGCGCCGCGCGATGGACCTGACGCCGGACGAGGTCCGCACGGACGTGCTCTACCAGGTGGGCGCGCTCCAGGCGTTCGCCGTGGCGCACGGGACCCGGGTCCGGCATGTGGCCCCGCACGGGCGCCTCGGGAACCTCGTCGCCGTACGCGCCGACTACGCGCAAGCGGTCGTGGAGGCCGTGGCCTCGCTGGACGACTCGCTGACCGTCCTCGCCCAGGACGGTGAACTCGCCGACGCGGCACGGAAGCACGGGCTGCGGGTGGCCGTCGTCGGGATCGCGGACCGCGCCTACCGGGACGACGGGACGCTCGTCCCGCGCTCCGAGCCGGGGGCCGTCCTCCACGACCCCGACGAGATCGCGCGCCGCACCCTGCGGATGGTGACCGACGGGGTCATCGAGAGTGCGTCCGGCAAGGACATACCCGTCGCCTGCGACACCGTCCTCCTGCACGGCGACACCCCCGGCGCGATCACCCTGGCCCGCCTTGTGCGCGAGCAACTCCTCGCGGCCGGCGTCGAGATCACCGCCTTGAGCGCCGGGTGACCCTCACCCTCACCGACTGCGGTGACTCCGCCCTCGTCGCCAAGGCCGTCGACCTCGAACCCGAGGACGCCTGGCACCTCGTCCACGCCCTCGCCGACGCGCTCGACGCCGTCCGACTCCCCGGCGTACAGGGGCTGGTGCCGACGTACGACGCGCTGCTCGTGGAGTTCGACTGCGCCGACATCGACCACGCGACCGTACGCCGGGTCCTGCGGCGGGAGGCGGGCCGGATCGGGGGCGAGGCCCGGCGGGAACCGCGCCGGTTCGTCGTACCCGTCGTGTACGGCGGGGAGTTCGGGCCCGACCTGGCGGAGGTGGCCCGTCAAGTGGGCGTCAGCGAGGGCGAGTTGGTCTCACTGCACTCCGGGTCCGATCTCACCGTGCGGTGTCTCGGGGCGCCTGCGGGGGCGCCGATGATGGACGGGCCGCCGTTTCCGGAGCCGGTGCCCCGGCTGGCCTCGCCGCGTACGCGGGTCGAGCCCGGTGCGGTGGCTGTCGCGGGGCGGCAGGCGGTGATCTGTCCGATGCCGTCGCCGGGCGGGTGGCCGTTGTTGGGGAGGACGCCGGTCGGCGTGCTCGATCTGCGGGCCGATCCGTTCATGGCGTACCGGCCCGGGGACGTCTTCCGGTTCACGCCGATCCCCGAGTCCGAGTGGGATCGTCATACGAAGCGGACCCTGGCGGACTGCCATGGCTGACACCCTCACCGTCACGGTCCCCGGCGTGACCACCGTCCAGGATCTCGGCCGCCCCGGCCGCTCCCGCTACGGCTTGCCCGCCAACGGCGCCCTCGACCAGCACTCGGCGCGCGTCGCCAACGTGCTGTGCGGGAACGACGAGCGGGCGCCGCTGCTGGAGATCACGGCCCTCGACTTCGCCTGCGTCCCGTCCGTCGATGTGCTGGTCGCCGTCACCGGGGCGCCCGCCGAGGTGACTGTCGACGGGACGGCCCGGCCGCAGTGGGAGCCGGTGCCGGTGCCGGCCGGGTCGGTGGTGAGGATCAGCGGAATCCGGGTCGGGCTGCGGGTGTACCTCGCCGTGCTCGGGGCGTTCGACGCCGAGTATCTGCAAGGGAGTTGCGCACCCGACACCGTCCTCGGCTTCGGCCGGGCGCTGGGCAAGGGGGATCAGCTCACCCTGCGCAGGACGTGCCCTTCCCTCGCCCACGTCCCCTTCTTCCGGCTCAACGCCCCTGTTTTTCCCGCCACTTCCACTGTCGATGTCACCGACGGCCCCGACCGGGCCGAGTTCGGGGCCACCGTGCCCCGCCTCTTCGGGCAGCGGTTCACCGTGAGCCCGCAGAGCAACCACATCGGCCTGCGCCTGCGCGGCACAGGCCCCCTGCCCCGTCGTACCGCCACCGGCGAAGTCCTCTCCCGAGGGGTGCCCGTCGGCGCGGTCGAGGTGCCTGCCGGGGACGAACTCCTCGTGCTGCACCGGGGGCGCGGCGTCACGGCCGGATACCCCGTCCTCGCCGTCGTCACCGCCGCCGGGCTCGCCGTCCTCGGGCAGGTCCGCCCAGGCCAGAGCCTCCGCTTCCGGCACCGCACCCTCGAACAGGCCGTCGTGGAACACCGCGCGCGACGAGCCGCGATCGAGGCCCTCAGAACCCGCGTCCGCACCGCCTTCCAAGCCCTCAGGATCCCCTTGGAGACGCCATGAGCACCGTGGCCGCCCAACCCGTCCCCAACACCGTCGACCCGAGAACCGCCCGGAAGATCACCCTCGCCGGCTGCGTCGGGATCTTCGCCGAGCTGTACGACAACGGCATCTTCGGCTTCATGGCCGGCACGCTCGCCGTCGTCTTCTTCCCCGGCTCCGAGAACGCCGTCCAGCTCGTCTTCCTCGGATACGCCGTCTCGTTCTTCTTCCGCCCGCTCGGCGGGATCATCTGCGGCCACCTCGGCGACCGCATCGGACGCCAGCGGATGCTGGTCTTCGTCATCATGCTGATCAGCGTCGCGACCGCCGCGATCGGACTGCTGCCCACGTACGCCGCGATCGGCGTCGCCGCGCCGGTCCTGCTGATCCTCCTGCGGGTCGCGCAGGGCTTCTCCGTCGGCGGCGAGGCGTCCGGCGCGATGAGCTTCCTCGCCGAGCACGCGCCGGAGGGCAAGCGGGGCCTGTACACGAGCTACGCGCAGATCGCGTCGTTCCTGTCGCTGCTCACCGGCACGCTCATCGCCGCCGCGATGACCAGCGGACTCGGCTCCGAGCGCATGGAGTCGTGGGGCTGGCGGATCCCGTTCCTGCTCGCCGTACCGCTCGGCATCACCGGCATCTACATCCGCAAGCGGATCAGCGACACACCCAACTTCACGCGGCTGCGCGAGGAGGGCGGGCTGTCGAAGAACCCGCTCAAGGAGGCGTTCTCGTCCGCCGAGCACCGGCGCGCGATGCTGCTCGCGCTGTTCATCCCGCTGATGAACGGGTCCGGGTACTACGTCCTGTTCAGCTACATGCCGACGTTCATGAGCAGCGAACTGGACTTCAGCAAGGTGCAGGGGCTGCTGGTCACCGCGTCGAGCCTGGTCGCGATCTGTCTCGCCATCCCGTACATGGGACGGCTGTCGGACCGGGTCGGACGGAAGAAGGTCATCGCGGGGGCGGCGGTCGCCATGGCCGTCGTGGGGATTCCCTGTTATCTGCTGATCGGCACCGGGAACGTGGCCCTCGCCGTCGTCGGCGCCTGTCTGATGGCGGTGGTCTTCGCCGGGCACACCGGGGTGATCCACATTCTGCTGGTCGAGCTGTTCCCGACGCGGGTGCGGTACTCCGCGTACGGGCTCGGCTACAACGTCTCCGCCGCGCTGTTCGGGGGGACGGCGCCGCTGCTGATGACGTACCTGATCGACCGGACCGGCAATGTCAACATGCCTGCTTTCTACGCCGTGTTGACGGCACTCGGCACGCTCGTCGCGGTGTCCCGGGTGAAGGACCGGGCCCATCTGCCGCTGCGCGACGCCTGATCACTCACTTCCGAGTTAGGAGCACACCCGCATGCCCATCTCCGACTACCGCACCGCGCTCGTCACCGGGGCGTCCACCGGCATCGGAGCAGTGGTCGTCGAGCGGCTCGCCAAGAGCGGCCTGCACGTCCACGCCCTTGCCCGAGGCGCCGAACGCCTCGACGCCCTCGCCGAGGCCACCGGCTGCACCCCGCACGCCGTCGACGTCACCGACACCGAGGCGCTCACCGAGACCCTGGCCGGCCTGGAGATCGACGTCCTCGTCAACAACGCCGGAGTCTCGCGCACCGGCAACATCCTCACCGCCGACGAGTTCGGGGTCGACGAGCAGGTCGCCGTCAACATCCGGGCCGTACTGCACCTGGTACGGCTCCTGATGCCCGGCATGGTCGAGCGTGACCTCGGGCACATCGTCAACATCAGCTCCATCGCCGCGGTCTACAACTTCGGCGGCAACACGATCTACCACGCCACCAAGGCGGCCGTGCACACCCTCTCCCGCCAACTCCGCGTCGACGGCTACGGCAAGCGGATCCGCGTCACGGAGATCTGCCCCGGCCGCGTCGAGACCGAGATCTTCGGCCGGCTCCTCGGCGACATGGAGGAGGCCCAGCGGACGTACTACGACGGGTACGAGTCCCTGAAGCCCGAGGACATCGCCGACGCCATCGAGTTCGCCGTCGACTCGCCCCGGCACGTCAACATCGGGCACATCGAGATCCTGCCCACCTTCCAGGTCCCCGGCGGCCTCAACTTCGAACGCCGGGAGGGCTGATGGACACCGCGGCACGCGTCCGCCGCATCAAGCCCTCGCCGAGCACGGCGGCGGCCCAACGGGTACGGGAGCTGAAGGGCCAGGGCATCGCCATCAGCGACCTGACCGTCGGCGAACCGGACTTCGACACCCCCGACCACGTCAAGGCCGCCGCGATCCGCGCCATCGAGTCCGGCGACACCAAGTACACGCCCGTCAACGGAACTCCGGCCCTGCGCAAGGCGATCCGCGACCGCCTGCGCCGACGCCACGGCCTGGAGTACACCGACGCCCAGATCACCGTCGGCGGCGGCGCGAAACAGGTCATCTACCTGGCCCTCACCGCCACGCTGGACGAGGGCGACGAGGTGATCGTCCCCGCCCCGTACTGGGTCTCGTACCCCGACATGGTCCGCGCCAACGACGGCACCCCCGTCATCGTCGACTGCCCCGAGACCGACGCCTTCAAGCTCACCCCGGCCCGCCTGCGCGCCGCCCTCACCCCGCACACCCGCTGGCTGATCCTCAACACCCCGGGAAACCCGACCGGTTCGGCCTACACCCTCGCCGAACTCCGCGCCCTCGCCGAGGTGCTGCTCGACCACCCCCGCGTCTGCGTCCTCACCGACGAGATCTACGACGAGATCTGGTACGACCCCGGCGCGCACCCCTCCCTCGCGGCGGCCGAACCCCGCCTCGCCGACCGGGTGTTCGTCACCAACGGCGTCTCCAAGACGTACGCCATGACCGGCTGGCGCATCGGCTACGGCGCGGGCCCCGCCGACCTCGTCGCGGCGATCAACACCCTCCAGTCGCAGACCTCGTCGTGCCCGTCCTCGATCAGCCAAGCAGCCGCGGCAGCCGCCCTCGACGGACCGCAGGACTTCGTCCACGCCACCGTCGAGACCTACCGCACCCGGCGTGACACGACCCTCGAACTCCTCGGCCAGATCCCGGGCTTGACCTGCACGACCCCCAGCGGAGGCTTCTACCTCCTGGTCAACTGCCAGGCACACCTGGGGCATCACACCCCCGACGGCCGACGCGTCGACACCGACGAGGAATTCGCCCGCCACCTCCTGGAGCACCAGCAGGTCGCCGTCATCCACGGCTCCGCGTACGGCGCCCCCGGCTACTTCCGGATCTCCTTCGCCACCTCCACGCAGGCCCTCACCGAAGCGTGCGCACGCATCGCGAAAGCCTGCGAGGCCCTCTTGCCCGAAAGGCCCTCATGATCCGCGTCAGCACGAAGTTCGACCGCCCCGACACCGCGTTCGTGGAACGCCTCGCCGGGTACTCCTCGGCGACGATCCACGAGGCCCAGGGCAGGCTGGGCGCGCTGGACTCGTCGATCAAGCCCGTCGACCGCCGGATGTCGCTGTGCGGACCGGCGTTCACGGTGCAGTGCGCGCCGCGCGACAACCTGATGCTCCAGACGGCGATCGAGTACGCCCGGCCCGGTGACGTCATCGTCGTGTCCGCCGGGGAGTACAGCGAGGCCGGGTCCTTCGGGGACGTCCTGGCGAACGCCTGCCGGGCCAAGGGACTTGGGGGACTGGTCACCGACACGGGCGTGCGGGACACGGAGGATCTGCGGGCCCTCGGGTTCCCCGTCTTCTCGTACAGCGTCTGCATCAAGGGCACGGTCAAGGAGACCGTCGGTCCGATGTGCCAACCGGTCAGCATCGGGGGGCAGTTGGTGCGGCCCGGGGATGTGATCCGGGGCGACGCCGACGGGGTCGTCGTCGTGCGGCGCGAGGACGCGGGCGCGGTGGCCGTCGCCTCGCGGGAACGGGTCGACGCCGAGGCCGGGTACATCGCCGCGTACCGGGCCGGGAAGAGCGTCGCGGAGATCTGCGGGCTCGAATCCCTGCTGGTCGCCAAGGGGTTGGTGATCGACGGAGAGTGAGTACCGCTACTCATGCCGACCCGTCCCACGCCGGGGACGATGAACGAAAGACGGCGTGAGCGGGGGAGTACGGGCATGGGCAGATTCCTGGGAGCGGTGGCGGCGGTCGCCGCGGCGGTGGCGGCGCTGGTCTTCGCCTATGCGGCGGGGGCGCCGAGTGCGGTGGTGTTCGCGGTCGGGGCGGGCGTGCTGAGCCTGCTGTGGCTGACGATCCTGCTCACCCTGCCGTGGAACCTGTACTTCCGCGCGCACACCGTCCTCGCGGAGATCGCCGTCAGCCGGGAGAAGGGCATCGAGGTGTCCCCGGCGCGCGACGCCGAGGCCGCGCGGATCGCCCGGCTGATGCTGCGGGCGGCCGTCGCCGGGCATCTGCTGACGGCGGGGGTCGTCCTCGCGGTCACCTGGGCGACCGGTGGGTTCACGGGGTACTGGTTCGCCGGGTTCTTCCTGCTCAGCACCCTTTTCCGGCCCGCCGGAGCCTACTTCGGGCAGCTCCGGCGGCGGCTGCGGACCCTCCTGAGGGAGGTCACCCACCCCCGCGACGATGTCGTCGACCTGCGCGCCCGGCTCGCCCGCAGCGAGGCCGCGCACAAGGTGCTGGAGGAGAAGGCGGAGGAACAGTACCGCTCCCTCGCCGAACTCCGGCGCACCGTCGACGCGTTGACGATGGTGACGTACGAACGCGCCGAGGAGACCGACCGCCGGATCACCGCGCTGGGCCGGGAGTTCGAGGCGACGGTCAACCGGCTCACCGACAACAAGGAGATCATCGCGGGGGTGAAGGCGTTCCTGCGGCTGCTGCGGGCGCCGGACCTGACGGAGGGCTGACCGGGTCCTCCCCGACTGGCCGCCCTGGGAGGGGACTTGCTCGCGGCCGTACTCCGCCAGGACGGAGGGCATCCGGAGGAGAGGTAAATCAAGACTTACCTTTGGGCCCGCCCACCCTCATAGTGGTGAGCCGCACCCCGAGGAGGCTCCCGTTGTCGCAGATCAGCGACGGTCCCGCACGTCAGCAGCAGGCTCACGTGTCCACCATGTACGGCCTGTTCGACGAGCGCGTGGCCGTGACCCGGGCACAGCTCAAGGCCGTTCTCAGAGCACCGGCCGACGGCGGACGCGAGGTCTACGAACGCGACCTGGCCGCCGCCCGCCTCGCCGGGGAGATCCGCCGCCTGGAGTCCGCCGAGACCGGCATGGTCTTCGGCCGGACCGACGCCGCCGACGGCACCGCCCTGCACATCGGACGCCTCGGCCTGCACCCCGACGACCACGACCTCCCCCTCCTCGTCGACTGGCGCGCGGAAGCGGCCCGCCCCTTCTACGAGGCCACCGCCGTCGACCCGATGGGCCTGCGCCGCCGACGCCACCTCCGACTGGACGGCCGCAAGGTCAGCGCCGTCAACGACGAACTCCTCGACGGCTCCGACGCCACCCCCGACGACGTCGTGGGCGACAACCCCCTCACCGAGGTCCTCCAGGCCCGCCGGACCGGCCGCATGGGCACGGCTGTCGCCACGCTCCAGGCCGAACAGCACGCCATCGTCCGCTCGCCCCACCGGGGCGTCACCGTCGTCCAGGGCGGCCCCGGCACCGGCAAGACGGTCGTCGCCCTGCACCGGGCGGCGTACGCGCTGTACGCGTTCCCGCGCGCCGCCGAACGCGGTGTGCTGGTCATCGGGCCCAACGCCCGCTTCCTCGACTACGTCTCCCAGGTGCTGCCCTCCCTCGGTGAGAACGACGTGGTCCTCGCGACGTGCGAGGAACTCGCCGGGATCGTCCCCACGGCGACGGAACCGCCCGAGTCGGCGCGGATCAAGGGGAGTTCGGAACTCGCGGACGCGCTCGCCGAGGTCGTCCGCGAACGGCAGGCGGTGCGCGGCGAGTTCGCCGTGGCCGGGGTCCGGCTGGGGGAGCGGGAGGTCGCGCGTGCCCGGAAAGCCGCCGTGGGTACGGGACTTGGGCACAACCGCGCCCGGCAGGTGTTCAAGGAGTTCCTCGTCGACGCGGCGACCGACGCGCTGGAGCGGGACGCCCTGGAGACGCTGGAACGCATCGACGCGGAGGTGGCCGAGGCGACGGGGCTCGACCTCGACCGGGCCGCTGCGGCGGACCTGCGCAAACTCGGGTACGACGACGAGGCCGACAGCAGCGCCGCCGACGAGTTCGACGCGGACGCGGTACGGGAGGGACTGCTCGACGATCCCCAAGTCGAGCGGGTGGTGGAGGAGTTGTGGCCGACGCTCACGGCCGAGGGCGTCGTACGGGCGCTGTTCGCGTCGGGGGTGCCCCAACTGGCGTCCGGTGCACCATGGTCGGACGCGGACATCCCACTGCTCGACGAAGCCGCGAGCCTCGTCGACGGTCCGCCCGCACGGACGTACGGCCATGTCGTCGTCGACGAGGCGCAGGAACTCACCGCGATGCAGTGGCGGATGGTCGTACGGCGCTGCCCGGCCCGGTCGATGACGCTGGTCGGCGACTTCGCGCAGGCGGGACCGGCGACGACGGCACGGGGCTGGGACGAGGCGCTGGCTCCGCACGTCGGCCCGCGCTTCGAGCTGCACACTCTCACGGTCAGCTACCGCACGACGGTCGAGATCCTGGCGACCACCCACGGCCTCCTCACCCGCATCGCCCCCGGCCAGAAACCCAGCAGCGCGATCCGCAGCGGCGAGGAGCCCCGCACCCTGACGGCCGCCCCGGACGACCTGACGGCGACCCTGACGACGGAACTCCAGCAGCAACACGCCCGCCACCCCGGCGAGTTGCTCGGCGTGATCTGCGCCGACACCCGCACCGAGGAACTCCGCGCCGCCGGAGTGCTCCAGTGGGCCCACCTGATCCCGGCGTCCCAGGCGCGCGGCCTGGAGTTCGACGGGGTGGTGGTCCTGGACCCCGACGGGATCGAGGCGGCGCGGATCAGCGGGGAGCGGGATCTGTACGTGGGTCTGACGCGGGCGACGAAACGGCTGTGCACGATCGCCGTGCGGTAGACGCAGCCGTCCTGACCCGCCCGGGAGCGGGTCAGGACGGTGTCAGATCAGCGCACCTCCCTCGCGTACGGCGCCACCACGAGCCGGTCGATCAGCGGCGCGTACCGGGACCGGAGCAGCACCCCGGGGAACGTGTCCGACGCGTACGTCGTCCCGTCGAAGTTGGGCAGCTCCTGGGACCGGAACGACAGCGTGTTCACGCCCTTCTTGAGCTGCACCGGCACGGTCAGCTCCCAGAAGTTGTCCTGGTGGAAGCTGTGCGGGAAGGTCACGCGGCGCGTCTCCCCGCCGTTGACGGTGAGGTCCGCGTGCCGGGCCAGCGGGTCGGGGTTGTAGTGGGTCGCCGGGGACTGCTCGGGGTTGGAGTAGCGGATCCGCAGCGCGTACAGCCCGGCCTTGTCCGCGCTGACGCGGAACGTCGCCGTGTTGCCGTTCCCCGGATCACCCCCGACGCCGGTGATCGCGGTCCCGCCGCTCGCGAGAGGCAGCGACACCAGGCTCGCGGAGCCCGCGAGAACGGCGTCCTGCGCCTCGTACGTACGGGCCGGCAGCTTGCCTTCGGTGGGTGTCACCGTCAGGCGGTCGACCAGCGTCGGGACCGAACTGCCGGTCACCGTCACCTTGTTGACGCCCCCGGAGAGGGAGACCGCGACGGACCGCTTGCCCGGGGTGAGGCGCAGGACGTCGTTGCCGTTGACGGAGAGGCGTCCACCGGCACCGCCGAGGGCGTCGAGGGTGAGCGTGGCCTCGCGGTCGGCGGGGGAGTAGACCCAGAACGTGGCCGTCTGGCCGCGCCCGACGAGCGCGCCGCCGGACCCGGTCCTCGCGGGCCCGTACACCGGCCGGGCTCCACCGCTCAGCCAGGCCAACTCACCCTCGTACACCTGGGTGCCGGCGGAAGCCGACGGCAGGGACAGCGTCAGGCGGTCGACGATCGCGTCGCCCTTCGTCGCGCGCTTGCCGTCTAGGCTCTTCGCGGCGAGGGTCAGGGTGTGGCGGCCCTTGGTGAGGTGGACCTTGGTGTCCGTGTGGTCCCAGACGACCCACTTGTAGCCGAGGGGGAGGTACAGCTCCTGTTCGGCGGCGCCGTCCACGCGCAGGAAGACGTTCGTGGGGCCCTGTTCCTGGACCTTGTCGTACGTGTTGAGGGAGTTGGCGAAGACGCTCAGGTCGTAGGAGCCGTCCTCGGGGACGTCGACGGTGAAGCCGAGGGTGACGTCCGAACCGGTGCGCAGACCGCCCACGTCGTACCCGCCGGACGTGTAGAACTTCGAGACGTCGCTCGTCGACCCCTCGGGCCCGTTCTTCGTCCAGCCCGAACCGGTGTGCGCGGCGTCCTCCGCCTCGTACGACCCCTGCCAGCGCACCGGCGCCGACTGGACGCCCCGTGCCTCGCCGGCCGGGGTGAGGACGATCTCGTACGCCGAGGACTCCTTGAGGGACGCGAAGTCCACGGAGACCGTGCCGTCGGCGCCGACCTTCAGGTTCTGCTCGCTGAGGAGCTTCGGGCCGGAGTTGTCACCGAGCTGCCCGCTCCACTCGATCTCCCGTACCCAGGCGTGCACTTGGGAGCCGAAGACCTTGCGCGGAACGCCGGCGAAGGTGATGTGCCCCTTGCCGTTGGACCCGCCGAAGAGGAGCCGCGCCTGCTTCTTGGCGGTGTCGAGCGTGGCGACGCCCTGCATCGTGTAGTTCTGGCCCGGGAAGGGCGGGTTCACGGCGACGGTGTGCCCGCTCATGGAGGCGTACGAATTCAGCAGCCACCACTGCCCGTTGCCCCGGTTGGACTGCACGGCGGAGTCGGAGAGGTTGCCGTCGATGTTCCAGTACGCGATGTCCGCGTCGACCTTGGACTCCTCGATCGCCGACACCCACTGGATCATCTGGCCCGGCACCGAGGTGTGGTAGTTGAAGGCGTACTCGTTGATGTTGATCGGCAGCGGGCCGACCCCCAACTCCTTCTCCCAGGCACGGTACTTGGCGACGCTCTGCCGCACCGCCTCCGGGTGGCTCAGCTCGTGCCAGGTGACGACCTCGGGCAGGGTCCCCGCCGCCTTCGCGTGCGTGAGGAAGCCCTTCACCTGGTCGTACAGGACGCTGGTGTTGGGGCCCGCGATCCGGGCGCTCGGCATCTTGCCCTTGATGAGCTTGTACGCGGAGTCCCAGGCGGCGAAGTAGTCGGCCGGGTCGGTCAGCCAGCTGACCTTGTCGTAGCTCCACTCGCCGGTCCCGAACATGTTGCCCTCGGGCTCGTTGAACGGCACGAAGACGATGTTGTCCCGGTACTTCTCCGGGAGCTGGAGGACCTGGTCGACCTGCTTGGCGATCTTCTCCTCGTACAGCTTCAGCTTCTGGGCGGGGGTGTCGCCGGGCCACTGGTAGGGGAAGCCGCGGTGGATGTCGGTCATGTAGATGTAGACGTCGCCGTCCGTGGAGTCCGCGAGCGGCTTCACGACCTCCAGCGCGTCGGCGCCCGGGTGCTGGGGGCCGTCCTGCGCCTTCGTCGAGACCGTCCGCAGGCCCATGCCCTCGATGAGGTTGTTCGTCGGGACGTCCGGGCCGTACACGCCGTACAGCGTCCCGGAGGCGCCGCCGTGGAAGGCGCCGGTGTCCGAGGCGAGGTCCACGGTGAGCTGGCCCTCGCGTACGACGGTGACGCTCGCGGTGACGGCACGTCCGGCGGCGGTTCCGGCGACCGTGAAGGTGCCGGGCCGCGCGTACTTGTCGGCGGGGACGGCGTCCCAGATGATCGGGGCGTCGCGGTCGTAGCCGTCGGAGAAGGAGGCGCGGGCGGCGGGCGGGAGCGCCGGGGCCTTGCCCGTCGTCGTGCGGACGGTGAAGGCGGTCTGCGAGAGCTGCGTCATGGTGGGGAGTGTGCCTGTCTGGCCTGCGACCTGCGCGGGGGTCAGGGCCGTGTGCCAGACCGCGAAGTCGTCGATGTCGCCCTTGAGGAGCGGGTCCGGGTAGAGGGACTTGCCGAGGTAGCCGGCCGTCGTCGCCGAACTCCCCAGCAGATCCCTCGCCTTGACGCTCGTCGGCGCCGAGGAGACGGCGACCCCGTCGAGGTAGGTGGTGATCCGGCCGGCGGCCGAGTCCAGGGTGACGGTGACGGTCCGCCACTGGCCGGCGGGGAGCGGGGCGTAGCCGGAGACCTGCGCCTCGCCGCCACCGCCGCCCGTGGTGACGGCGGTGCGCAGGACGCTGCCGTTCGAGGGGGTCGTGAACAGGTACTTCGACGTGTCGGTGCCGAGGTCGAAGATCCGCTGCCAGGACGAGGCGTCGGTGCCCCACTTCACGCGGGCCGAGACGGTCAGGTCGGCGGCGTCGCCGAGGACCTCCCGGGGCAGGCGGACGTACGCGCCGTTCGAGGTGGGGGCGCCGCCGGGCAGGGCGAGGGCCTTGCCGCCGTCGGCGCCCGCCACGGAGGCGGCGGTGGAGGGATTGACGAGGGTCGCCGTGAGGCCGTTGCCGGAGGCGTCGGTGACCTGCCCTGAGGCGGTGTCGTCCTGGTCGAAGGTGTAGTGGGCGACCGGCGCGGGCGTGTCGGCGGCCTGCGCGGGTACGGCGGGGGAGGCCAGCAGGCCCGCGCCGAGGGCGAGCGCCACGGCGGCCGGGGCGCGGCGCCGGGCGGATCTCTCAGGGGATGGCATGGATCGCGTCCTCAATCCTTGGGTGGATGCCTGGGGTCGTCGAACCGGTTCGCATCACTGGCCCGGAGATGCGGGGGCAGGGGAGTGTCGGGGGCGCTGGAAGGATCAGTTCATCGAACCGGTTCGGGAAGCTAGCACCGGCGTGAGCGCCCGGCAATCCCCCCGACACGCCTTGTTTCCGGCATCCGCGAACTCCTGCCGGAGGTGTTGACACCCGCTCGGGTGCTCCCTACCTTCACTTCACGCGAACCGGTTCGACAAAGGCGACGCCTGATGCGAACCGGTTCGATGACTCTCCCTGCCGACGAAGGAGCCACGTGAACATCGGTGAGATCGCCCGCCGGGCCGGTGTCTCCCGGAGCACCGTCTCCTACGCCCTCAGCGGCAAACGCCCCGTCTCCGACGACACCCGCCACAAGATCCAGCGCGTCATCGACGAACTGGGCTACCGCCCCAACGCGAGCGCCCGCGCGCTGGCCAACGGCCGCACCAACACCATCGGCCTGGTCTTCCCGCCCGCCGGCGACCACTACACCGGCATGCAGCTCGACTTCATCGGCAGCGTCGTCGAGGCCGCCGCCTCCTACGACTACGACGTCCTGCTCTCCCCCAGCGGCGTCGACAGCGACCGCTCCTTCCAACGGCTCCTCGGGGAACGCCGCGTCGACGGCGCCATCCTCATGGAGATCCGCCTCCAGGACGACCGGGTCGACCACCTGGCCGCCCTCGGCTTCCCCGCCGTCACCATCGGCCGGATCGCGCATCCCGAGTCGAGCTGGTGGGTCGGCCTCGACCACACCGCGCTCGCCGCGTCCTGCGTCCACCACCTCGCCGACCTCGGCCACCAGCACATCGCCCTCGTCAACCGGCCCGAACAACTCCTGCGCGCCGGCTACGAGTCGGCGCACCGCGGACTCGACGGCTTCACCAAGGCCGCCGCCGAACGCGGCCTGACCGTCCGGGCGTACCCCTGCGGGGACGACGCGGCGGCGGGGCAGGCGTGCGTGGAGCGGATCCTGTACGACGACCCCGCGACCACCGGGCTCGTCACCCTCAACGAGGCGTCCCTCGGCGGGATCTACCGGGGCCTCGCCCACGCCGGACGGCACGTCCCGCGCGACTTCTCCGTCACCGGGGTCGTCGCAGCGCCCTGGGCGCAGACGGTGACCCCGCAGCTCACGGCGGCGGACGTACCGGCCGAGGAGATGGGGCGCCGTGCCGTCGACCTGCTCGTGGAGCGGCTCGACCAGCCCGGTGCGCCGCCCCGGCACCACCTCATGACGCCGCCGATCTCCCTGCGGGCCAGCACGGGGCCGGGCCCGCGGCCGATGCCGGTGTCAGGGCCGGGCGCGTCGGCGGCGCCGTAAAGAGCTTTGCCCGCAAGGCGGTTCGCCGCGCCCCCGCCCTTCCGTACCTCCGTGCCCCGGCACCCTCAAGCCCGCGACCACTAAGGACCCCCGCGATGAACACCTCCTCCAGACAGCGCCGTCTGACCGCCGCCACCCTCGCCGTGCTCGCCCTGACCCTCTCCGCCTGCTCCTCCGGCTCGGGCAGCTCCGACAGCAAGGGCTCCGACGGCGGCGGCACCTACACCGTCTGGGACCCCTACCCGCAGTTCACGAAGGACTCGGCGTGGGTGAAGCTCCTCGACCGGTGCGGCACCGAGGCCGGCGTGCAGGTCAAGCGCACCGGCTTCGACACCAGCGACCTCCCCAACAAGACGCTCCTCGCGGCCCAGCAGGGCAACTCCCCGGACGTCCTCGTCGTCGACAACCCGGTCGTCTCCACCCTCGCCGAGGCGGGCGTCCTCACCACGACCGCCGACAACAAGCTCGACACCTCGAAGGTCGACCCCAACCTCCTCGCCGCCGGACAGTCGGGCGGCAAGACGTACGGCACCCCCATCGGCGCCAACACCCTCGCCCTCTACTACAACAAGACGGTCCTCAAGGCCGCCGGCGTCGACGTGGCCACCATCAAGGACTGGCCCTCCCTGACCGCCGCCCTCGACAAGGTCAAGAAGGCCGGCAAGAAGGGCATCACCTTCTCCGCGATCGGCACCGAAGAAGGCAGCTTCCAGTTCCTGCCCTGGTTCTGGGGATCGGGCGCCCAGCTCACCCGACTCGACTCCGCCCAGGCCGAGTCCGCCCTCACCCTCTGGAAGGACTGGCTGAAGAGCGGCTACGCCCCCAACTCCGTCCTGAACAACACCCAGACCACCAGCTGGCAGGAGTTCGCGACCGGCGACTACGCCTTCGCGGAGAACGGCACCTGGCAGCTCGCCAACGCCGACAAGGCGGGCTTCGAGTACGGCGTCCTGCCCATCCCCGGCGCCACCGCGGCCACCGCACCGGCCCCGACCGGCGGCGAGTTCGTCACCCTCCCCGTCCAGGACGACACCGCCCGCTACACCACCTCCCAGAAGCTCGCGACCTGCCTCACCAGCGAACAGGGCCTGTACGACACGGACTCCGCGCTCTCCTACGTCGCCCCCACCGCCGCAGTCCAGGCCAAGCAGGTCGCCGCGACCCCGGCGCTGAAGCCCTGGGTCGACGCCGTCAAGTCCGCCAAGGGCCGCACCAGCGACGACCTCGGCACCAAGTACCCCAAGATCTCCGAGCAGTTGTGGAAGGCCGTGCAGTCCGCGCTGAGCGGCTCCAAGTCCCCCAAGGACGCGCTGTCCTCGGCGCAGGGCGCGGTCAAGTGACGTTGCAGATGACCCGGGACCAGGTGTCCGTGAGGAAGGTGGCCGCGCCCCGGCGGCCACGCTCCTCCCAGTGGGCGGCCTGGGCCTTCCTCACCCCGGTCACCCTCTACCTCGTCCTCTTCTACGCCTACCCCCTCTACCGCAACCTCGACCTGAGCCTCAGGCACTACACCGTCCGCTCCTTCGTGAACGGCGACGCGCCCTTCACCGGGTTCGACAACTACCGGACCGTTCTCGACGATCCGACGTTCATGCCCGCGCTCGTGCACACCGTCCTGTTCACGTTCGTGAGCCTCGTCTTCCAGTACGCGATCGGCCTCGCCCTCGCCGTCTTCTTCACCCAGCACTTCCGGCTCTCCGCGACCCTGCGCGCCCTGTTCCTCGTGCCGTGGCTGCTGCCGCTCATCGTGTCCGCGTCCACCTGGTCGTGGATGCTCAACTCCGACTCGGGGATCGTCAACGCCGCGCTGAACGCCGTAGGGCTCGACCCGGTCAACTGGCTGACCTCGCCGTCCTGGTCGCTGGTCTCGGTGATCGTCGCGAACATCTGGATCGGCGTCCCGTTCAACCTCGTCGTCCTCTACAGCGGGCTCCAGTCCATCCCCGGGAACCTGTACGAGGCCGCCTCCCTCGACGGGGCGAACGCCTGGCAGCGGTTCTGGTCGATCACCTTTCCGCTGCTGCGGCCCGTGTCCGCGATCACGCTGCTGCTCGGGCTGATCTACACGCTCAAGGTGTTCGACATCATCTGGATCATGACCAAGGGCGGTCCCGCGGACTCGTCCACGACCTTCGCGACCTGGTCCTACCAGCTCGGATTCGGCAACCTGCTGCCCGCGTTCGGACCCGGGGCGGCCGTCGGGAACCTCCTCGTCGTGGCCGCGCTGGTCTTCGGGTTCGTGTATCTGAGGGTGCAGCGGAAGCAGGCGATGGCATGAGGAAGAGCTGGAAGACGGGCATCGGGCTGATCCTGACCGGGGTGATGCTCTTCCCCGTGTACTGGATGGTCAACGTCTCGTTCACCCGGGACCAGGACATGCGCAAGAGCCCGCCGGACCTGCTGCCGCTGCACGGCACCCTCGACGGCTACCGGACCGTCCTCGACGACCAGTTGCCCTACCTCGGCACGAGCCTCGTCATCGGCCTCGGGACGGTCCTGCTCACCGTCGCCCTGTCGGCACCCGCCGGGTACGCGCTCGCCAAACTGCGGCCCAGGGGCGGGGGCGTGCTGAGCTTCGTCCTGCTGGCCGCGCAGATGATCCCCGGAATCATCATGGCGATGGGCTTCTACGCCATCTACCTCCAGCTCGGGGTGCTGCAATCGGTTCCCGGGCTGATCGTCGCGGACTCCACGCTCGCCGTGCCCTTCGGGGTGCTCATCTTCACGGCGTTCATGTCCGGGATCCCGGGTGAGCTGTTGCAGGCCGCGAAGACCGACGGAGCCGGGACACTGCGGACGTTCTGGTCCGTCGTCCTCCCCATGAGCCGTAATGCCGTGGTCACGGTGTCGCTGTTCGCCTTCCTGTGGTCGTGGTCCGACTTCGTGTTCGCCAGCACCCTGGTCAACGGCGGTGCGCACGAACCGATCACGCTCGGCATCTACCACTACATCGGCAACAACAACCAGGAGTGGAACGCGGTCATGGCCACCGCCGTCGTCGCCTCGCTCCCCGCCGCCGTCATCCTCGTCCTCGCTCAGCGCTACGTCGCCGCCGGGGTGACCGCCGGTGCGGTGAAGGACTGAACACCCTGTTCCGGAACAACCCCTGCTCCAGAAACGAGTCTCCCCCCATGACCGCCGTCCCCTCCGGTCCGGCCTTCTCCGTCCACGACATCCCGTTCAGCTTCTCCGGCTCCTGGTTCGACATCTCGCCCGTCGTCGCGGAGAAGACGTACGCCGACGACCTCCACCTCGTCTCGCACCAGAACGGCATGCACGGCGTCCTGCGCCTCGTCCCCCTCGACCCGGCGACCGGCGCCCGCGCCGAGACCCGCGTCGAGGCCACCCCCGGACTGCTGACCTGGGCCGGCGCGGACGGGCGCGTCGACCTCGCCTACGAGACACCGGACACCCTGCGGCTGCGCGGAACCGGCCTCGGCCTCGCCGTTCTCGCCGCCGCGCCGACCCTCACGCCGTTCAGCGGGACCTACTTCTTCCCCGACCCGGCGACCGGCGCCCACGTCTTCACCTCGTACGAGACCGGGCGGCGCTACCGCGTCACCGTCCTCGCCGGGACCCTCGCCGACGCCATGGGCGCGCAGGCGCTGGGCGGCGCCGAACGCGGGGTCACCGTCGCGGGGGAGTGGGAGATCGCCGTCGAGGAGATCGACACCGCACGCCCCGCGTACACGTCCCAGGTGTCCTTCGAGGACGTGGTCCGCGGGGCGCGGGAGGCGTTCGCCTCGTTCGCCGACGCTGTGGCGCCCTGGCGGTCGGCCGACACCCCGGCCGCCGAACTCGCCGCGTACGTCCTGTGGTCGGCGACCGTACGGCCCACCGGGCTCGTCACCCGGCCCGGCGTCCTCATGTCCAAGCACTGGATGGACAAGGTGTGGAGCTGGGACCACTGCTTCAACGCCCTCGCCCTGGCGCCGGGTTGCCCTTCCCTGGCATGGGACCAGTTCGCGCTGCCCTTCGACCACCAGGACGCGAGCGGCGCGCTCCCCGACTCGGTCACGCACTCCGAGGTGCTGCGCAACTTCGTCAAACCCCCCATCCACGGCTGGGCGTTCGGCCACCTGCGCCGCCGCCTGCCCACGCCCCCGACCCGGGACGAACTCGCCGAGGCGTACGACCGGCTGGAACGCTGGACCGGGTTCTGGCTCACCGCCCGCCGCGCCCCCGGCGCCGACCTGCCGCACTACGAACACGGCAACGACAGCGGCTGGGACAACGCGACGACCTTCGACCCCGAGCGGGTGATCGTCACCGCCGACCTCGCCGCGTTCCTCATCCTCCAGCTCCACGAACTCGCCGACCTCGCCAAGGAGTTGGACAGACCCGAGGACGCGGCCCGCTGGACCGGGCTGGCCGCCGACACCCAGACGGCCCTGCTGGACCAGCTCTGGACCGGCGACCGCTTCCACGCCCGATCCGCCACCGGCGACGCCGCCTGGACCAGCGACAGCCTCCTCGACCTCATGCCCGTCGTCCTCGGCGAACACCTCCCAGCCGGCGTCGGCAGCACCCTCGCCGACCGCATCAAGGCCCACCTCACCCCGTACGGCCTCGCCACCGAACTCACCGACTCCCCGCACTACTTGGCGGACGGCTACTGGCGCGGACCCATCTGGGCCCCCGCCACGATTCTCGTCGAGGACGGCCTGCGCCGCGCCGGCCACGAACGCCTCGCCGACGACATCGGCGCCCGCTTCCGCGCCCTGTGCGAGACCCACGGCTTCGCGGAGAACTTCGACGCACTGACCGGAACCGGCCTGCGGGACCGGGCGTACACGTGGACGGCGTCCGCGTACCTGCTGCTCGCGCAGGCCCACGCGGGACGCGACGCCAACTAGAGAGCCTGTGCCGCATCCCCGGCCGGGCGCCCGCCGCCTGGCCGGGGATGCGACACAGGCTCTCACCGGCATATGGCCGGTGATCCTCTTGCGGCCGGAGCCCCTCTCCGGATAGGTGGTGGGTGCCCGCCACGGCCTGAGAGGGGACACGGTGGCCTTCCGGATCCACTTGACGCACGACGACCTGCTCCGCGTGACCCTCGCGGACGGTCCCGCGCTGCTCACCGAGACCGTGACCAGCCTGCGCGTCCTGCAACAGCGCAGGCCCGGGGCGATGCTCGGGCCGTGGCAGCGCTGGGCCCGGCAGCGGGTCCCGCGCTCGGTCCACGCGCTGCGCCCCCTGGTGACGCTGAAGCGGGCGATCCCCGACTTCCTCACCCCCGCCACCGGCCTCGGCCTCGACGAGGGCCTCGACGCGCTCCTCCACACACCCAGCCGTGTCCTGCGCGCCGACCTGGAGGACTTCGCCCGCCTCACCGGCGCCCGCCTGCCGTCGTGGGCCGACGACCTGGCCGCCGGCTCCCCGCGCGCCCTCGACGCGGTCGCCACCGCCGTACGGGACTGGCACGAGGCGGCGATCACGCCGATGACCCGGCACCTGCGCGGGCGCGCGGAGGAGACCCAGTCGGCGCTGGCCCGCACCCTGCTCGGCCAGGGCCTCGACGCGCTGCTCGACGGACTGCACCCCACGATCACCTGGCGGGCCCCGGTCCTGGAGATCGCCTCCCCCAGCCACGACCTCGACATCCCCCTCAAGGGCCACGGCCTGCGCCTGGTGCCGTCCCTGTTCGGCGGGCGGGACGTGTCGATCCAGTACGCCCCCGAGGAACCCCTCGTCGTGTTCTACCCCGTCACCCCCGGCGAGTTGTGGACCCCGGACCACCAGCCCGGCCCGCACGCCCTCGGCGCGCTCCTCGGCCCCACCCGCGCCGCCGTCCTGCGCGCCGTCGTCTCCGGACACGGCGTCACCAGCGCCGAACTCGCCCGCAGCGCCGAGATCGCCCCGGCCACCGTCACCCACCACACGACACTCCTGCGCGACGCCGGCCTCATCACCACCCGCCGCGAGGGCCCCCACGCCCACCACTTCCCCACCCCGCTCGGCACGCACCTCGCGGACGGCTGACCAGCACGCTTCGAGCACCGTCCAAACGGCTGTGCCGACCGGCACACCCTCCCCGACCATGGACACAGCCGCCGGGACCGGAGCGACACGGGGGAACACAGCAGCCGCTCCGGACCCGGCGCACTCAGCGCCCCGGCGGGTCGAGGGGGCTTCTACGCGCTGGTCTCCGCCAGTTCCTGGCCGAGGTGGCGGGCGAGTTCCGCGGGGCTCGGGTTCTCGACGATCGCGACCATGGCGATCTCCAGACCCGTCAACGCCATGAGCGTCTTGGTGAGTTCGAGGGCCATGAGGGAGTTGAGGCCGTTCTCCAGGAAGTTGCTGTCGTCGGCGAGCGTGGTGTCGAGGAGCGCGCTCGCCTCGGTGCGGATCGTGTCGACGAGCAGCCGCTCCCGCTCCTCGGCGGTGGCCGCGGCGAGTTGCCGCTCCAGCGCGGTCGTCTCCTGCTCGGGGGTGTCGGGCGTGCTGGTCATGTGCGCTCCTGTGTGAGTGGTGGGGTCGTGCAGCCAGTAACGGGCGGTCCGGAAGGGGTAGACGGGCAGATCGACGGCGCTCGCCCGGACGGTGCGGGACCAGTCGACGGCGGTGCCGGAGACGTACTGCCGGGCGAGGTCGGTGAGGACGGCGCGTGCGTCGTCCGCGCACGGGGGGTGCGTGGCGTCCCTGATGAGCCACGGGTGTTCGTCGCCGTCGGCCAGCGCGGACACGGCGGACAGCAGCCCCGGCAGCTCGTCACCGACGACAACCGCCCGGTGCTCGAAGGGAGTTCGGGTGGCCGCGAGCGAGTACGCGACCTGCGCCGGGGACGGCACCGGACCGGCCGCCGCGAGATGCGCCACCAGCGCCTGCGCCACCGCCCGCAGCGCCTGAGGGGTACGGGCCGACAGCGGCCAGGCGACGGGCTGTCGAGGTACGCCGGTGTCGTCCACCGGGTCCGGCGGCGGCGCCTCTTCGAGGATCAGGTGGGCGTTCGTCCCGGACGTCGCGAACGCGGAGACACCGGCCCGCCGGGGTGTGTCGCCGCGCGGCCACGCCACCGTCTCGGTGAGCAGCCGCACCGCGCCCTTCTTCCAGGTCGCCAGCGGCGTCGGCCGGTCGATGTGCAGGCTCGCCGGCAGGGTGTCGTGCCGCAGCGCCTGCACCATCTTGATCAGCGCGGCGGCACCGGCCGCCCCCTGCGTGTGCCCCGTGTTGGACTTGACGGACCCGAGCCACAACGGCCGCTCGGACGACCGGCGTTCCCCGTACGTGGCGAGGAGGGCCTGCGCCTCGATGGCGTCCCCGATCGGGGTGCCTGTGCCGTGCGCCTCGACGGCGTCGACGTCGTCGGGGGAGAGCCCGGCGTCGGCGAGCGCGGCGCGGATCACCCCTTGCTGGGAGGGGCCGTTGGGGGCGGCCAGGCCGTATCCGGCGCCGTCCTGGTTGAGTGCCGAGCCCCGGATGACGGCGAGCACCGGACGCCCCGCACGCCGGGCGTCGCCGAGCCGCTCCAGCAGGACCAGCGCGACGCCCTCCGCGAGCCCCATGCCGTCGGCCGCCGCGGCGAACGGCTTGCACCGGCCGTCAGGGGCCAGCGACTGCTGGTGGGCGAAGCCGTGGAAGGTGTGCGGGGTGGCCATCACGGTGCCGCCCCCGGCGAGCGCGAGCCCGCACTCACCCCGGCGCAGCGCCTGGCAGGCGAGATGGATCGCGACCAGGGACGACGAGCAGGCCGTGTCGACGCTGATCGCGGGCCCTTCGAGGCCGAGCGCGTAGGAGATCCGGCCGGAGACCAGGCTCGCGGAGGTCCCGCCGCCGAGGTACGGCACCAGCTCGTCCGGGACGGCCCGGAGGTTCGTCGCGTAGTCGTGGCCGGTGGCGCCGACGTACACGCCGGTGGGCGTCGAGCGCAGGGTGTGCGGGGCGATCCGGGCCCGCTCGACGGCCTCCCAGGCGAGCTGGAGCACGATCCGCTGGAGGGGTTCGGTGGCCAGCGCCTCCTCGGGGCCGACGCCGAAGAACCCCGCGTCGAAGCCGGCCGCGTCGTCGACGAAGCCGCCGAGGCGCGCGTACGGGGGCTCCTCGGGGAACGTCCACGCCCGGTCGTCCGGGAACCCGGTGACGGCGTCGCGCCCCGAGGCCACCAACTCCCACAGGTCCTCAGGGGAGTTGACCTTGCCGGGCAGCCGGCAGGACATGGCCACGACGGCGATCGGCTCGTGCTGGGCCGCCGCGAGGTCGGCCAGCCGCTGCCGCGTCTGGTGCAGCTCGGCGGCCGTCCACTTCAGGTACTCGACGAGCTGCTCTTCGTTCGGCACGGGAATGGCCAGCCTTCCTGTACGGCACGGGGCCCGGCAGACGACGCCGTCAGGGTCGTCGCGGTCGCTTAAGCGGTGCTAACTCCCTCCTTGCCGGCTCCCTCTTTGCCGACTTCCTTTGTGCCGGTCCGCCTCGCGGGCCAGCGCCAGGAGGTCGGCGGCGACCTTGTCGGGCGCGTCGACGTGGACGTCGTGGTCCGTGCCCGGGTACCAGCGCACCCGCACCCGTTCCAGCGCCGCTTCGGCGGCGGCCACCCACTCGCGGACCTGGCCGGCGAGGCCGGGCAGCGCCGGGACCACCGGCAGCAGCAGCACCGGGACCGTCACCTTCGGGTACCAGTCGGCGGGCCGCTCCCGCTGGAGGCTCGCGACGATCGACATGACCTGCTCGGCGGTGAGCCGGGGCGTGAGCAGGCCGCCGGGGCCGACGTGGTAGTCCGCGAGGCGGGCCTCGACGGCGGCCGGGGACCAGGCGGGGTGCGTGGTCTCCAGGTAGGCGCGCATGTCGGCGGCGGTGGTGGTGCCGTTCTGCGCGCGCCGGACGACCTCGGCGGTGCGCTCCCAGAACGACCGCATCACCGGGCCGTCGAACTCGTACCAGCCGCCGTCCACCAGGGCCAGGGCCCGGACGAGGCCGGGGTGTTCGGCGGTCAGCCGCAGGGCCAGGTGGCCGCCCCAGGAGTGGCCCGCCATCAGGACGTCCCGCAGGCCGAGGGCGCTGGTCGCCCGCGCCAGGTCGGCGACGACGGCCGCGTGCTCGTAGCCGTCGGGCGGCGCGTCCGACTCGCCGTGACCGCGCTGGTCGACGGCGTACACCGGGTGTCCTGCGGCGGCCAGCAGGCCGGCGACCTCGTCCCACATGCGGGCGTTCGACAGCATGCCGTGCAGCAGGACGAACGGGCGGCGTGGGGAGGCGGGGCCGGCGGGGGCCCGGTGCCGGACGTTCAGGGACACGGACGGCGACACCGGGACGCGCAGCTTCCTCACGGGCGGGGGCGTTGCGCGGTCGCGAAGATGTAGCCCAGCTCCGGCATCCGGCCCAGCGCCTTCTGGTTGTGCAGGATGAGCTCGTAGCCCTCGACGCCGATGATGTCGACGTACTCGTCCCGGTGGGCGCGGATCCAGTCGAGGTAGCCGTCGTTCGTGCGGGCGGTCTCGTGGGTGATGTCGGTGAGTTCGAGGACGGAGAGGCCGGCCGCGCGGATCACGCCGGGGTAGTCCTCGATGTCGGTCAGCGAGGCGTAGATGTGGGTGTCGCTGACGGTGACGGCGGGGCCCCGGCCGGCCTCGGGCCTGAGGTACACCATGTCGGCGAGGGGGACGCGCGCGCCGGGGCGCACCACCCGGCACACCTCGGAGAGGACCCGCCGCTTGTCCGGCATGTGCAGCATCGACTCCAGGGCCCAGGCGCGGTCGAAGGAGGCGTCCTCGAAGGGCAGGTCCATCGCGTCGATCTGCTCGAAGCGGACCCGGTCCGCGAGCCCCGCCTCGCGGGCCCGCCGGTTGCCGCGCTCCACCTGGCGGGCGCTGACGGAGATCCCGACGACGTGGACGTCGCAGGTGCGGGCGAGGTGCAGGGCGGGCGTGCCGTTGCCGCAGCCGACGTCGAGGACCCGGTCACCGGGGCTCGGGTCGAGGCGGCGGATCATCTCGTCGGTCATCTGGACCATGGCCTCGTCGAAGGTGGCCCGGTCGCTGTCGTCGTACCAGTAGCCGTAGTGCAGGTTTCCGTCCCCGAGCTGGGTCATCAGGTCGAAGACCTTGTGGTCGTAGTAGTCCCCGATGCGGCGGGGCTGCGGGGCGACGGTCCTGTTCACCGTCGGCGGCTTCTTGGGCGTCGCGTTCTTGGTCACGTGGCTCAGCGTCACGGCGCGGCGCCGCCGGGGACAACCCCAGCGGCGCCCCTCAAGACCCCCTAGGGCCATCGGAGGCTCACCCCTAAGAAGGGTGCCGCGGTGGTGCCCACGACGAGAAAATGGGAGTAGGCTCCGACTAGAAGTTGGACTCTCATTGGAAGGTTGACTCTCGTGAAAGAACTGGGTGCGCGCAGGTGGTGGGCTGTCGCAGCTCTCGTCCTCGCGTCGATGGCCGTCGGCTTCGACGTGACGATCCTGAGCCTCGCGCTGCCGGCGATGGCCGAGGACCTGGGCGCGAACAACGCCGAGCTCCAGTGGTTCGTCACCTCGTACACGCTCGTGTTCGCGGCCGGCATGATCCCCGCCGGGATGCTCGGTGACCGCTTCGGCCGCAAGAAGGTCCTGCTGGTCGCCCTCGTCATCTTCGGGATCAGCTCACTGGCCTGCGCCTACGCCACGTCCTCCGGCGTCTTCATCGGCGCGCGGGCCGTCCTCGGCCTCGGCGGCGCCCTGATCATGCCGACGATCCTCGCGCTGCTGCCGGTGATGTTCGACGACGAGGAGCGGCCCAAGGCGATCGGCGCCGTCGCGGGCGCCGCGATGCTCGCCTACCCCCTCGGCCCCATCCTCGGCGGCTACCTCCTCAACCACTTCTGGTGGGGCTCCGTCTTCCTGATCAACGTCCCCGTCGTGATCGTCGCCTATCTGGCCGTCTCCGCCTGGCTCCCCGAGTCCAAGGCCAGCAAGGCCAAGCCCTTCGACGTCGGCGGCCTCCTCCTGTCCAGCCTCGGCCTCACCGCCATCACCTACGGCGTCATCCAGGGCGGCGACGAGGGCTGGACCGACGTCACCACACTCGCCCCGATGATCGCCGGACTCGCCGCCCTCGTCGCCTTCGTGATGTGGGAGAAGCGCACCCCCGACCCCCTCGTCGACCTCTCCCTGTTCAGCTCCGCCCGCTTCAACTCCGGCACCCTGCTCGGCACCGTCATCAACTTCACCATGTTCGGCGTGCTGTTCACGATGCCGCAGTACTACCAGTCCGTCCTCGGCACCGACGCCATGGGCAGCGGCTTCCGGCTCCTGCCGATGGTCGGCGGCCTCCTCGTCGGCGTCACCGTCGCCAACAAGGTCGCCAAGGCCCTCGGCCCGAAGACCTCCGTCGGCATCGGCTTCGCCCTCCTGGGCGCCGCCCTCTTCTACGGCGGCACCACCGACGTCGGCAGCGGCACCGGACTCGCCGCCGCCTGGACCGCCGCCTACGGCCTCGGCCTCGGCCTCGCCCTGCCCACCGTCATGGACGCCGCACTCGGCGCCCTCTCCGAGGACAGCGCCGGCGTCGGCGCCGCCGTCAACCAGTCCATCCGCACCGTCGGCGGCAGCTTCGGCGCGGCCATCCTCGGCTCCATCCTCAACAGCAACTACCGCGGCGACCTGGACTTCGGCGGCGTACCGGCGGCCGCGCAGGAAGCCGCCAAGGACTCCGTCTTCGGCGGCCTCGCCGTCGCCCGCTCCATCGGCTCCTCCTCGTTCGCGGACTCCGTCCGGTCCTCGTTCGTCAGCGCACTCGACATCGTCCTCGTCGTCTCCGGCTTCCTCGGACTCCTCGGCGTCCTCGTCGCCGTCGTGTGGCTGCCGCGCGATGTTGGGCAGAGCACCGCCAAGGCCGCAGAATCTGAGCATGATGCCGCAGACGCCACCTGACCAGGCCAAGAAGACCGGGCCCGGCCTCAGGGAACGCAAGAAAGCCAGGACCAAGGCCGCGATCCAGCGCGAGGCGGTGCGGCTGTTCCGTGAACAGGGCTACTCCGGTACGACGGTCGAGCAGATCGCCGAAGCCGCCGAAGTCGCCCCCAGCACCGTCTTCCGCTACTTCCCGACCAAGCAGGACCTTGTCTTCACCCGCGACTACGACCTGCCCTTCGCGATGATGTTCCAGGCCCAGTCGCCCGAACTCCCGCTCATCCAGGCGGAACGCCAGGCGATCAGGACCATGCTCGACGACGTCACCGACGAGGAACTCGCCCTCCAGCGCGAGCGATGGATGCTCATCGTCTCCGAACCCGAGCTGTGGGGCGCCGGACTCGGCAGCATCAGCCGGTCCATGCAGGTCATGGCCGAAGAGGTCGCCAAACGCACCGGCCGCGAGGCCGGTGAACCCGCGGTCCGCGCCTACGCCGGCGCTGTGTTCGGGGTCGTGCTCCAGGTCTCCCTGGAGTGGGCCAACGACCCCGACATGGACTTCCCCGCGGCCCTCGACGAAGCCCTGCACTGCCTGGAGGATCTGCGCCCCTGAACCGGGGCCACCCAGAACGGCCCCGCGCGCCCCGGACATCCCCCGGCGGGACGCGCGGGGTCTTTGCGTGGGTGGAGAGGGTTGGGGGTGGGTGGAAGGGGCTGGGTGGGGCTGGGTCGGGGTTTGGGGCGGCGGGACGAGGTCGGGGCGGGGATCGGGATCGGGAGTCGGGGTCGGGAGTCGGGATCGGCGGGGTCTGGGGACCGGCGGCTCCCGGGGCGCTCCAGCGCCGGTAGGCGGAACGTCCGGCGGGCAGGCCGACGAAGTCGGGGGAGTGCCGGTCCAGGTACGCGCACAGGGAACGCGGGGTCGGATGGGCCCAGATCTCGGCAGGTCTTCTCAGCGCCGGGCCGCGAGAGCCCCCATGACGAGGTCCGCCACCCGCTCCAGACACCCGTCCAGATAGAAGTGACCGCCCGGCAGCACCTGGAGGGCGAAAGCACCGGCCGTACGCTCCCGCCAGGTCGCCGCCTCCTGCGGCGTGGTCCGCGGATCCCTGTCGCCGATCAGCGCCGTGACCGGACAGGCGAGCCGGACCGGGCCCGGAGGGTCGTACGCGGCCACCGCCTGATAGTCCGCCCGCAGCACCGGCAGGACCAGGCGCCGCAGTTCCGGGCTCGCGAAGAAGCGGGCGTCCGTGCCGCCCATCTCCCGCAGGTGGGCCAGGACGTCGTCCTCGGTGACCGGACTCCGCGGACGGGACGGCCGGTACGGGCGGGCCACCGCGCCGGAGACGAACAGGTGGGCCGGCGTACGGCGCAGGGCCGTCTCGAAGGCGACGAGCGCACCCATGCTGTGCCCGAACAGGGCCACAGGGGCGCCGTCTGCGGGGAGGTCGGCGACGACGCCCTCCGCCAGCGCCGGCACCGACTCCACACACGGCTCGCGCCGGCGGTCCTGCCGCCCCGGGTACTGGACCGCCAGGACCTGGACCCGGGGCGCGAGCAGGCGCGACAGGCCCAGGAAATAGTTCGCCGAGCCACCCGCGAACGGGAAACACACCAGCCGTACCGCTCCCGGCGCCGCCTCGTGATACCGGCGCAGCCACACCCCGCCCATGGACTCTCCCTCCTTGCCGCGTCTGCGACCGCCCGATCCTGGCCCCGCCTCATAGCGCCCGGCTAAAGGGACGTACGGCAAAGGCGGGATTTGGGTCCCCTTTAGAACACCCGCCCAGGATGAGCCGCGAACCGGTAGTGATCTCCGATTTCGGACCGGGAGCGCCATGGACACGAGGAGCCTGGACCCGAGGACCACCGTCCCCGAACCGATCGCCGTCGTCGGCATGGCCTGCCGCCTGCCCGGCGCCCCCGACCCCGGCTCCTGGTGGACCCTCCTGCGCGAAGGCCGCGACGCCGTCACCGACACACCCCCGCAGCAGCGCCGCACCGACTCCGCCCTCCAGGGCCCCGGCGGCTACCTGGACCGTGTCGACACCTTCGACGCCGGCTTCTTCCACCTCGGCCCCGCCGAGGCCACGGCCATGGACCCCCAGCAACGCCTGCTCCTCGAACTCGGCTGGGAGGCCCTGGAGGACGCCGGGATCCGCCCGCCCACCCTGGCCGGCAGCCGCACGGGCGTGTTCGTCAGCGCCCTGTGGGACGACTACTCCCGCGTCCCCGGCCAGAACCTCACCCGGCACACCATGACCGGCGTCCACCGCAGCGCCCTCGCCAACCGCCTCTCCCACACCTACGACCTGACCGGCCCGAGCCTCACGGTCGACACCGCCCAGTCCTCCTCCCTGGTCGCCGTCCACCTCGCCTGCGAGAGCCTGCGGCACGGCGACTGCACCCTGGCCCTCGCGGGCGGCGCCAACCTCATCTGCTCCCCGCACACGACCCTGCTGGCCGACGCCCGCTTCGGCGGCCTCTCCGCCCACGGCCGCTGCCGCCCCTTCGACGCCGACGCCGACGGGTTCGTCCGCGGCGAGGGCGGCGGCCTCGTCGTCCTCAAGACCCTCACGGCCGCCCAGCACGCCGGCGACCCCGTCTACTGTCTGATCCGCGGCTCCGCCGTCAACAACGACGGCGCCACCGACGGCCTCACCCGCCCCAGCGCACAGGCCCAGCGGGACGTCATCCAACTCGCCTGCCGGACAGCCGGGGTGCAGCCGCACGAGGTGCAGTACGTCGAACTCCACGGCACCGGCACCCCCGTGGGCGACCCCATCGAGGCCGCCGCGCTCGGCGCCGCCCTCGGCCAGGACGAGGCCCGCACGATGCCGCTGGCCGTGGGCTCCGCGAAGACGAACGTCGGCCACCTCGAAGCCGCCGCCGGGATCGTCGGGCTCCTCAAGACAGCGCTCAGCATCCACCATCGGGAACTCGCCCCGAGCCTCAACTACACCGCCTCCGCGCTGCCGTTGGCCGAACTCGGGCTCACCGTCCGTACGGAACACGGCAGGTGGCCGCGCCCGGAACACCCGCCCATCGCCGGGGTGTCGTCCTTCGGGATGGGGGGCACCAACGCTCACCTGATCCTCGACGCCGCGCCGGTCGCTCCTGTCGTCGACCCGAACGCCTGGGTGGAGCCGGTGACTTGGACGGTCTCTGCGCACACCGCCCCCGCCCTCCGGGCCCAAGCCGGCCGCCTGCGCGCCCACTTGGCCGAGCCGGACGCCGTCGAGGTGAGCCGTGCACTGTCCGCCCGGACCCCCCTCGCCCACCGCGCCGTCCTCCTCGGGCAGGACGCCGGGGAACTCCTCGACGCCCTCGACGTGCTCGCGAGGGGCGGGGAGAGCGCGTCCGTCGTACGGGGCGAGGTGGACCCCGAGGGCAAGTGTGCGTACCTCTTCAGCGGGCAGGGCGCTCAACGGCCCGGTATGGGGCGCGAGTTGTACGCCGCCTTCCCCGTCTTCGCCGATGCCTTCGACGCCGCGTGCGCGGCCCTCGATGTCCACCTGGACCGGCCGTTACGGGACATCGTCCTCGGCGACGACCTGCTTGATCGCACCTGCTACACCCAACCCGCCCTCTTCGCCGTCGAGACCAGCCTCTACCGCCTCGCCGAGTCCTTCGGGCTGAGCGCCGACTGTCTGCTGGGTCACTCGGTGGGCGAGATCGCCGCCGTGCACGTCGCCGGGGCCCTCTCCCTCGACGACGCGAGCGCGCTCGTGGCCGCGCGGGGACGGCTCATGCAAGGGGTGACGGCAGCGGGAGCGATGGCCGCGTGGCAGGCGAGCGCCGAGGAGGCGGGGGAACTGCTCGCCGGGTACGAGGGACGGGTCGCCGTCGCCGCCGTCAACGGGCCGTCGGCCGTGGTGGTGTCGGGGGACCGGGAGACCGTGGAGGCGCTGACGGCCGGGTGGCGGGAGCGGGGGCGGAAGGTCAGCCGGCTGAAGGTCAGCCACGCTTTCCACTCGCCGCACATGGACGCCGTGCTCGACGAACTGCGCGCTGTCGCCGCCGGGTTGGCCTTCCGGACGCCGGTCGTTCCCGTCGTCTCCGGGGTGACCGGTGAGCTGATCGGGGACGGGCTCGCCGATCCCGAGTACTGGGCCCGGCATGCGCGGGAACCTGTGCGGTTCCTGGACGGGGTGCGGGGGATGTGCGAGCGGGGGGTGTCGACGTTCCTCGAAGTCGGGCCGGACGCGCAGTTGTCGGCCATGGCGCGGGAGTGTTTTCCCGAGGGGGTGCGGCGGCGTCCCGTGGTGGTGCCGGTGGGGCGGCGGGGGAGGGGGGAGGTCGCGACGTTCGTGGCGGCGCTGGCGGAGGTGTATGTGCGGGGCGGGGAGGTGGAGTTCGCTCAGAGGCGGGGGGCTCAAGGGTCGCGCGTGCGTGTGGAGTTGCCCACCTACGCCTTCCAGCGGGAGCGGTACTGGCCGGAGCTGGGGCCTGAAGAGCCCCCGCAGCAGGTGCAGTTGGAGGCAGTGCCGTCGGGCGCGGTGCCTGCGGAGCCGCTGGTCTCGGAGCCGGTGCCTCAAGGCGCCGACGTTCCCACGCTCGTCCGCGAGCACGTCGCCGCCGTACTCGGCGCCACCCCCGCCACCGTCCAACCCACCCGTACCTTCAAACAGTTGGGCTTCGACTCGGCCGCCGCCGCCGAACTCAGCGAACGCCTCCGCACCGCGACCGGCCTCCACCTCCCCGCCACCCTCACCTTCGACCACCCCACCCCGGACGCCGTCGCCGACCACCTGACCGGCCTGCTCACGGACACGCTCCCGGAAGCCGTCGTCACCTCCGCTCCCGCGCGGCCGGACGACGACCCGATCGCCGTCGTCGCCATGAGCTGCCGCTACCCGGGCGGCGCCGACACCCCCGAAGCCCTCTGGCAGCTGCTCGCCGACGGCACCGACGCGATCGGTGACTTCCCCACCGACCGGGGCTGGAACCTGGAGCACCTCTTCCACCCCGACCCGGACCGCCCCGGCACCAGCCACACCCGCCACGGCGGATTCCTGTACGACGCGGCCGACTTCGACGCCGAGTTCTTCGACATCAGCCCCCGCGAGGCGCTCGCCGTCGACCCGCAGCAACGGCTGCTCCTGGAGTGCGCCTGGGAGGCGTTCGAGAGGGCGGGGGTGAATCCCCTTTCCCTGAAGGGGAGTTCCACCGGCGTGTTCATCGGCATGACCGGCCAGGACTACGGCCCCCGCCTGCACGAACCCGCTCAGGCCACGGACGGCTACCTGCTGACCGGCAGCACCCCGAGCGTCGCCTCGGGCCGCCTCGCGTTCACCTTCGGCCTCGAAGGCCCCGCGCTGACCGTCGACACCGCCTGCTCGTCGTCCCTGGTGACCCTGCACCTCGCCGCCCAGGCCCTCCGACGCGGCGAGTGCCGGCTCGCGCTCGCCGGGGGAGCGACGGTCCTCGCCACACCGGGCATGTTCACCGAGTTCTCCCGCCAGCGCGGCCTGGCCCCCGACGGCCGCTGCAAACCCTTCGCGGCGGCGGCCGACGGCACGGGATGGGCCGAGGGCGTCGGGCTCGTCCTCCTGGAACGCGTCTCCGACGCGAGGCGGGCCGGCCACCAAGTCCTGGCCGTCGTACGCGGTTCGGCCGTCAACCAGGACGGCGCCAGCAACGGACTCACCGCCCCCAACGGCCCCTCGCAGCAACGCGTCATCCGCGCCGCCCTCACCGACGCCCGGCTCACGGCGGGCGACATCGACGCCGTGGAGGCGCACGGCACCGGCACCACCCTCGGCGACCCGATCGAGGCCCAGGCCCTCATCGCGACGTACGGCCAGGACCGGACCGTACCGCTGTGGCTCGGCTCGCTGAAGTCGAACATCGGGCACACCCAGGCGGCTGCGGGCATCGCCGGAGTGATCAAGACGGTGCTGGCGCTGCGGCACGGACGCCTCCCCGCCACCCTGCACGTCGACGAGCCGAGCCGGCACGTGGACTGGCCGGCGGGAGCGGTACGGCTGCTCACCGAGGCCGTGCCGTGGACGCGGGGCGCGCGGGTGCGCAGGGCGGGGGTGTCGTCGTTCGGGATCTCGGGGACCAACGCGCACGTGATCCTGGAGGAGGCGCCGTCCCCCGAAGAGGCGTCCCCCGCCGAGGAGTTGGAGGCAGCACCCTGGGTGGTGTCCGCGCGCGACCCGGCAGCCCTGGCCGAACAGGTGCGACGGCTCGGCGAGTTGAACGACGTATCCGCCACAGAGGTGGGACGCGCCCTCGCCACGACCCGTGCCGTGTTCGAGCACCGGGCCGTCCTGCTGGGACGCGAGACCGTGTCCGGCGTGGCGTCCGACCTCGGCCCCGGACCGGTGCTGGTGTTCCCGGGCCAAGGCTCCCAGTGGGCCGGCATGGGAGCCCGACTCCTCGACGAATCACCGGTGTTCGCGGCGCGGATCGGGGAGTGCGAGCGGGCCCTTGAGCCCCATGTCGACTGGTCCCTCACCGAAGTACTGCGGGGCGGAGGGGAGTTGGATCGCGTCGACGTCGTCCAGCCGGTGCTGTGGGCGGTGATGGTGTCGCTCGCCGCAGTATGGGCCGAGTACGGTGTCCGCCCCGCAGCCGTGGTCGGCCACTCACAGGGGGAGATCGCCGCCGCCTGCGTCGCCGGAGCGCTCACGCTGGAGGACGGCGCCAAGGTCGTGGCGCTGCGCAGCGCCGCGTTGCGCAAGCTCGCCGGTTCCGGCGCGATGGCCTCGCTCGGGGTGGGGCAGACGGAGGCGGCCGAACTGGTCGACGCCTACGCCGGGGTGGGCGTCGCCGCCGTCAACGGGCCCTCCTCCACGGTGATTTCGGGACCGCCCGCCGAGACCGCGGCCGTCGTCGCCGACGCGGAAGCGCGCGGGCTGCGCGCCCGGCTCATCGACGTGGACTACGCCTCGCACAGCCCTCAGGTCGACGCCATCGCGGACGAACTCGCCGGGGTCCTGGCGGGAGTCGAACCCTCGCCGGCCTCCGTCGCGTTCTACTCCGCCGTGACAGGGACCCGGATCGGCACCGCGAGCCTCGACGCCGAGTACTGGGTCACCAACCTGCGCCGGCCGGTGCGGTTCGCCGATGCCGTGAGCGCTCTTCTGGGCGCCGGGCACCGGGTGTTCATCGAGGCCAGCAGCCATCCCGTGCTCGTCCCGGCGCTGGCGGAGTCGTTCGAGGAGGCCGAGGTCGACGCCCTCGCCGTCCCGACGCTGCGGCGGCACGACGGCGGGGCGTACCGGGTGGCACAGTCGCTGGCGCACGCGTTCGTCGCCGGGTGCGCGGTGCGGTGGGAGAAGTGGTTCCCGGCCGGGGGCGCGGCGGGCGTGGAGCTGCCCACGTACCCCTTCCAGCGGCGCCGGTACTGGCTGGACGCGCCCAGCGGGGCCACGGACCCGTCCGGGCACCCGGTGCTGGGGACGGCCGTCGAACTCGCCGACGGGGACGGGTGGTTGCTCACCGGACGCCTCAGCCGGGACGGTCAGCCCTGGCTCACTCGACACACGCTCTTCGGCAACGCCGTCGTGCCCGCCTCCGTCGTCGTGGAGTGGGCGCTGCGGGCCGCCGACGAGACGGGATGCGCGGGCGTCGACGATCTGACACTCACGGCGCCCCTGGCACTGCCCGAGATCGGAGGACTCCAGGTCCAGATCGTGGCCGGCAAGGGCGAGTTGCGCGTGTACGCCCGCCCCGACGGCGCTGCCGACTGGACCTGCCATGCCGAGGGACAACTCGCGCCGGAAGCGGCCGAGGAGACCGCGCCCGGGGACGGGACGTGGCCGCCGCCGGGCGCCGAACCCGTCGAGCTGAGCGGGTGCTACGACCGGGACGACATCCAATACGGGCCTGTATTCAGGGGGTTGCGCTCCCTATGGCGCCGAGGCGGGGAACTGTTCGCCGAGGCCGTGCTCCCCGAGGAGGCACGCGGCACCGACGGTTTCGGCATCCACCCGGCCCTGCTCGACGCGGCGCTGCAACCGGCGACCCTCACCACGGACCCACCTGGTGCCGATGCGGTGTGGCTGCCGTTCACCTTCGAGAGCGTACGACTCCGGGCCACGGGCGCGGGCGCCGTACGTGCACACCTCACCCCGCTCGACGGAGAGAACACCTGGCGGGTCGTGGTCAGCGACCCGGCGGGCGAGGAGGTGCTCACGTACGGGAGCGTCGTCCTTGTCGCGGCGGACGCAGGGCAGTTGAGGCCGCGAGCGGCGCTGTACGCGCTGCGGCGGACGCCGACGGCCACCGAACCACCACCCCTCGACCCGGACGGCACCCTCCTGCTCACCGGCCCGGACACGGACCTCCTCACCGCGATCGGCGACCACTTCACCAGCACCGGACAGGTAGCCCGAACACTGCTCCTCCCCGAGAACGCCGTCCCGCCCCTCGACGCCCTCCAACTCACCGCAGTCGTCTACGCGTCCGGCACTCACCCGAACCCCGACACCGTCCAGACCCTGGACACCGCGACCGCACACCTCCCCCTCGCCCTGTTCGCCGTCCTGCGCCCCGACCAGGACAGCCACGGCATCCCACGCTCGGCAGCCGACGCGGCCTGCGAGGCGGTGGGACTGCGCCGGGGCCTGGTCCTGACGTACGACACACCCGACGAAGTACCCCAACTGCTCGACACAGCACGGGCGTACGGCGGCTCACTCCTGGTGGCGACCCGCAGCACCCCGCGTACGTCGACCGAGCCACGGCCCCCCACCCGCCGCACAGCCGCGACCCACCGACCCCCCACGGACTGGTCCACCAGGCTGGCCCCCCTCTCCACCACCGAACAACTCCGCGCCCTGGTGGACGCCGTACGCGCCCACGCGGCCGCGGTCCTCGGCCGCACCGACCCCGAAGCCCTGCACGGCGACGCCACGTTCAAACAACTGGGACTCGACTCGATGACCGCGGTCGAACTCCGCAACCGGCTCGCCGCCGACACCGGACTGCGCCTGCCCACAGCGTTCGTCTACCGCCACCCGACCCCGACGGCGGTCGCCACCCACCTCCGGGACCGCCTGACCTCGACGGCACCACCGCCCCGCGCCGCCGACACGGTCCTGGCCGACCTGACCCGGCTGGAGAACTCCTTGGCGGCGAACGGCCATCACGACACGGACGAGATCACCGCCCGCCTGGAGGCGCTCCTCACCCGCCGACGGGGTCCGAACAGCACGGAGTCCGCGCACCGGCTCAAGGCCGCGTCCGCCGACCAGCTCCTCGACTTCATCGACAACGAACTCGGTGTCAGGCACGAGACCCCCACTCCGAAGGCCGGGTGACTCCATGGCGAGCGAAGAGCAACTGGTCGAGTACCTACGCCGGGTGACGACAGAACTCCAGGACACCCGCCAGCGCTTGACGGACCATCAGCAACAGGAGCGGGAGCCGATTGCGATCGTCGGCATGGCCTGCCGCTTCCCGGGCGGCGTCTCCTCCCCGGAGGAACTCTGGGACCTGGTGGTGGCCGGAAAGGACGCGATCGAGGACTTCCCGACCGACCGAGGCTGGGACCTGGACTCTCTCTACCACCCCGACCCGGCGCACTACGGCACGAGTTACGTCCGCCACGGCGGCTTCGTCGACCACGCCACCGACTTCGACGCCGAGTTCTTCGGCATCAGCCCCCGCGAGGCCCTGGCCATGGACCCCCAGCAGCGCCTGATGCTGGAGACCTCATGGGAACTGTTCGAACGCGCAGGCATCGACCCCCACACCCTCAAAGGAAGCCGTACAGGGGTGTACGCCGGGGTCTCCAGCGAGGACTACATGTCCCAACTCGCCCGCATCCCCGAAGGGTTCGAAGGACACGCCACCACCGGAAGCCTCACGAGCGTCATCTCCGGACGCGTCGCCTACACGTACGGACTCGAAGGCCCCGCGATCACCGTCGACACCGCCTGCTCGGCCTCCCTTGTGGCCATCCACCTCGCCGGCCAGGCCCTACGGCGACGCGAGTGCGAACTCGCGGTCGCGGGAGGCGTCCTCGTCCTGTCGAGCCCCCTCATGTTCACGGAGTTCTCCCGGCAGCGGGGGCTGGCGCCCGACGGGCGTTGCAAACCGTTCGCCGCAGCGGCGGACGGGACCGGGTTCTCCGAAGGGGTCGGCCTGATCCTCCTCGAACGCCTCTCCGACGCGCAACGTAATCAGCACAACGTCCTTGCCGTGATCCGGGGTTCGGCCGTGAACCAGGACGGTGCCTCGAACGGGCTCACCGCGCCTAACGATGCCGCTCAGGAGCGGGTCATCCGGGCCGCCCTTGCCGATGCGCGGCTGACCGCCGACGAGGTTGATGCGGTTGAGGCGCATGGGACTGGGACGCGGTTGGGGGATCCGATCGAGGCGCAGGCGCTGATCGCGGCGTACGGGGGTGGTGGGCGGGAGCGGCCGTTGTTGGTGGGGTCGTTGAAGTCGAATATCGGGCATACGCATGCGACTGCTGGGGTGGCCGGGGTCATCAAGAGTGTGATGGCGCTGCGGCAGGGGGTGTTGCCCGCGACGCTGCATGTGGAGGAGTTGAGCCCGCATGTTGAGTGGGGGGCGGTGGAGGTTGTCACCGAGCCTCGGATGTGGCCGGAGAGTGGGCGGTTGAGGCGGGTGGGGGTGTCTTCGTTCGGGATTTCGGGGACTAATGCGCATCTGATTTTGGAGGAGGCGCCGTTGGGGGATGTTGAGGTGTCGGGTGGGGTGGGGGTGGGGGTGGTGCCGTGGGTGGTGTCTGCGCGGAGTGAAGGGGCGCTGGAGGAACAGGTCCGGCGGGTGCGGGAGTTGGAGGCGTCGGCGGCGGAGGTGGGATGGTCGCTCGCGACGACGCGGTCGGTGTTAGAGCATCGGGCTGTTGTGGTGGGTGGGGATGTGGTGTCGGGGGTGGCGGGGGATGTGGGGCCTGGGCCGGTGCTGGTGTTCCCTGGGCAGGGGTCGCAGTGGGTGGGCATGGGGGCTCAACTGCTGGATGAGTCCGAGGTGTTCGCGGCGCGGATCGGGGAGTGTGAGCAGGCCCTTGCGCCTCACGTGGACTGGTCGTTGACCGCAGTGCTGCGGGACGGGGGCGGGTTGGACCGTGTCGATGTGGTGCAGCCGGTCCTGTGGGCGGTGATGGTCTCCCTCGCCGCCGTCTGGGAGGACTACGGCGTCCGTCCCGCCGCAGTGATGGGGCATTCGCAGGGTGAGATAGCTGCGGCCTGCGTGGCGGGAGCACTGTCGCTCTCGGACGCGGCGAGGGTCGTCGCCGTCCGCAGTGATGCGCTGCGGCAGTTGCAGGGCCGGGGTGACATGGCCTCGATCGGCGCCGGACCGGACGAGGTGCGTGCACTGATCGGGGACGAGCGGCCGGGTGTGTCCGTCGCCGTGGTCAACAGTGCCTCCTCCAGGGTCATTTCAGGCCCGCCCGCCGATGTCGCGGCGGTGGTTGCGGAGGCTGAGGCGCGGGGACTGAGGGCACGCCTCATCGACGTGGGCTACGCCTCCCACAATGCACAAATAGACCAACTCGCCGAGGAGTTGACGGAACGGCTGTCCGGGGTCAGCCCGGTGGTGGAGTCCGACATCGCCTTCTACTCGACCGTGACCGCAGGCCGTATCGACACCAGCACGCTCGACACCGGCTACTGGGTCACCAATCTTCGAGAGCAGGTCCGTTTCGCCGAGACCGTCGAGGCGCTCCAGGCCGACGGCTACCGCCTGTTCATCGAGGTGAGTCCCCATCCGGTGCTGGTCCTGCCGATGGAGGAGACCATCGAGTCGGGGACCGTGGTCCCGACCCTGCGCCGCGACCACGGCTCCCTGAAGCAACTCACCCTCGCCGCCGCCCAGGCATTCGTCTCCGGCGCCGACATCGACTGGCGCAGGTGGTTCCCGGAGCCCCCACGCACCATCGACCTCCCCACCTACCCCTTCCAACACCACCACTACTGGCTCAAGCCCCCCGCAGCAACCCCCCTCACCCCCTCCGCCGCCGACCCCCTAGAAGCCCAAGTCTGGCAAGCCATCGAGGACTTGGACATCGACGCCCTCACAGGCAGCCTGGAGATCGACGGCCAGCCCGAGACAGTCGGCGCGCTGGAACCCGCCTTGCCCGTCCTCTCCGCCTGGCGTCGACGCCACCGCGAGCGGACCACCCTCAACTCCTGGCGTTACCGCATCACTTGGAAACGTCTCCCCGACACGACAGCACCGCAGGCAACCGGCACCTGGCTTCTCCTCGCCCCCACCACGCACCCCGACCACCTGGCCGTCCGAGCGACAGCACAGGCGCTGACCGCACACGGCGCCGAAGTCCGCCAGCAGTTGATCGACACCCGGTCCGGCGAACTGCCCGAGCTGGACACCTCCGGTCTCACCGGCATCGTCAACCTCCTCGCCCTGGACGAGGATCCGCACCCCGACCACCCCGCCGTACCCGCAGGGCTCGCCGCGACCACTGCCCTCGTCCAGGCGCTCGCCGCCACAGACACTCCCCTCCACACCATCACTCAGGGCGCTGTCGGAGACAGTCTCACGAACCCGATTCAGGCCCAGGTCTGGGGACTTGGCCGAGTCGCCGCACTGGAGTACCCCCGGCTGTGGGCCGGCCTCGTCGACCTTCCCGCCCGGATCGACCACCAGACACTCCCCCGTCTTGCCGCCGCGTTGATCCAGCAGGACGAGGATCAGATCGCCCTGCGCCCGACCGGGGTGCACGCCCGGCGGCTGGTCCACGCCAAGCCGGCGGAGATCAAAGTGGGTTGGCAACCCGAGGGGACGACGCTCATCACCGGTGGCACGGGCGGCATCGGCGCCGTACTGGCGCGCTGGCTCGCCGACCAAGGCGCACCCCACCTCCACCTCACCAGCCGACGAGGACCCGACGCCCCCGGCGCCCACCAACTCGCCGCCGAACTCACCGACTTGGGCACCCAAGTCACCGTAACCGCCTGCGACGTCAGCGACCCCGACCAACTCCGCGCCCTCATCGAGGCCCACCCGCCCACAGCCGTCATCCACGCGGCGGGAGTGCCGAACTACATCGGGATCGCCGAGTTGTCGGGTGCCGATCTGGACGAGGTGCTGCGGCCCAAGGCGCTTGCCGCGCTCCATCTGCATGAGTTGACGCGGGAGTTGGAGCTTTCGGCGTTCGTGATGTTCTCGTCCGGAGCTGGGGTGTGGGGCAGTGGGCAGCAGGGGGCGTACGGGGCCGCCAATCACTTCCTCGACGCGCTCGCCGAGCACCGGCATGGGTTGGGGCTGCCTGCCACGTCCGTGGCGTGGGGGCCGTGGGCCGATGCCGGGATGGCTGCCGATCAGACGACGTTGACGTTCTTCTCGCGGTTCGGGCTGCATCCGCTGGACGCGGAGTTGTGTGTCAAGGCGCTGCATCAGGCGATCAGTTCGGGGGAACCCACGCTGACCGTCGCGAACTTCGACTGGGCGCGGTTCACTCCGACGTTCACCGCGCAGCGGCCCAGTCCGCTGCTCGCGGATCTGCCGGAGAACCGGCGGGAGAACGTGGCGGCGGAGCAGGAGTCCGGTGCGGTGGCGGGGTCGTCGCAGGAGCTTCAGCGGGAGTTGGCGTCGGCGAATCCGGTTCAGCAGCGGCAGGTTCTGCTTCAGCATGTGCGTGAGCAGGCGGCGGCGACGCTGGGACACGCGGACGTGGACTCCGTGCCCGCCTCGAAGCCGTTCCAGGAGCTGGGGTTCGACTCGTTGACCGCGGTCGAGTTGCGCAACCGGCTCAACAAGAGCACCGGCCTGACGTTGCCGACCACGGTCGTCTTCGATCATCCGACGCCGGACGCCCTCGCGGGTGTCCTGCGTGCCGAGTTGTCGGGGGACGTGGCGGCCGTGGACGCGGCGCGTGCGGCCGTCGCGGTCGCCGATGACGAGCCGATCGCGATCATCGGGATGGCCTGCCGGTATCCGGGCGGGGTGCGGTCCGCCGAGGATCTGTGGGACCTGGTCGCGGACGGCCGTGACGCGATGGGGGGCTTTCCCGACGACCGGGGCTGGGACCTGGAGAAGCTGTACGACCCGGATCCGGAGAGCCGGGGGACCAGCTATGTCCGCGAGGGCGGATTCCTGTACGACGCGGGGGACTTCGACGCCGAGTTCTTCGGGATCAGTCCGCGCGAGGCCGTCGCGATGGACCCCCAGCAGCGGCTGCTCCTGGAGACGGCCTGGGAGGCAATCGAGCGCGCGGGGCTCGACCGGGCGACGCTCAAGGGCAGTGACACCGGGGTGTTCGCGGGGCTGACCATCTTCGACTACCTCGCGCTGGTCGGTGAGCAGTCCACCGAGGTGGAGGGGTACATCGGCACCGGCAACCTCGGCTGTGTCGCGTCCGGCCGGGTGTCGTACGTGCTCGGTCTCGAAGGGCCGGCAATGACGCTGGACACCGGGTGCTCGTCGTCGCTGGTCGCGATCCATCAGGCGGCGCACGCGCTGCGGCAGGGCGAGTGTTCGCTCGCGCTCGCGGGCGGGGCCACGGTGATGGCGACGCCGGGCGCGTTCATCGAGTTCTCGCTCCAGCGGGGGCTGGCGCAGGACGGCCGGTGCAAGCCGTTCGCCGCGGCCGCCGACGGCACCGGCTGGGCCGAGGGCGTCGGGCTGGTCGTCCTGGAGCGGCTCTCCGAGGCACGCCGCAACGGCCACCGCGTCCTCGCCCTGATCCGGGGCTCGGCCATCAACCAGGACGGCACGAGCAACGGCCTCACCGCGCCCAACGGGCAGGCCCAGCAACGGGTGATCCGGCAGGCCCTAGCCAACTCCCGTCTCTCCGCCGAGGACATCGACGCCGTCGAGGCACACGGCACCGGCACGACCCTGGGCGACCCGATCGAGGCGAACGCGCTCCTCGCGACGTACGGCCAGGAGCGGCCCGGCGAACGGCCGTTGTGGCTGGGGTCGGTGAAGTCGAACATCGGGCACGCGCAGGCGTCGGCCGGCGTCGCGGGGGTCATCAAGACGGTGATGGCGCTGCGGAACGAGTTGCTTCCGCGTTCCCTGCACATCGATGCGCCGACCCCGCATGTGCAGTGGGAAGGAAGTGGGGTGCAGCTCCTGTCGGAGGCAGTGCCGTGGGCGCGAGGGGAACGTCCGCGTCGGGCGGGGGTGTCGGCGTTCGGGATCTCGGGGACCAATGCGCACGTGATCCTGGAGGAGGCGCCGCTGTCCGAAGAGGCTGCTTCCGTCGAGGAGCCTGGGCTTGTGCCGTGGGTCGTCTCGGCACGGAGTGAGGCGGCGCTTGGTGAACAGGTGCGGCGGCTGGGCGAGTTGGAGGCGACGGCGAGTGAGGTGGGGTGGTCCCTCGCGACGACGCGGTCGGTGTTCGAGCACCGGGCTGTCGTGGTCGGTGAGGACATGGTGTCGGGGGTGGCCGGGGACATCGGACCCGGGCCGGTGCTGGTGTTTCCGGGGCAAGGGTCGCAGTGGGTGGGGATGGGGGCCCAACTTCTCAACGAATCACTGGTGTTCACGGCGCGGATCGCGGAGTGCGAGAGGGCCCTTGCGCCTCATGTCGACTGGTCGCTGACCGACGTGCTGCGGGGTGGCGGTGACTTGGACCGTGTCGATGTGGTGCAGCCGGTCCTGTGGGCCGTGATGGTCTCCCTCGCCGCTGTCTGGGAGGACTACGGCGTTCGTCCCGCCGCAGTACTTGGGCATTCGCAGGGTGAGATAGCTGCGGCCTGCGTCGCGGGGGTGCTGTCGCTCTCGGACGCGGCGAGGATCGTCGCCGTCCGCAGTGATGCGCTGCGGCAGTTGCAGGGCCGGGGTGACATGGCCTCGATCGGCGCCGGACCGGACGAGGTGCGTGCACTGATCGGGGACGAGCGGCCGGGTGTGTCCGTCGCCGTGGTCAACAGCGCCTCCTCCACGGTGATCTCAGGGCCGCCCGCCGATGTGGCGGCGGTGGTTGCGGAGGCTGAGGCGCGGGGACTGAGGGCACGCCTCATCGACGTGGGCTACGCCTCCCACAATGCACAAATAGACCAACTCGCCGAGGAGTTGACCGAGCGGCTCGCCGAGGTCCGTCCGGTCGCGGAGTCCGACATCGCCTTCTACTCCACCGTCACCGCAAGCCGTATCGACACCGGCACTCTGACTGCCGAGTACTGGGTCACCAACCTCCGCGAGCAGGTCCGCTTCTCCGACACCCTCACAACCCTCCACCAGGACGGCTACCGCCTCTTCATCGAGGCCAGCCCCCACCCGGTGCTCACCCTCCCGATGGAGGAAACCCTCGGCACCGGGACCGTCGTCCCGACCCTGCGCCGCGACCACGGCACCGTGAAGCAACTCACCCTCGCCGCCGCCCAAGCCTTCACCGCGGGCGCCGACATCGACTGGCGTCGCTGGTTCCCCGCTGTCCCGCCGCCGCGTGTCGTGGATCTACCGACGTACGCGTTCCAGCATCAGCGGTACTGGCTGGACGGCCGCAGGGGTGTCGCCGGCGACCCCACGGGCTTCGGACTCGTCCCGGCGGGGCATCCGTTGCTCGGCGCGGTCGTGGAACTCGCCGACGGGGACAGCCGGTTGCTGACCGGCCGGCTGGCAGCGCGGGATCAGGCGTGGCTGGCCGAACACCAGGTCATGGACCGGGTGTTGCTGCCGGGGTCGGCGTTCGTGGAGCTGGCGTTGCAGGCCGCCGCGCGGACCGGCTGTGACGAGGTGGTGGAGTTGACGCTGCACACTCCGCTGGTCTTCGGAGATGAGGGTGCGGTCGACCTCCAGGTCGTGGTCGGTGCCGCCGAGGGGGACGGTCGGCGTTCTGTGGCCGTGCATGCGCGGCCCGTCGGTGAGGATGCGTGGACCCGGCATGCCGCGGGTGTCGTCGCTCAGGCCGGCGCCGACGCCGGGGAGTTCGCGTTCGGCGGGGTCTGGCCGCCGCCCGGTGCCGTGCCGGTCGGTGGGGGTGATCCGTACGGGGAACTCGCGTCGTACGGCTATGAGTTCGGGGACGCGTCGCGGGGGCTCGTGGGGGTGTGGCGGGTCGGGGAGGAGTTGTTCGCCGAGGTGGCGTTGGGTGAGGTGGAGGGGGGCAGGGCCGGGCGGTATCAGGTGCATCCTGTGTTGTTCGACTCGGTGTTGCATGCCGTGGTGCTGGATGCGGTGGGGTCGTCGGCCGCGTCGGGTGATGTGTTGTTGCCGTTCGACTGGAGCGGGTTGCGGGTGTTCGTGCCGGGGGCCGAGCGGTTGCGGGTGCGGGTGGTGCGGGTCGCGGCGGACCGGTTGACGTTGTCGGCCGTGGATGAACACGGGGTGGCTGCGCTGGAGTTGGAGTCGCTGACGGTGCGGCCGGTCGCCGCGCGGCAGATCGTGGGGGCTCGTGCCGAGCGGGACGCGTTGTTCCGGTTGGTGTGGGGCGAGGCGGAGGTGGCCACGAGTGCGGTGCGGGCCGGGGTGGTCTCGGCGGGGGGTTCGCTGCTCGACGGGGTGCCGGTGTGCGGGGCGTTGGACGGGTTGCGGGGTGAGGTGCCCGATGTCGTGGTCGTGGAGTGCGCGACGGGCGGGGTGGGGGCGTCGGAGGCTGTGGTGGGGTTGTTGGCGGTGCTCAAGGAGTGGGTCGACGATCCGGTGTTCGCGGCGAGTCGGCTGGTCGTCGTGACGCGGGGTGCGGTGGTCGCGCGGCCGGGTGAGGGGCGCGGGGAGCCGGTCGGGGCCGCGTTGTGGGGGTTGGTGCGGAGTGCTCAGGCGGAGAATCCGGGGCGGTTGACGCTGGTCGATGTCGACGGCGAGCCGCACTCCTTGGCGGCCCTGCCGGGCGTACTCGCCTGTGCGGAGCCGGAGTTGGCGTTGCGGGCGGGTCGGGTGCTGGTGCCTCGGTTCGTTCGGGACGATCCGTCGGGGCGGCTGGCGGCGCCGGTCGGGTCGTGGTGGCGGCTGGTGTGGTCCGGCGAGGCGTGGGAGGTCGTCGACGCGCCTGAGGTGGGGCGGGAGTTGGCGGCGGGTGAGGTGCGGGTCGCGGTGCGGGCGGCCGGGGTCACCGGGGCCGGTGTGGTGACGGAGGTCGGTGACGAGGCCGGTGAAGTCTCCGTGGGTGACCGGGTGATGGGGGACTTCGGTGGTGTGGGGCCGGTGGCGGTCGTCGGGGCCGGGGTGGTGGCGCCGGTGCCGGAAGGGTGGAGCTGGGTGCGGGCCGCCGGGGCGGCGGGCGTACCGGACGTGTGGGATGTGCGGCAGGCTCCCGTCGCGCCCTCGTCCGCCGTGTTCGTGCTGCCGGTGCCGTTCGATCCTGAGGGGACCGTGCTGATCACCGGGGGGACAGGGGCGTTGGGCGCCCTGACGGCCCGGCATCTCGTGAGCCGGTACGGTGCCCGGCATCTGTTGCTGTGCAGCAGGCGGGGTGCCGACGCGCCGGGGGCGCTGGAGCTGGGGGCCGAGTTGTCGGCGCTCGGGGCGCGGGTGTCGTTCGCCGCCTGTGATCCGGGGTACCGGGAGGCCGCCGAGGCGCTGGTGGCGTCGGTTCCCGAGGCGCATCCGCTGACGGCCGTCTTCCACTGCGCGGGCACGGTGAGCGACGCGGTGGTGCAGAACCTCACGGCCGAGCAGGTCGAGGAGGTCATGCGGGTGAAGGCGGACGCGGCGTGGCATCTGCACGAGCTGACACGGGACTTGGACCTGTCCGCGTTCGTCCTGTACTCGTCGGTCGCCGGGCTCCTCGGCGGTCCCGGCCAGGGCAGCTACACGGCCGCGAACGCGTTCCTGGACGCACTGGCCGTCCACCGGTACGGGGGTGGCGCGCACGCCGTGTCGCTCGCCTGGGGTTACTGGGACCTGCCGGACGGCATGTCGGGCCGTCTCACGGACGCCGACCGGGCGCGGCACGCTCGCGCGGGTGTCGTGGGCCTCGGCGCCGACGAGGGGCTGGCGCTGCTGGATGCCGCGTGGGCGAGCGGCCTCCCGCTGCTCGCGCCGGTCCGTCTCGACCTGGGCCGGCTGCGGCGGGAGGCGGGGAGCCGTCCCGTACCGGCGCTCCTGCGGGGCCTGGTGCGGCCGGGCAAGGCGGGCGGCGGGGTCTCGGCGGGCGCGTCGGCGCTGCTGAAGGCGCTCGGTACGGCGTCCGAGGCGGAGCGGGAGCGGATGCTGCTGGATCTGGTGTGCACGCATGTCGCGGCGGTGCTCGGGTACGACGCGGCGACTGAGGTCAACGCGTCGCAGGGGCTGCGTGACCTGGGCTTCGACTCGTTGACGGCGGTGGAGTTGCGCAACCGGCTCTCGGCGGCGACGGGGCTGAAGTTGCCGGCGACGTTCGTGTTCGACCATCCGGATCCGGCGGCGCTGGCCGCGCGGCTCGGTGCGGAGCTGGCGCCGCGCGCGGTGGATCCGCTGGCCGGTCTGCTCGCGGAGTTCGAGCGGCTGGAGGGCTCGTTGCTGGCGGTGTCGGAGCGGGACGGCGGCGCGCGGCTGGAGCTGGCCGGGCGGCTGCGCGCGACGCTGGCCCGCCTCGACGTGCCGTCGGGTGCGGCGGAGGTGTCGGCGGTGGCGGCGCGGATCCAGGACGCGTCGGCGGAGGAGATCCTCGCGTTCGTCGACCGGGACCTCGGCAAGGACAGCGGCAACGGACGGACCGTGGAGGGTCAGCGATGAACGAAGTCGCCCGTAAGAAGCGGGCCTTGGAGTACAACCGGCGGGTCAACGCCGGGGATCTGGACGCGATCGTCGAGTTGTACGCGCCGGACGCGGTCGTCGAGGATCCGGTGGGCCCCGATCCGGTCGCCGGGCACGACGCCGTGCGCGCGCACTACGCGCTGCTGCTGTCGGCGCGGGTGCGTGAGGAGGCGGCGCAGCCGGTCGCGGGGCAGGACGCGTTGCATGTGCTGATGCACGTGACGTCCGTCATGGACTATCTGCCGGTCGGGGCACTGTACGCGGAGCGCGGGTGGCTGGCGGTTCCCGGGGATCCGGGGCGGGCGCGGGTGCGGCGGGCATCGATGCAGCTCATCCGTATCGACGGGTCCGGTCTCATCACGAACCTGAAGTCGTACTGGGGTACATCCGATCTCGCGGTCCTCGGCTGATCCGGCGCGGAACCGCTCACTCTTCCTGGAGGTGCTATGCCTGACGAGGCCGCGTGCAAGAGGATGGTCGTCGACTACGCCGAGCGCATCAACGCCGGTGACATCGAAGGTGTCCTGGACCTGTTCACGGACGACGTCGTCTTCGCGGATCCGGTGGGCCGGCCGCCGATGGTGGGCAAGGGCGATCTGCGCAGGCATCTGGAGCTGGCGGTGGAGTGCGGCACGCACGAGGTGCCGGGGCCGCCGGTGTCGTCGTTGGACGAGCGGTTCGTGGCCGTGTACAGCACGATCACGGTGCAGCGGCCGAAGCCGATGACGTTCCGGGTGATCGGCATCGTCGAGCTCGACGAGAACGGGCTCGGGGTCAAGGTCGACGCGTACTGGGGGGTCACGGACGTGACCATCGAGGAGTTCGCCGCAGCCACCGGTCCGGAAGGGGTCCGCGCATGACCGGCATCCGGCCCGCGCACGCCGTCGTGGTGGGCGCCAGCATGGCGGGCACCCTGGCGGCGCATGTCCTGTCCCGGCACGTGCAGGCCGTGACCGTCGTCGAGCGTGACGCGCTCCCTGAGACGCCGGAGCACCGCAAGGGGGTGCCGCAGGGGCGGCACGCGCATCTGCTGTGGTCCAACGGGGCCCGGCTGATCGAGAAGATGCTTCCCGGTACGACCGAGCGGCTGCTGACGGCTGGTGCGCGGCGGCTGGGCTTCCCCGAGGATCTCCTGACGCTGACCGCGCAGGGCTGGCAGTACCGCTTCCCGGAGACGCAGTTCGCGATCGTCGCGACGCGCCCCCTCCTGGACCTGACGGTTCGTCAACAGGCGTTCGCCGCCGGAAACATCACGGTGCGCGAGCGGACCGAGGCGGTCGAACTCCTCGGTGACGCGGGGCGGGTGGGCGGTGTCGTCGTCCGGGACGTCGACAGCGGTCGTACGGAGCGGCTGGTGGCCGATCTCGTGGTCGACGCGGGGGGCCGTGGGTCACGGTTGCGGCCGTGGCTGGCGGCGCTCGGGGTGCCGGCGCTGGAGGAGGACGTCGTGGACGCGGGGGTCGCGTACGCGACGCGGCTGTTCCGGGCGCCGCCGGGGGCGACGCTGCGGTTTCCCGCCGTGAACGTGGCCAGTGACGAGAAGCGGGGGGAGCCGGGGCGGTTCGGGGTGGTCTATCCGGTGGAGGGCGGCCGGTGGCTGGCGACGATGTCCTGCACGCGGGGGGCTCAACTTCCCAGCAGGGAGGAGGAGTTCGTCGGGTTCGCGGAGGGGCTGAGTCATCCGATCATCGCCGATCTGCTGCGGGACGCCGAGCCGCTGACCCCGTTGTTCGGTTCGCGGTCCGGGGCGAACCGCCGTATCTATCCGGAGCGGTCGGCTCAGTGGCCCGAGGGGCTGGTCGTCGTCGGGGACTCGCTCAGCGCGTTCAATCCGGTCTACGGGCACGGTATGAGTTCGGCGGCGCGCTGTGCGGACACTCTCGACCGGGAGTTCGGCAGGGGGGTGGGGTCGACCAACGCGCTGCAACGGGCGGTGAGTTCGGCGGTGGACGATCCGTGGATCCTGGCGGCGACGAAGGACATCGACTACGTCGGCTGCCGCGTCGAGGCGTCGGACGCCCGGCTGTACGGGGTGGACGCGGAGCAGCGGCTGCGGTTCGCGGAGGCGATCACTACGGCGTCGTTGCGGTCGGCTAAGGCGTCGGCGATCGTGACGGAGGTGATGAGCCTCAACGCGCCGCAGAGCGAGCTGGGTTCGAACCGGATGCTGATGGCGATGCGGGCCGACGAGCGGCTCCCGGAGCTGACGGCTCCGCCCCTGAGTGCGCTGGAGTTGGCGGTGGTGAACCTCGACGCGGCGACGGTCACGCCGTCCTGACGTCGGTCGCGTACATGCCGGAGGCGGCCCCCTGCCGGACGGGGGCCGCCTCTCATCGTCCGGGTAACTTCTTTCAGCGCAGGACCACTTGGAGGTCGAGGCGCTTGACGTTGAGCTTGCGGTAGATCCGGGTCAGGTGCTGTTCGACGGTGCTGATCGTGACGTACAGCTTCCGGGAGATCTCACGGTTGGTGTAGCCGTCGGCGGCGAGTTCGGCCACGCGGCGTTCCGCGCTGGTGAGTTGGGTCTCGGGGATGTCCTCGGGCGGGGTGGCGGCCGGCTCGGGCAGGGGGGTGTCGCCGGTCCAGCGGCGGGCGAGGAGCTGGGCCTTGCGGTCGAGGTGGCGGGCGCGTTCGGCGTCTCCGGCGGCGCGGACGGCGGCACTCTGGTCGGCCACGGCTCGCGCGAGTTCGTAGGCGTCGCCGCTGTCGTGGAGGGCGGCGACGGCTTCGGCGAGGAGTTCGGCCCGGCGGGGTGCGGGGGAGGTCGCGGCCTGGAGGCGCAGAGTCATGCCTCGGGTGCGGCCCCGGGCGGGGGTGGGCAACGCGAGCTGTTCCGCGATGAGTTGACGGGCCATCAGGGTCTCGCCGAGGGCGAGGTAGGCTTCGGCTGCGCCGAGGCGCCATGGTTCGAGGGCGGGGAGGTCGACACCCCAGCCGCTCATGCGTTTCCCGCAGGCGTAGAAGTCGCACAGGGCCGCGTAGTGGCAGCCGGTGGCGAGGTGGTAGCGGCCGCGTGCGGCGAGGTAGTGCAGGCCGGTGCGGGTCTGGAACATGGCCTGGGGGACGGGGCGTTCGAGGAGGGCGGCGGCGTGGTCGACATCGCCGAGGGCGGTCTCGGCCTGGACGGCGACGGCCAGCGGCAGGCCGACCGCCGCACCCCAGCTCTTGGGGCCGAGGAGGTCAAGGGCGGTGACCGCGCGGCGCGCGGCGGCGGCCGGGTCGCCCTGGCGGAGGTGGATGAGGGCCCGCCACGCGGTGAACAGGGCTTGCCAGGTGGGGCTGTTGCGCTCCCGGGCCTGGGCGACGAACCCGTCGCACCAGCCGGCGGCGCGGTAGGGCCGGTCGCGGTAGGTGAGGGCGGCGAGGGCCGCGGACTGGACCGCGACGGTCCTCGGGCCGAGCCGGTAGCGGTTGAGGGCGCGTTCGGCGGCCTCGGTGGCGTCGTGCTCGTCGCCGTGCAGGAGGTCGTTCAACAGGGTTCCGGCGCCCTGGAGTTCGGGGGTGAGGGCGGGCGGCGCGGCGGCGCGCTGCGGGGGTACGGTGCCGGCGCCGAGGCGCTCCTTGACGTGGCCGGGGTAGAGGTAGGCGCCCCACAGCCACGGTGTGTCCAGGTCGGCGGTGTTGACGGGGGCCGCGCCGATCGCGTCGAGGCCCTCGTCGACACGGCCGTGCCACAGGAGGTGGGTGGGCAGGGGTGGCGGGGTGTCGGTGGTGGCGGGTTCGGCGAGGTGGCGCAGGACCTTCGCCGGGTCCAGGCGCCATTCGGCGTCGGCGAGCGCGCCGACGACGGCGGCCTGCTGCTCGGGGTCGCGGCAGCGGCGGTGGGCGGCGCGCAGGTAGCCGATGCCGGTCTCCACCTGGTCGTCGTCCAGGACGAGCCGGGCCGCCTCCTGGAAGACGGGGACCGCCCACGGGGCATCCGACCGGTCGGCCGCGGCGAGGTGGGCGGCGACCTCGGTCGCGGGTGCGCCCTCCTCGTACAGCAGGTCCGCGACCTTGCGGTGCAGGGCACGGCGCTCGTCGCCCGGCATGCCGTCGAGCACGGCCGCCTCGAACGCGGGATGGCACAGGCGGCCGTCATGCAGGACCTCGGCTACGGCGAGCTGGTGCACGGCCCGGCCCACGGAGGCGGCGTCCAGGTCGAGGAGCCGCCCCACGAGCATCGGCCGGGCGTACCCGCGCAGCATGGCGACGGCGCGCGCGACCTGCGTGAACGGCTCCTCGTGCCGGTACAGGAAGCTCAGGACGGCCCGGCCGTACGCCTCGCCGGGGCCGCCGCCGGCGCGGTGGTCGTCGATGAGGGCCTGGACGAGGAGGGGGTAGCCCGCGGTCATGCCGTGGACGGCCGGGGTGAGGTCCTGCGCGGTCCGCTCGCCCAGGTGCTGCGCGAGGAGGGCCTCGACGCCGGCCTTCGACAGCGGCTCCAGACGGATCCGGCGCAGGCTGGGTTCGCGCAGGAACTCGCTGCCCAGCAGGGCGTTGGCGACCTTCCACTGGGCGTGCTCGGTGAAGATCACCTGGAGCCGCGCCGACCGCAGCCGCCGGACCAGGTGAAGCAGGAAGTGCAGCGACGCGGTGTCCGCGTGGTGCGCGTCGTCGACGGCGATCACGACGGGCCGTACGGCGGCCACGCCCCGCAGTTCCTCGCACAGTCCGCGCAGGGCGGGCGCGGTGAGGGTGCCGGCATCGGCCTCGTCGAGCCAGGCCAGGGTGCGCGCGGCGGTCATCACGGGCAGGCCGGGGCTGCGCAGGAGCTGTTCCAGGACGCCCAGGGGGAGGCCGCGTTCGGCCCGGGAGGCGGCGGCGGTCAGCACCAGGGCACCGCCGCGGCCCAGCTGCTCCGTCCAGGCCCGCAACAGGGCGGTCTTCCCGGTGGCGACGGCGCCGCTGAGCACCACCAGTCTGCCGCGGACATGGGGGGAGCAGTCGAAGACGCCGTGCAAAGCGGCCAGTTCGTCGGTCCGTTCCACCAGGTTCACCGCTCGCCTCGTTTCCGTGATCACCTGTAGTGCCGCGCGGCGTACGTCATCGTGCGCCCCATTCGCGGTCGATCAGCGCGAACATGTCGTCCGCGTCCGCGTCGGACAGGTCGTCCGCCCCGGCCGGGGCGTCCGGCTCGGACTCCTTCCACAGCAGGGCCCGCAGCCGCCGGACCAGTTCCCTGCGGCGCGGATCCTCGGACGGGAGCCCGTCGAGGGCCGCCGCCACGTCGTCGAGCCGGGCGACCGGGGGGAGCGCGCCGTCCGGGAGGACCCGTTCGAGGAGGTGCTCGGCGAGGGCTCGTGGGGTGGGGTGGTCGTACACCAGCGTCGCGGGAAGCCGCAGCCCGGTCGCCGCGCGCAGCCGGTTACGCAGCTCCACCGCGACGAGGGAGTCGAACCCCAGCTCCTTGAACGCCCGCTCCGCGCGCACCGTCCGCCCCGGCTCGTACCGCAGGACGCCCGCGACCTGGGTCCGTACGAGGTCCAGCAGCACCCCCACGCGCTCGCCCGCCGGAAGCGCGGCCAGGTCACGCCGCAACGCCGAGGAGGTCTCCGTGTTCTCCGAGGCGGCTTCCAGGACGCGTACGGCTGCGGGGACCGTGTCGAAGAGGCGGGTGGGGCGGGCCAGTGTGAACAGGGGGGCGAGGCGATCCCACTCGATGTCGGCGACGAGGGTGTGGCCCGGGGGGCCGGCGAGGGCGGTGCGGAGGGCTTTGAGGGCGAGGTGGGGGGAGAGCGGGGGGATGCCTTGACGGCGGGAGAGGGAGGCGGTGGTTGTGGGGGCTGGGGTGGTCGTGGGGTTCGGGGTGGCTGTGGGGTTCGGGGTGGTCGTGAGGCTCGGGGTGCCCATGGCGTTTGCGGTTTTCGCGACGCTCACGGCGTCCCCGGCGTCCGCAGCATCTATCGCGTCCCCGGCGTCCGTGGCTCCCGTCGCGTCCAGCAGATCCCACGCCCCCCACCCCACCGACACCATCCGTGGGCCCCCGCCCCGCTGGGCCAGCGCGTCGAGGCAGGCGTTGGCGGCGGCGTACACGCCGTGGCCGCTGCCGCCGAGCGTGGCCGCCACGGAGGAGAAGAACAGGACGGTCTCCGCAGACCGCACAGCATCCGAAGGACGCGCGGCGTCCCCAGAGCGCACGGCATCGGCAGCCCGCGCGGTGTCCGCAGCCCCCTCCCCCAACGCCAGGGCCGCCGCGACAGCCTCGCCGAGTGCCTCGGGAGTGACCTCGGCCAAGGGCGCAAGCTCTCCGGGCAGCGAGGTGTGGACGATCGTCCGCACGGGAACGTCGGGCCGTACGACGGTTTCGGCGCCGATCTCGTCCAGCCACCGCGTGACGTGGTCGACGAGCGGGGCGACAGTGCCGGTGACGAGGACGGGCCCGGCGGGCAGCCAGCCGTCGGAGGGCTCGTCACCGGGCACCTCAGGAACCAACCGCCGCCCGAAGGCCCCGGCCTCGCGCAAGGCGACCTGGTCCTCACCGCCACCGCCGCACAGCACCTCGTACAGAGCCCCCGAGCCAAGCGCCTCCGGCGTGGAGGGCAGATCCACCAGCCCACCCCAAAGCTTGGGATGCTCCAGCGCGGCAACCCTGCCGAGCCCCCAAACAGCGGCCTGCCCCGGAGACACCACGGGATCGGCACCACCGCAGGACACAGCCCCCCGGGTAGCACACCACAGGGGCGCATCGAGGCCCGAGTCCAGCAGCCCTTGCAGAAGCGTCAACGTGGAGGACGCCCCGCCGTCGGGCGCGAGAGCAAGCAACGAGAACACCCCGGCAAGACCGTCACTGTTCACCGAGCGCAGAAGCTCAGCAGTCTCAGCACGACCGGAACCAACCCCGACGACGGTCACCGTGGCCCCGGCGGCCTCCAACTCCCGGACAACCACCGGCGTCCAGCTCCCACGATCGGACGCCACGACCACCCAGGCCCCCGGGGTATCGGAGGCAGAAAGCTCAATGCGCCGCCAATCGACCCGATAACGCCACCCATCGACGACCTGCCGCTCACTACGTTCCCGCCGCCACTCGGCCAACACCGGGAACACGGTCTCCACAGCGGACCGCTGCACGTCATCCTTGAGATGAAGGGTGTCGCACAACGCCTGAACATCCCCACCCTCAACGGCAGCCCAGAACCCCACTTCCTCGGCCTGCCCCACGACTTCGGGTTCCTTGAGGTCCGCGAGCCAGAAGCGTTGGCGTTGGAAGGGGTAGGTGGGGAGGTCGACGATCCGGGGCGGGGGGTCGGTGGGGAAGAAGGGCGACCAGTCGACGGAGTAACCGGCGGTGTAGAGACGGCCCATGGCCTGCATGAACGCCACATCATCCGGACGACCTTCGACGAGCGAAGCCGTAAGAACAGGCGATGTGGTCAACGTGTGCTGAGCAGCAGTGATCAGCACGGGCCCGGGCCCGATCTCCACGAACACACCAGCCCGGTCAGCGACTTCAGCAACAGCAGGCTGGAAGAGAACCGGCTGACGCACATGCCGCACCCAGTACTCAGGGGTAGCAACCTCAGCCCCCGCAAGCGTGCCGGAGACATTACTCATCAACGCAAGCGACGGCTCCTTGAAGTTGACACCGCCCAGCACCTGAGCGAAGTCGTCCAACATAGGCTCCATAAGCGCGGAGTGAAAAGCATGGCTGACCTGAAGCCGCTTCACCCTCCGCCCACGTCCACGCCACACCTCCGCGACCCGCTCGACCTCACCGACGGACCCGGAAATCACCGTCGAGTTCCCCGAGTTGACGGCGGCAATGCTCACCCCCGCCCCTTCCAACTCCCCCCGCGTGGCCTCAATCGCACACATCACCCCACCCTCAGGCAGAGCACCCATCAAACGAGCCCGAGCACCCACGACCCGGCACGCATCCGCAAGATCGAACACCCCCGCCACATGCGCTGCCGCGATCTCCCCCACCGAATGCCCGATCACCACATCCGGCGTGACACCAACCGACTCCCACAGCCGCGCCAGAGCGACCTGCAACGCGAACAATCCGGTCTGGGCCCACTCCGTACGATCCAACCGCTCCCCAGGCCCACAGAAAACAACCTCCTTGAGCTCGTCCCCCAGCAGCTCGCACACCTCGTCGAACGCCTCCGCAAAGACCGGGAACCGCTCATACAATCCGGCCCCCATCCCGACCGACTGACTCCCCTGCCCACTGAACAACCACACAACCTCACCCCCACGCACGACCTCCCCCTCAGCCAGCACCTCAGCCCCACCACCCAGCACAACCCCCCGCCACTCATGAACCGCTCGCCCCCTCAACAACGACCACCCCACATCGACCTGATTTCCCCGTACCCCCCTCAACTGCCCCATCTGCTCCCGCAAAGCCGATGCACTCCGCGCCGACACCACCCAAGGCACCACACACTCTTGAGCACTTTCCACAGCCTCGACCGCAGGAGCCTGCTCCAGAATCAGATGCGCATTGGTCCCACTGATCCCAAAGGAAGAAACACCCGCACGACGAGGCCGATCCACTCGGGGCCATGGAACGGATTCGGCAATAGGCCGCACCCCTTCCCATTCGACATGGGACGTAGGCCGATCAATATGCAGGGACGCGGGCAGAATCCCCTGCCGAAGAGCCATCACCATCTTGATGACCCCTGCAACACCAGCAGCAGCCTGCGTATGCCCGATATTCGACTTGACCGACCCGAGCAGAAGCGGAACCTCACGCCCCTGCCCATACGTGGCAACCAGTGCCCCCGCCTCGATCGGATCCCCAAGACTCGTCCCCGTACCATGCGCCTCGACAGCATCAACGGTGTCCGGCATAACCCGAGCATTGACCAGGGCCTGCCGAATAACACGCTCCTGGGCGACATCATTGGGCGCGGTGATCCCATTACTGGCACCGTCCTGATTGACCGCAGACCCCCGCACAACCGCAAGAACCCGATGCCCATTACGCCGAGCATCGGAAAGCCGTTCAAGAAGAACCAGCCCGGCCCCTTCAGAGAACCCCGTCCCATCCGCAGCCTCGGCAAACGCCTTGCACCGCCCGTCCGGCGCCAGCCCCCGCTGCCGGGCGAACTCGACGAACGCGGTGGGCGTGGACAGCACGGTCACACCCCCCGCGAGCGCGAGCCCACACTCCCCCTGCCGAAGCGCCTGACACGCGAGGTGGATCGCGACGAGGGAGGCCGAGCAGGCGGTATCGAGGGTGACGGCGGGCCCCGTGAGCCCGAAGGTGTAAGCGATACGCCCGGAGATGACACTGGAGAGCGTGCCGGTGGTGGCGTACCCGGCGACGGCTTTCGGCACTCCGGAGCCGGACATGTAGTCCTGGCTGGAGACGCCCGCGTACACCCCGGTGGGCGTGTCCTTGAGGGTGGCGGGATCGATGCCGGCGCGTTCGAAGAGTTCCCAGGCCACTTCGAGGAGCGTGCGCTGCTGGGGGTCGGTGGCGAGGGCCTCGCGGGGGTTGATGCCGAAGAAGTCCGCGTCGAAGTCCGTTGCGTGGCGCAGGAATCCGGCTTCGCGGACGTAGGTGGTGCCCTGGTGGTCGGGGTCGGGGTGGTAGAGGCCGCCCAGGTCCCAGCCACGGTCGGTGGGGAACTCCTCGATGGCGTCGCGCCCCGAGGCAACAAGGTCCCACAACTCCTCGGGAGAGGTCACCCCGCCGGGATAACGGCAGGCCATCGCGACGATCGCCACCGGCTCCCGGCCGCGCTCCTCCAGGTCACGCAGACGCTGACGGGTCTGCCCGAGGTCTGCTGTGACCCGCTTCAGATAGTGGCGAAGCTTGTCCTCCGTGCCCGGCATGTCTGCTCCACTCGTGGTCAGGACGGAAGGTCTCGGTCGATCAGCTCGAACAGTTCGTCGTCGGACGCGGAGTCGAGGTCCCCGTCGTCGGCGGCGCCGGTAGGGGTGTCGCCCGCCGGGCTGTCATCCAGACGCCACAACAGGCTCTGCAACCGCGCCGCGAGCCGCCCGCGCGTCTGCGCGTCGTACGGCTGCCCCACGATCACGGTCTCCAGCCGGTCCAGCTCACCGAAGAGCGGCGCCGACGGATCACCGGCGGCGGGACACAGCCGCTCCCGCAGCTCCCCCGCGACAGCGGCCGGCGTGGGATGCCGGAAGACGAAGGTGGAGGGCAGCCGCAACCCGGTGACGGCGGACAGCCGGTTACGGAGCTCGACGGCGGTGAGGGAGTCGAACCCCAGCTCCTGGAACGGCACTTCGGCGCGCACGGCGTCGGCACCGGCATGCCCGAGAACGGCTGCGGCGTGCGTACGCACGAGGTCGAGGAGGGTTCGATGCTGCTCCTCCTCGGTCAGCAGGGCGAGCCTCGCGGCAAGGTCGACGTCCTGCCGGGCGACGGCCGCAGCGGGCCGCCCGGAACCCCGCCCACCGTCACGGGCCGGCAGCAACGCGGACTTCCCCGCGAGGGCGCGCGTGTCGAGGTCGGCGGCGACCAGATGGGGCCGCCCATGCCGGTGCGCGGCGTCGAACAGGCCCAACCCCCTCTCAACACTCATCGCCTTGACCCCACCGCGCCGCATCCGCGCCAGGTCGGTGTCACCGAGCCCGGCGGTCATACCGCTCTGCCACATGCCCCAGCCGATCGAGAGGCCGGGAAGCCCTTGGGCCCGGCGGTGTTGCATCAGAGCGTCGCAATAGGCGTTGGCAGCCGCATAGTTGGCCTGCCCGGGACTGCCCAGCGTCGCGGCGGCCGAGGAGAACACCACGAACAGATCGAGCCCCACGTGCCGTGTCGCTTCGTGAAGATGGCGTGCACCGAGCGCCTTGGCGGCCCACACCCGCGCCAGACTCTCAGGGGTCTGGGCGGTGACGACGGCATCGTCCAGCACACCAGCCGCATGAACGACGCCGGTCAACCGGCCGATGGACGACACGAGTTCAGCCACAGCACCGGCATCGGTCACATCCAAGGCCACGATGGACACATCGGCATCCAGCCCCTCGGTGATGCCCTCGGCGCCCCCGCTCCGACTCGCCAGGACGAGCCGCCGCACCCCCCACTCCTTCACCAGATGCTCAGCAACCGCCTGCCCCAAAGCCCCCGTCCCTCCGGTGATCAGCACCGTGCCCTCAGGGTCGAGAGCATGCGGCACATCGAGCACCAGCTTCCCGGTGTGCTGCGCCTGACTCATGAACCGGAACGCCTCACGGGCCTGCCCAACCGGCCAGGCACGCACAGGAAGCGGCGCCAACCGACCGTCGGCGAACAACGCACCGAGTTCCCCGAACATCCGGCTGATGAGATCGAGCCCGGCATCGGAGACCAGGTCGTACACCGTGTACGCGACCCCCGGGTACGCCTCGGGCTCTCGAAGATCGGTCTTCCCCATCTCCAGGAACCGCCCCCCGTCACCAAGGAGTTGGAAGGACTCGTCGATGAACTCACCGGTGAGACTGTTGAGTACGACATCCACGCGCCCGAACTTCGCGGCGAACCCCAACTCCCGCGAGGAAGCCCGATGCGCCTCGTCGACCCCCAACTCCCCCAGCACGGCATGCTTCCCGGGACTGGCGGTCGCGAACACCTCGGCACCCAGATGACGGGCGATCTGCACGGCAGCCATGCCCACCCCACCAGTGGCAGCGTGGATCAGCACCCGCTCCCCCGGCTGAAGTCGGGCCACCTCCACCAGCCCGTACCACGCCGTCAGATACGCGACCGGCACAGCAGCCGCCTGCCGCACACTCCACCCTTCGGGAACCGGCGCGACCATGCGCGTGTCCGTGACGGCCAACGGGCCGAAGGAACCGCGCAGTACACCCATGACAGGGTCACCGACCGCGAGATGCGTGACCCCGGGCCCGACCTCGGTCACGACGCCGGCTCCCTCACCTCCCAGCCCGATCTGCCCCGGCACCATCCCCAACGCGACCAATACGTCACGGAAGTTGATACCGGCGGCGTGAATGTCGAGCCGGACCTCGCCGGGAGCGAGAGGCGCGGTGACCTCGGGGTAGGGGATCGGGGCGACGGTCTCCAGGGTGTCGCCGGCGCCCTTGTCGAGACGCCAGGCCCGGTCGGGGGGCAGGGAACGGGTGGGGATGAGGCGGGGGGCGTAGAACTTGCCGTCGCGTAGGGCGAGTTGGGGTTCGTCGAGGGTGGGAGCGGTATGGGGGAGGTCGCTGCCCGTGTCCAGCGCGCCCAGCTCGTCCAGCGTGCCCAGCCCGTCCAGTGTGTCCAGGAGGAGGAAACGACCCGGGTGTTCCGACTGCGCGCTGCGGACCAGGCCCCAGACTGCTGCGGCTGTCGGATCGACGTCGGCACCGTCGAGGGACACCGCACGCCGGGTCAGGATCAGCAGGGGGCGGGGTTCGTCGGGTGCGGCGAGGTACGTCTGTATCTCGGCCAACACCCGCTCGACGGCGTGGAGTTCATCGCCGTCGGCGATCAGGACGACGGCGTCCTCGGCATCGTCCGTCTCCGGGGTCGGGATCGGTGCCCACTCCACCGTGAACAGGCCCTCGTCGCGGGTGTGCAACTGGGCGACGTCGGCGGGGCGGAGGATGACCGAGCCGATGGTCAGAACGCTCGCTCCGGCGGTGTCGGTGGCGTGGAGGTGGATCTCGCGTTGGTGTTGGCCTTGGCGTTCTTGCTCGCCGCGCGCTCCGCGCTCGACCTGGTCGCTCTGCTCACCCGGGTCACCCAGGTTTCCCTGGTCTCCCATGTCGCTTTGGTCGCCCGACGTGAGGTGCACGCGTACGGTCCTGGCGTTCCCGGCCCGCAGGGAGACGTTGTTCCAGGCGAAGGGGAGCCAGATCGCGCCGTCGCCTTGAGGCCGGTTGAGGAGGAGGGCCGCATGGAGGGTGGCATCCAGGAGGGCGGGGTGGATGCCGTACCCGTCGGGGGAGCCGGCTGCTTCGGGGAGGGTGACCTCGGCGTAGAGGTTGTCGCCACGCTGCCAGGCTGCGTGCAGGCCCTGGAAGGCGGGGCCGTAGGCGTAGCCGAGAGAGGCGGTGCGGGTGTAGAAGTCGGTGACGTCGATGGGGTCGGCGCCGGGTGGGGGCCAGGGGGTTGCCGTAGGGGGCTCGGAAGGCTCCGGCGCCAGAACACCGATCGCGTGGCACGTCCATTCGTCGCCGGGACGGCCGTAGACACGAACCTCACGGCGCCCGCCGTCATCGGCTTCGTCCACCACGACCTGGACGCGCAGAGACGAGTCCGGCGGCACGACCATGGGCGCCTGCAAGGTGAGCTCTTCCACGACAGAGCACCCCACTTCGTCCCCGGCCCGAAGGGCCCACTCCACCAATGCCGCACCCGGCACCAACACCACGCCACCCACCTCGTGATCGGCCAACCACGGCGCTCCCGAACGGGATACACGCCCCGTCAGCACACAGGAGCTGCGGTCGGCCAAGCCCACTGACGTGTCCAGGAGGGGGTGACCGAGTTCTCCAGAAGCCGTCTTCTTGGGAGTCAGCCAGAAGCGTTGGCGTTGGAAGGGGTAGGTGGGAAGGTCGACGATCCGGGGTGGGGGGTCGGCGGGGAAGAAAGGCGACCAGTCGACGGAGTAACCGGCGGTGTAGAGACGGCCCATGGCCTGCATGAACGCCACATCATCCGGACGGCCTTCGGCGAGCGAAGCCGTAAGAACCGGCGATGTGGTCAACGTGTGCTGAGCAGCAGTGATCAACACAGGACCGGGCCCGATCTCCACGAACACACCAGCCCGGTCAGCAACTTCAGCAACAGCAGGCTGGAAGAGAACCGGCTGACGCACATGCCGCACCCAGTACTCAGGGGTAGCAACCTCAGCCCCCGCAAGCGTGCCGGAGACATTACTCATCAACGCAAGCGACGGCTCCTTGAACTTGACACCGCCCAGCACCTGAGCGAAGTCGTCGAGCATCGGCTCCATCAACGCGGAGTGAAAAGCATGGCTGACCTGAAGCCGTTTGACACGGCGCCCCTTCCGACGCCACGCCTCCGCGACCCGCTCGACCTCACCGGCAGACCCGGAAATCACCGTCGAGTCCCCCGAGTTGACGGCCGCAATACTCACCCCCGCCCCTTCCAACTCCCCCCGCGTGGCCTCAATCGCACACATCACCCCACCCTCAGGCAGAGCACCCATCAAACGAGCCCGAGCACCCACAACCCGGCACGCATCCGCAAGATCAAACACCCCCGCCACATACGCAGCCGCGATCTCCCCCACCGAATGCCCGATCACCACATCCGGCGTGACACCAACCGACTCCCACAACCGCGCCAGAGCAACCTGCAACGCGAACAATCCGGTCTGAGCCCACTCCGTACGATCCAACCGCTCCCCAGGCCCACAGAAAACAGTCTCTTTGAGCTCGTCTCCCAGCAGCTCGCACACCTCGTCGAACGCCTCGGCGAAGACAGGGAACCGCTCATACAGCCCGGCTCCCATCCCGACCGTCTGGCTCCCCTGCCCGCTGAACAACCACACCGTCTCCCCCACCGAAGACACCAGGGCAGGCCCGACCAGATCCGGATGCCCCTCACCCCTGGC